>JAAWSV010000059.1 GCA_022801715.1 Oscillospiraceae bacterium
CAGGATTTTTTTCGACTAATTGACGCCTATGGCCCCAATTACCGGCCCTTTAAGTACGGTAATTATGAGCCTATGAAGCAGATATTCAATGATAAAAAGAAGGATGAAATCATTCTGTCCTGGTTCGGGGGCGCAGATCTTTCTCAGGAGGAGCTGGAGAGCCGTCCCTGCCATGCGCAGCTCATGATGAAAGGGCGGCCTCCTACAAAAATCGGATATTTTATAGGATGGCGCAACTGGGCAAATTCTGTTCTGTTTAATATGATTTCCGTAAATATTTCCAAGCCATTCTTAAAAAAGGACGCAGGAAATATGGCTCAGTTTGTCCATTTTTGTGACGATTTGGTTCGTCTGTTTTCCCCTGTCCATGCCGAAATTTATGACTACACCAGTTCTATCCCCTGCACAAATACAAAAAGCGCACTGATTCCGGACCGACTTGATATTCGTTGCCCCGCGTTAAAGTGGCGCACCTATTTTGGCCCGCCCTATATCAAAATGCTGGGGCGCGACACGATTTTGAATGCGCCCTGTTGGAAAACCGAGGAGCTGGGTGATTCCATAGTTCTCCAGCTGACAGAGACCGTATATGAGGACATCCCGCCAGCGCTGCGTCAAGAAGTGGTGGACTACTTTGAGGAGAGCATAGATCCACAGCTCCGGGCAGAGTTGGGGACCGGCTTCATTTTTCGCCCTTTTGATGCCTCACAGAGTTACGCAAAGACCAAAAAGTTGGTGCCTGAGTTCCAGATACAGGAGTTATTTGGGAAAAACTTGGATGAGGCAGCCGTAATAGAGGCGGGTAAGCCGCATCTTTCTGTCGAGGAAAAGCGGAAGAAATAAATAGCGAACTTATCATCTAACTGGGATGGAGGATCATCGTTATGAACTTAATAGAGCAGATTAATTTGCTTTTTGACGGTTTCCAAAATGAGATGTGCCGAGCGTGGGACGGGTATCATTCATATTGGCGTCCAAACTGGAAAAACGAGGTGGAGACAGAACTAAACTTAATCAGGGAGCATTCACCGATTTTACTGCCGGAGGATTACTGCCAAATCTTTCGCCATTTTGGCGGCGGCGGCATTGACGATACTCGCCCAAACAAGGCAATCCCAACCATGACATTTTGGACATGGGCCGATATTAAGGACTTTGACACCACCGTAGATTTTTTTGAGGATTGCCCCAATGCGCTTCCCTTTGGGGATGACATCGGGGATATGGTCTATTTTTATGTATGTGACGGAAAAGATACAGGAATTTATATGGCTGAAAAATCACTGATTTTTGATGAGGAATACAGAACAAAAATAGCTGATTCTTTTACAGAGCTATTTACAAGCAAAGAAGTGCAGCGGCTTTTCCGTAATTACTATCGCTATGGCTGCGATAAAGGCGGGGACGGAAGGTAACTTTCCGTTTGTCGTGCGGATGGGAAGCTGACAGGGCGGCATCAACTCCCCCGCCGCCCCGCCCATTACCACCACCTGCGAAGCCCCCGCTTCCATCGGGCCGACGAGGGCATCGGCCCCTGCAAAGTCTTTGCGTCCGTAGGGGCCGGTGTCCTCACCGGCCCCGCCCCATTACCACCCCCAATCCCGCCCCCCATAACCCTTGACAAACGCCCCATCCAAAGCTATAATAAGAAAAAAGCGACGATGGAGACAAGTACCCATCCCCCCCTGCGCTACAGAGAGAGGCCGGTTGGTGCAAGGCCCCGCGCGGCGGCTGTGGGGAAGTCCCTCCTGAGCTCCGGCCCCAACAGGCCCGCGCCACAGTAGACGCCGGCGGCTTCTCCCCCGTTACCAGGAGCACGAGTGTCCCCTTGTCGGGAAATTCAGGTGGTACCGCGGAGTTTCACTTCGCCCTGAGCAGTCTTTGCTCAGGGCGTTTTTCATGTCGGGAGGCGATTTTTACGGAATTCACAGTGGAAACCACCGTGGACCAGCGGGCGATGACCGCACTGTCCAGGGCGGCGCGCAGGACGCTGGGCCGGCGGCGGAACATTGCTATACACATCTTCTGCTGGGTGGTGCTGGTTTTGGATCTCCTGCTGTTCCTGCTCCTCTGGCTGGGCGGCGATGTCCCTTGGCTGAACCTGCTGCTGGGTCTGATGCTGCTGGGCATGCTGCTGTTCGAGGACCGGCTCAACGGGGCCATCGGCCTGCGCCAAGTCCTCCCCGGCTCCCGGCAGGTCACCGCCCATTTCACCGAGGAGGACTACCGCCACACCACGTTGGTGTCGGAGAGCACCTGGCACTATGAGCAGATCCAGGCGGTCTGCGAGACAGAGGCCTACTTCCTGCTCCTCCTTGGCCGGCGGCACGGACAGGTCTACAGCAAGGCCGGCTTCACACAGGGGACGCCGGAGGCCTTCCGGACCTTCATCGCCGAAAAAACCGGCCTCGGCGTCCCGTATATCCGATAACGCCGGAAATTCTGACCCCCCTTTTTCTATCCATCACACCGCCGCCGGGGAGAGGAGGCTCTGCATGAACTTCACCGTGCGCACCACCTATACCAAGGAGACCATCGCCGCCCTGGTGGCCGTCTCCCAGTACCGGAACGTGAAAAACCGGAGGCTCCAGCGCCTGCTGGCCAGGACCCTGGGCGTCCTGCTGACCGCCGTAGGCGCCGCCGGCGTCCTCTTGTTCCTCCTGGACTTCCTCCACCACCTCCGCACCGGCCGGGGATACACCTTTGAGCGCTTCTCCCCCGTCATCGGCGCGGGGCTGCTCCTCTGGACGGGCCTGATGCTGCTGTGGGAGCGCCGGCGGCTGCAAAAGCACCGGGAGAAGCTCACCGGGGCCATCTGGAACAGCTACCCGGACAAGGGGCAGGAGACCGTCTTTCGCTTCACCCCGGAGGATTTCTCCTACAAAACCCCCGTCAGCGAGGCCAGGTACAGCTACAGCGTCTTGGGTGAGCTGTTCGCCGACGATGCCTACTACTACCTGTACCTGAACAACACCTACGCCTACGTGCTCAAGCACACCGACTTCACCGAGGGAAGCCCGGCGGCCTTTGGCCCCTTCCTCACCCAAGTCACAGGCAAGCCCGTGAGGCGCGCCAGCGGAGCCGACGGAAAGGAGGCGTCTTGATGGCCAAGCGATTTGTCTTTGAGGGAAGCCGGCAGGAGTTTGATGCCTCGGCGGACTACGCCATCATCCTCTCCTTCCTACAGGACCGGCGGAGCAATCTGATTGTAGGCTGCTCCTTCCTCACCATGTTCCTCCTGTGCCTGCTGGTGTTCATCTGCTTCCACGACACGGTCCACGCCCTGACGCTGCTGGCGGCCTGCCTGCTGCTTTTGTGGAAGGTCTGGGACCAGTACACCGGCTGGGAGGCGGTCCGGAGCCTCCGGAGGTGCCGCCAGGACCGGCAGCGCCTCCAGGCCCACGGCCACTACTGTTTGGAGGACACCGGCGGCCCGGTGCGCGTGACCCTCTCCGACGGCCGGTTTCACATCGACTTCCACCCGGACACCCCGCCCACTGTCTACCGCTGCGAGGAGCTCCACACGGTGCTGGAGTGCGAAGCCGTGTACTGGATCGTAGGCGAGGAGGGCCAGGGCTTCACCCTGCCCAAGAGCTTTCTCACCCGGGGCGGCGAAGCGGAGTTCCGGGCGTGGCTGGAGCCCCACATGGACAACTGGTTTGTCCACAAGGTCCCCCCCAGCCTGCAAAAATACCTCTGAGCACCCGCCCAAAAGCGGCAAGACAGTCTATCCCGCCCCCCGCCCCCGCAGCAATGACAATCCACAGAAAGGATGGTGCCCCCGTGGAGGACCGCTTCGTCTTTTCCGGCCCCCTGGGCGTCTTTGACGGCTTCGGGGACTACGCCATAGTCCTCAGCTACCTCCGGGACCGGCGCAACAACTTAGGCTTCGGAATCTTCTTTCTTATCCTGTTCGGCATGGGGTTTATTGTCCTGATACCCGGCGGGGATTGGGGGAATATCCTCCTCATGGGCCTGATCTGCCTGCTGATCCTCGCCAACCAGTACGCCGTGGCCAGCGGGTTTTTCACCCTGCGCCAGCTCAAGCAGCGCACCAGGGACCGGGAGAAGTACATCGCCGCCGGCAAGTACTTCGCCAAGGACCTGAACATGGCCGACCCCATCTCCCTCACCTTCGAGGACGGCCAGTGCCGCCTGCTCTGTGGCAAGCTGGACGAAAGGACCCCCTACAGGCGCTTTCGCACCGTGTCCGAGTGCGAGGAGGTGTTCCACATCACCGGCTACAAGATGGTGGACATCGTGGTGCCCAAGTCCTTTTTGCGGGAGGGCACGTTAGAGGACTTCCGCGCCCTTCTGCGCCGGCAGTCCAGGCGCTGGTACGACTTTAAGGTACCCGAAAAATTCCAGACATACCTCCGGGAAAACCGGTACTATTAAAAAACCCAACAAATTCCGGAAAAAACCGGCAACATCACCCACAGAAAAGAGTAGGAGAACAACACTATGACGATGAAAAAAGAACTGCCCAAGGTCTACGAGCCCCAAGAGGTGGAGGGGAAGATCTACAGGGCCTGGATGGAGGCCGGCTGCTTCAAGGCGGCCCCCAACCCCGACAAGAAGCCCTTCTCCATCGTAATGCCGCCCCCCAACGTCACTGGCCAGCTCCACATGGGCCACGCCATGGACTGCACCCTCCAGGACATCCTCACCCGCTTCAAGCGGATGCAGGGATATGAGGCGCTGTGGATGCCCGGCACCGACCACGCGGGCATCGCCACCCAGATCAAGGTGGAGGAGGAGCTGCGCAGGACCGAAGGCCTCACCCGCCACGACCTGGGCCGGGAGAAGTTTTTGGAGCGGGTCTGGGCCTGGAAGGAGAAGTACGGCGCCCGGATTGTGGAGCAGCAGCAGAAGTTAGGCGTCTCCTGCGACTGGGACCGGGCCCGCTTCACCATGGACGAGGGCTGCTCCAGAGCCGTGCGGGAGACCTTCTGCGCCCTCTACGACAAGGGCCTCATCTACAAGGGCAGCCGGATCATCAACTGGTGCCCCCACTGCATCACCGCCCTCTCCGACGCGGAGGTGGAGTACCAGGACAAGCCCGGCCACCTGTGGCACATGCGCTATCCCCTCACCGACGGCAGCGGCTACCTGGTCGTGGCCACCACCCGTCCGGAGACCATGATGGGCGACACCGGCGTGGCGGTGAACCCCGCCGACGAGCGGTACAAGCACCTCATCGGCAAGACCTGCCTCCTCCCTCTCATGGACCGTGAGATTCCCATCGTGGCCGACGAGTACGTGGAGATGGACTTCGGCACCGGCTGTGTGAAGATGACCCCCGCCCACGACCCCAACGACTTTGAGGTGGGCCTGCGCCACAACCTGGACACCATCCGCGTCTTGGACGACCACGGCGTGGTCAACGAGAACGGCGGGCGCTACTGCGGCATGGACCGCTACGAGGCCCGGAAGGCCGTGGTGGCGGACCTAACGGCCCTGGGGCTCATGGAGAAGATCGAGCCCTACAGCCACAACGTTGGCACCTGCTACCGCTGCCACAGCGACGTGGAGCCCTTGATCTCCGCCCAGTGGTTTGTGAAGATGCAGCCCCTCGCCAAGGAGGCCCTCCGCGTGGTCAACGACGGTGAGGTGCGCTTCGTCCCCGACCGGTTCGCCAAGACCTACACCAACTGGATGGAGAACGTCCACGACTGGTGCATCTCCCGCCAGCTCTGGTGGGGCCACCAGATTCCCGCCTGGACCTGCGCGGACTGCGGCCACATCACCGTGGACCGGCAGGACCCCGCCTGCTGCGCCAAGTGCGGCGGCAAAAATATCACCCGGGAGGAGGACGTGCTGGACACCTGGTTCTCCAGCGCCCTCTGGCCCTTCTCCACCCTGGGCTGGCCGGAAAAGACGCCGGAGCTGGACTATTTCTACCCCACCAGCGTCCTGGTCACCGGCTACGACATCATCTTCTTCTGGGTGGCCCGGATGATCTTCTCCGGCTGCGAGCAGATGCGGAAGTACCCCTTTGAGAAGGTGCTGATCCACGGCCTGGTCCGGGACGACAAGGGCCGGAAGATGTCCAAGTCCCTGGGCAACGGCATCGACCCGCTGGAGATGGCGGAGCGTTACGGCGCCGACGCCCTCCGCTTCAACCTGATCACCGGCAACAGCCCCGGCAACGACATGCGCTTCTACGCCGAGAAGTGCGAGGCCATGCGCAACTTTGCCAACAAGATCTGGAACGCCAGCCGCTTCCTCATGATGAACCTGACCATTGACCGCTGTGTCCTGCCCGCGGAGACCACCCGGGAGGACAAGTGGATCCTCTCCAAGCTCAACCGCCTTGTCAAGGAGGTCACGGAGAATATGGAGACCTACGAGTTGGGTGTGGCCAGCGCCAAGGTCTACGACTTCATCTGGGACGACTACTGTGACTGGTATATCGAGTTCACCAAGGGCCGCCTCCAGGGGACGGACGAGGCCGCCAAGGAGCAGGCCCAGCAGGTACTCTGCTACGTTCTCACCCAGGTGCTCAAGCTCCTCCACCCCTTCATGCCCTTCCTCACCGAGGAGATCTGGCAGGCCCTGCCCCACGGCCCGGAGGTCCCCGAAAACAGCTTCCTGATGGTCCAGAGCTGGCCGGAGTACCAAGAGGAACTGAACTTCCCCGTGGCCGAGGCCGGCATCGAGCGGGTGATGGACGTGATCCGGGCCATCCGCTCCCGCCGGGCGGAGCTGAACGTGCCCCCCTCCAAGAAGGCCGCTGTCATTGTGGTCACGAAGCGTTCGGAGGAGTTCGCCGCCGGCGCGGGCTACCTGCCCCGGCTGATGTGCGCCTCCTCCATCGACGTGCGGGGAGAGGAGCCCGCCGACGTGACCGGCTTGGTCTGCGACGTGACCCACGACGCGAAGATCTACATGCCCCTGGCGGAGCTGGTGGACATTGCCGAGGAGCTCCAGCGCATCGCCAGAGAGCGTGAGAAGGCGGAGAAGGGCCTCGCCATCATCGAGAAGAAGCTCTCCAACGAGTCCTTTGTGGCCAAGGCCCCGGAGGCCGTGGTCAGCGCCGAGCGGGAGAAGGCGGAGAAGCTCCGCGCCCTCATCGCCAAGCTGGACGAGTCCGCCGCCGCCATGGGGTCCTGACCCCGCTATACCGCCCCCGGCCGGCGCCGGGGGCGCCCCCCATTTCCCACCCACTATGAAAAGGAGGACACCCTATGCGCCAGATCACCTTAGGCTCCACCGGCCTCACCATCGAGAAGAACGGCTTCGGCTGCCTGCCCATCCAGCGGGTCACCAGGGAGGAGGCGGCCTCCCTGCTCCGCGCCGCCTTCGACGGCGGCATCAACTTCTTTGACACCGCCCGGGCCTACTCCGACAGCGAGGAGAAGGTGGGCTACGCCTTCGCCGGTATGCGCCGCCAGATCGTCCTGGCCACCAAGACCGGCGCCCAGACTGCCGACGCCTTCTGGAAAGACCTTGAGACCAGCCTCAAAACCCTGGGCACGGATTACATAGACATCTATCAATTCCACAATCCCGCCTTCTGCCCCAAGCCCGGCGGGGCCGACGGCCTCTACGATGCGGCCTTGGAGGCCAGGCGTCAGGGGAAGATCCGCCACATCTCTATCACCAACCACCGCTTGGCCGTGGCCCAGGAGGCCATCGACTCCGGGCTATACGCCACCCTGCAATTCCCCTTCAGCTACCTCTCCGGCCCGCAGGAGCTCTCCCTGGTGGAGGGCTGCGCCAGGGCGGGCATGGGCTTTATCGCCATGAAGGCCCTGGCCGGCGGTCTGATCCGGGACGGCCTCACCGCCGCCGCCTACATGGACACGGTGCCCAACGCGGTGCCCATCTGGGGCGTCCAGCACCGCTGGGAGCTGGACCAGTTCCTCGCCTGCGTCCGGGAGACCCCGGCCCTGACGGCGGAGCGGCAGGCCACCATCGACAAGGACCGCGCCGAGCTCTCCGGTGAGTTCTGCCGGGGCTGCGGGTACTGTATGCCCTGCCCCCAGGGGATCGAGATCAACCAGTGCGCCCGGATGTCCCTGATGCTCCGCCGGGCCCCGGCGGCAGCCTGGCTGACAGCGGAGTGGCAGGAGAAGATGGCCAAAATCGAGGAGTGCCTCCACTGCGGCCAGTGCTCCGGCAAGTGCCCCTACGGTTTAGACACCCCCAAGCTGCTGGAGGAAAATCTGAAGGACTTCCGGGAGGTCCTCTCCCAGCAGGGCTGAGCCGTTCCCTATGCCATCCGTTGTCTTTTCCGATGCAACGCACCCCCTGAAAAACCGCGTTATTCGCCCTTTTTTCGCCATTTTTTCCCCTTTTTCGCCCATTATTTTATACCATCATGTGTGGTTCATTCGTCCATTTTCTCATAGTAGAAGCCCCCCGCGCCAAGCGCGGGGGGCTTTGGTTTGTCAAAACATCGTCCACAAGAACAAGGGGGCGAAATGGGGCTGTGGGCGATATTCACTAATACGCGCCTATGGCAATCTTCTCAAGGAAATTCATCACATTCACTCTATCCCCGTTTTCCATTCTGTGGTCCACATGGGGGTGTATCCCCTGCCGTAATCTCGCAGACCAGATTTGTCCCCGAAACTCTCCATTCAAAATCAAAAATGCCGTACTTCTATCTTGTGTTTTGACCGATAACCACAAAGGCAGGCACCCGTTCATCCGTTCCAACATGGGAGGAACCCATAAACTATCCTCTGCCGGAATCCTCCCATCTAAATACTTCTCCACAGTGCTCCAGCGCAAATGTATCCCATATAGGTGAAATTCCCCATCTTGCCTAACAACTGCTTCCCGAAGCTGCTCCATTGTTTGAAAACAAAATGGTCGGCTTAGATTTCCCAAGCTGCCGGCTTCTTCCATCGTATAGAGCTTGTGGAAATAGCTTCTGGGGGGCCGGCTGCCGTTGGCAACCGTGGTAACAAACTCAATATAATCCTCCGGCAGCACGATGCCGTGCTGGGCCTCAAATTCTCGTACTTCATCTAAAGCCGCCACAGGCTTTGGGTGATATTTTTCTTTCTTCAAATACGCCAAACAACGCTCCCGAGGAGAAACATGGCTCTCCCGTTCCTTATTCTCTTCTTTGGCCCTCTCCGAGGCATAGGCGTCCCACTTTCCCTCTAAGAGCAGCCGCAGCCATTTGGAAAACGTACAGCCCGGATAGCGCAGAACCCCAAACTCGCTCTCCATCCAGACCTCGCCCCGGCAAGGCCCGGTGACAACAAGAAACCAGCGCTGATAGTTGTCTGTTTTATCTTCCATCAGGGTGATATTTCCATCCCGGCGGATCATTGCCCACCGCTTGTCCATCAGCTTCTCCAGCTTACCCTCGTCGTCAGGCGCGTCCTCAATGGTATCCCCCCAGTCAGGCATCCAGCTTTTCTGCAATGAAAACGGTCTCTCAACACCGGCGAAAGAATAGCCATTTTCTTCATATGTCCGGAAGGAAACCAACGTATTACAGTCCATAGTGATGGGCCCAATGACACCGCCATCACCTACTTCTGTTAAAAATGAAAAGTAGTCCTCCGGCAGCTTTACAGTATGCTGGCACTCCCAAGTACGAACTTGGCTTGCATCCATGGGAGCACCAAAGCAAATACCCTTATCTGCCACAGTCTGAACTGCAATTTTGAGCAAATCCATTTCTGTATTCATAGCGACCTCCCGCATTGACCTTGATATTAAAGTGTCTATCGGTTTTCTCTTGCAGCTCTGCCGCTTCTGCGCGTTCAGATGAGGCCCTCGTTCTTCTCCTCCGGGTCGGAGGGTTCCGCCGCCCCTCGCGTCTGCCGGCGGCGGCACAGTCTCCGGTACACCCAGACGCCTGCGCCGCTGACGGCCAGCGTGGCGCCAAACACCGCCGCGGCAAACAGATACCGCCTCTCCCCCACGGCGGCCCCGCCGGCGGTGGAGGTCACGATGGAGGGGATCCGGGCCAGCATGGCGATCCAGACCCAGCGGGAGAAGCGGATCTCCGTCAGCCCCACAAAGTAGGACAGCAGGTCCTTGGGCGTACCGGGGATAAACATCACAAGGAAAATCAGCAGATCCCGCCGCCGATGGTCCTGTAAAAAACGGAGGGAGCGGATCTTATTCTGGGGGAAGAACACCTCCACCAGACGCACCCCAAACCGCCGCACCAAGGCGAAAACCAGCACGCTGCCGATGGTAATCCCCAGGACGCACAGCAGCGTCCCCTCCCAGAAGCCGAAGGCGTAGCCCGCGCCGATCTCCAGCGGCTCGCCGGGGATGATGGCGATGACCACCTGGAGCACCACCATGCCCACAAACAGCAGCCGCCCCCACAGCCCGTGGGCGTCCACCCAGGCGCGGAAGAGCTCCGGCGTCCGCACCAGGCGGATCATGGGCCGGCCGATCACCCAGGCCGCCAGAAGGGACAGGAGGAGGAAGGCGGCAAAGGAGAGGCCCGCCAGCCGCCGCTGCTGCCTCTCGGTCAGCTCCCTGTGGTGCTTGTCCAAATTTCCCGCCCCCTTCCCGCCCGCCGCCAGACCGGAAAAACCGGCGGCGGGCCTTGTCATCTAAATTACTACAGGGTAGTATACCGCAGGGCGGACGGAAAGACAATATGCCAAGGAATTAAGTTATTCTAAAGTTTTTATTAAGGAGGCCCCCAAACCGCCACGGCGGCAATTGGGAAAAAAACCGTTGCGGGATGGGCGGCATTCTGATAGAATAGAGAAAAGCCGCGAAGAACTCGCATCCTATCAGGAAGGAAAGTCGCTTATGAAGGGACAGGACCGGGACACCGCATGGATGGAGCACATTTTGAAACTGTTAGGCGCCCTGAGGAGCGGCAGCGACAGCCTGTCGGAACAGGAGCGGCAGACCGCCAAGGAGATCACCCGGTTCATCGACGAGATGCCCGGAGGCTTCCTGATCTACCGGGCGGAGGGCGACGAGGAGATCATCCACGCCAACCGCGCCCTGCTGCGTCTCTTCTGCTGTGACAACATGGAGGAGTTCCGCGCCCACACAAAAAACTCCTTCCGCGGGCTGGTCTTTCACGAGGACCTGGAATCCGTGGAGCGAACCATCTGGCGCCAGGTCACGGAGAGCCAATACGATCTTGACTACGTGGAATACCGCATAGTCACCAAAACCGGAGAAACGCGCTGGATCGAGGACTACGGCCACTATCTCCACAGTCCCTCTATAGGCGGGGTGTTCTACGTCTTTTTAGGCGACGCCACGGAGAAGCGCAGCCGCCAGCGGCAGGAGCAGGACAACCTGCTCCGGGAGAAGGAGGAGAAGCTCCGGAGCATCATCGCCCGCTACGACCAGGAGCGCACCACCATCGACCAAGAGTACCTGCGCCGCCTGCGGGTCATCGAGGGGCTGAGTATCACCTATGAGTCCATCCTCTACGCCGATATGGACAAGGACAAGATCCTCCCCTACCGCCTCAGCCGCCGGACCAAGGTGCTCTTTGAGGAGCGGTTTCAGCGCAAGCCCTTCGCGTGGTACGTGGCCGCCTATGTAGACCGCTGGGTCCACCCGGAGGACCGGGCCTTGGTGGCCCGTGTGACCACACCGGACTATATCCGGGAAAAGCTCAGTGAGAGCAGCACCTACTACGTCAACTACCGGGTGGTGGTAGACGACGAGATCCAATATCTGCAGCTGCGCCTTGTCCGCGTGGGCCACCGGGACCACGCCTCCCAGATCGTCATGGGCTACCGCCGGGTGGACGAGGAGCTGCGCCGGGAGATGGAGCAGACACAGGTCCTCACCGAGGCTCTGGAGAATGCCAAGCTGGCCATCACAGCCAAGAACACCTTCCTCTCCAACATGTCCCATGACATGCGCACCCCCCTCAACGCCATCTCCGGCTTCACGGCGCTGGCCCGGCGGAATCTGAACGATCCGGCGGCGGTAACGGAGTATCTGAACCGGGTGGAGGACTCCACCCGCCAGCTTCTGGACCAGATCAACCATGTGCTGGAGCTGGCCTATGAGGAGACCCGGGAGAACGCCTCCACCACAGAGACGCCCTGCGACCTCTGCCAGCTCATGCAGGAGGTCTATGACTTTCTGCTGCCCCAAGCGGAGGAGAAGGGGCTCCACTTCACCTTCTGCCACGAAAACCTGCTCCACTCCGGCATCTACGGCGACGAGGAGAAGCTCTCCCAGCTGGTGATGTACCTTGTCAATAACGCCATCACCTACACCAAGCATGGCGGCACCGTGACCATGTCCCTCAGCGAGGGGGAGGAGCTCCCCGGAAAGCTGCGCCGCTATCAGCTCACGGTGGCGGACACCGGCGTGGGCATCAGCGAGGAGTTCCGCGCCAGCATCTTTGAGCCCTTCACACGGGAGAAGAACACCACCCTCTCCGGCGTCCACGGTATCGGTCTGGGCCTTACCATCGCCAAGAGCATTGTGGACAAGATGGGCGGCACCATCGACGTGCAGAGCGCCGTGGGCGTGGGGAGCACCTTCACGGCGACGCTGTTCCTCCGGCCCCAGGGGACTCCGGCCAAGACCGGCACGGACCTGCCGGGGGAATCCCTGCAGCCCCAGAAAATCCTTCTGGTGGAGGACAACGCGCTGAATTTGGAGATCGAGACGGAGCTGCTGTCGGACTTGGGCTTTACCATCGACACCGCCGTCAACGGCCAGATTGCCGTGGAGAAGATCAGTGCCTCCGCTGTGGGGGAGTACGACCTTATTCTGATGGATATCCAGATGCCGGTGATGGACGGCTGGGAGGCCGCCCGCGAGATTCGCCATCTCTCCAACAGCGCCTTGGCGGGGATTCCCATTATTGCGCTGTCGGCCAACTGCTTTTTAAGCGACGTGCAGCGGTCCATGGAGTGCGGGATGGACGCACACCTCGGGAAACCGATTGATATTCCTCTGCTGCTCAAGACAATCCGGGAGGTGACGCAGGGAAGAGCTTAGCGGAATTAGGAATTACCGAAGCCCAACCCTGCCTGTTTTTGCGAGGGATACTATTATAATATAGAACACAAAAACCGGAGCGGCATAGCCGCTCCGG
>JAAWSV010000060.1 GCA_022801715.1 Oscillospiraceae bacterium
CATTTCCTCGCCGCTATGCGGCTCGGGCACAGCGACAGATTTTGGCACTTTGCCAAAATCTGCTGGGTCTGGGGACAGGGTCCCCAGACCCAGTCGCCCAGGGGCGAAACCCCCGTCCCCAAATCGCGCGGGGACGCGCGAAAAGAGGCTTGGTACTGCGCCGCAGTATCCCCCGCCGCGGGACGCGGCAGCAAAAATGCAGTGATTCTATAACTGCTCACAACCACTCACAAAAAAATTACTTACACTTGATGGAGAAGAAAGGAAACAACAGCCATGGCTAAGAGATTATTAGGCAAGGAAGTCAATGAAAAGCTCAACGCCCGCATTATTGCTGACTGCGAGGCCCTGAAGGCCCAGGGGGTGCAGCCCACGCTGGCTATCGTCCGCTGCGGCGAGCGGCCCGACGATCTGAGCTATGAGAAGGGCGCCACCAAGCGGGCGGAGACCCTGGGCGTGGCGGTGGAGAAGTTCCTGCTGCCCGAGGATGTGAGCAAGGAGGAGCTCCTCAAGGTCATCGACGAGATCAACGCCAACGACAAGATCCACGGCGTGCTCATGTTCCGGCCCCTGCCCAAGCATCTGAAGGCGGATCAGGACGAGATCTGCAACCGTTTAGATCCCCGGAAGGATGTGGACGGCATGACCGACCTCTCCAACGCCGGTGTGTTTATGGGCAAGACCCTGGGCTTCGCCCCCTGCACCCCCTCCGCCTGCATGGAGATTCTGGCCCACTACGGTATCGACCTCACCGGCAAGAAGGCGGTGGTCATCGGGCGCAGCCTGGTGGTGGGCAAGCCCCTTGGCATGATGCTCATGGGCAAGAACGCCACCGTCACCACCTGCCACACCCGGACCAAGGACGTGCCCTCCGTCACACGGGAGGCGGACATCCTGATCAGCGCCGCCGGCGTGCTCAAGAGCCTGACCAAGGAGTACGTGAAGCCCGGCCAGATCGTCATCGACGTGTCCATCAACTGGGACGAGGAGAAGGGCGGCATCGCCGGCGACGCGGTGTTCGACGAGGTGGAGCCCATTGTGGAGGCCATCACCCCCGTCCCCGGCGGCGTGGGTGCCGTCACCACCTCCGTGCTCATCGGCCACGTGGTGGAGGCCGCCAAGCGTGCCAACAGCTGAGCGGAGGGCGAAAATGACTAGGACAAGCCGCGACGGCGGCCAGCAAATTCGTCTGTTTCTGCTCTCCTGTGCCATCGCCTTCTTCGGCGCGGCGCTGATTACCGGGCTCGTCCTGCCGGAGGAGGGGTCGGCCTTCGCGGGGCTGCAGCAGATCCTCCTCTCCCCGGCCCAGCTGACCAAGGACTACTTCCTTCTGGGGAACATCCCCGGCACCTTCCTCAACATGGGACTGGTGGGGGCGGTCTGCGCGGGGCTCACCTTCCTGCCCGGCACCACGGTGAAGGGCAGCACCATCGCCGCTTGGTTCCTCACGGTGGGGTTCTCCTCCTGGGGGATCAATATCGTGAACATCTGGCCCTTCTTCCTGGGCGTGTTCCTACAGGCGGCAGTGCGGCGCAAGCCCTTTGCGGAGTTCGTGGACTTGGCCATGTTCGCCACGGCCCTGTGCCCGCTGGCCAGTGAGCTGCTGCTCCGCTACCCCGGCACCGAGGAGGTGACGGGAGTCACGGCCACCGGCGTGGTGCTGATGGTGGTGGTCTGCGGGCTGATCGGCTTCCTCACGCCGGCGCTGGCGGCCCACTCCCCCAATGTCCACAAGGGGTACGATTTGTACTCTGCCGCCTTCCCCGGCGTGCTGCTGGGCCTGTTCGCGGTGGCGGTGCTGTACAAGACTCTGGGCAACGACGTGCCGGCCATTGCCGCCAGTCTGGGCGACAGCCGGCCGGAGGTGGTGTGGACCTTCTGCGTGATTTTCTTCCTGCTGTGCATCGCCGCCGGCTGCAAGACCAATGTCAGAGCCGGGAAGGGGGCCTTCCACGGGTACAAAGAGCTGCTCCGGGACAGCGGGCACAAGGCGGACTTTACCGCCAAGTACGGCATGGGTACCACCATGATCAATTTAGGGGTCTATGGGCTGTTTATCCTATGCTACTACATCTTGGTGAATCTGCTCCAGGGGAGCCCCCTCACAGGGTTTAACGGTGTGACCATGGGCATCGTGTTCTGCATGGTGTGCTTCGGCTCCGCCGGGAGCCATCCGGGAAATGTGTGGCCGGTGATGGTCGGGTACATGCTCACCTCCACAGTGGCGGTGCTGATGGGGGGACCCTTCCCCATGAACGCGCAGGCTATCATGGTGGGTATGTGCTATGCCAGCGGCCTCTGTCCCATCACCGGGATCTACGGCTGGTGGGCGGGACTGCTGGCCGGGGCCATGCACTACTGCCTGGTGACCTCCATTCCGCCGATCCACGGCGGGTTCAGCCTCTATAACGGCGGCTTTACCGCGCTGCTGGTGGCGGCGATTTTAGTGCCCCAGCTGGAGACCTTCTGTAAGACGAAGGAGGAGCGGAAGGCGAAGGCGGTCAGGAATTAGGAATTTTTTACGGGGGGTGTGCGGCTATGGCGGATGAGGTGCGGTTTATGCGGGAGGCCCTTCTGCTGGCCCGTCATGCGGCGGCCAGGGGGAATGAGCCCTATGGCGCGGTGCTGGTGAAGGACGGCGCTATCGTGGGGCGGGGGGAGAATCGGGTGCGTACACGAAACGATCCCTCCCACCACGCGGAGCTGGGGCTGATCCGGGAGTACTGCATGGAGCACGGCACGTTGGATCTCTCCGACTGTACGCTGTATGCCAGCTGCGAGCCCTGCTTTATGTGCGCGGCCTGCATGGTGCGTGTGCGCCTGAAGAAGCTGGTGTTCAGCGCCTATGAGGCGGATTGCGAGGCCATCACCGGGACGCCCAAGGGGGATCGGTGCCAGTGGGTCTTTGAACGCTCCCCCTGTGCGCCGGAGGTGGTGGAGGGGTTCCTCCGGGAGGAGGGACTGGCTGTGCTCCGCAGCTACCTCTGGTCGGAATAGGATGGGAAAAGGTCCCGCAAACCTGTGGTTTGCGGGACCTTTTCGCTTTTAGGTGCGGGTGATGGTTGTCAGGTCTTGTTTGACACTTATCAAACAAGACCTGACGGTTTTCGTTATCTCTTTTCCCAGTCCTCCCGGAGGAGGGCGTAGAGGCTGGTGTCCTCTATGGCGCCGTTTTTGACCACGCTCTGGCGCAGGATGCCCTCCAGCTGGAAGCCGTTTTTCTCCAGAACGCGGTGGGAGCCGGTGTTGCGGGCGTAGGGCTGGGCGTAGATGCGCAGCAGGTCGAAGCGGCGGAAGGCCTCGGCGCAGATCCGGCCCACGGCGGCAGTCATGATCCCCTTCCCCCAGAAGGGGCGGGCCAGCCAGTAGCCCAGCTCCCCGCTGCGCCGGTACACGTCGCTCTGGGGCTGGACGCTGACACAGCCCACCGCCTCGCCGTCCATGACGATGGCCCGGCAGAGCTGGGCGGGCTCCCGCTCGATACAGTCCCGGACGAACCAAGCGGCGTCCGCCTCGGTGTAGGGGCTGGGAAAGGCATCCCGCAGGTTGCCGGCAATCCGGGGATCGTCGGCCCAGCGAACAATGTGGGGGATGTAGGTCTCCTCCCAGGGCAGGAGCTGAAATTCCGCCGGCATATAGTCACTCCAGAGGACCGTATCCACGGGGATGTCGTGGTCCTCGGTATCCAAGAAGGGCAGCATCTGGAAGCCGTAGCACAGGGCCACGGTGGGGTGCTCCGGCTCCGCGGCCAAAAACCGGTCGTAGAACCCGCCGCCGTACCCCATCCGGCGGCCGGAGGGATCGAAGGCCAGCCCCGGCATCAGCACCAGCGCCCTATGGTCGTCCGCCTCCGGCCCGTCGGCCAGGGGCTCGGGAATGCGGCAGTACCCCTCCGCCACGGCATTCAGGTCGTCCAGCCAAATAAAGCGCATCTCCTCCCCAAAGACCTTGGGCACCGCCACACGCTTCCCGTCCCTCTGCGCCTGCCGCAGCAGCGGCACCGTCCGCACCTCCTGATTATAGGGCAGATACCCGTACACCGACCGGGCCTCCCGATAGGCCGGCAGTTTCAAAAACTTCTCGGTGAGCTCCGCGCTGTACCGCTCAATCTCCTCTGCCGTCATGGCCTTCTTCAATGCGCCAATCTGCCTCCGCAAAGCCTTCTTGTCCATCCCTATCCCTCCAACATTTTCAAAATCGTCCCGCTCCGCGGGATACCAAAACGCCTGATTTTTAATTCGCAGCTCCTAATTCGCGCGCAAGCGCGCGTAAACCTCCTCCGCTACACCCCTCGGCACCACTTGGGCCAGCTCCTCCACCTCCGCCTCCCGGATAGCCTTCACGCTCTTGAACGCCTTCAGCAGCGCCTGCCGCCGGACCGGGCCCAGGCCGGGGATGTCGTCCAAGGCCGACTTTCGCACGCTTCGGGAGTGGCTCTCGTGGTGGTAGGTGATGGCGAAGCGGTGGGTCTCCTCCTGGATCTGGCCGATCAGGGCGAACACCGCCTGGTTCTGCCGGATGCCAATCTCCCGGCCCTCCGGGGTCATCAGGGCACGGGTCCGGTGGCGGTTGTCCTTCACCATGCCGAAGATGGGGATGGCAAGGCCAAAGCGCTCCGTCACACGGAGGGCCACCTGTGCGTGGGTCTCGCCGCCGTCGATGAGGAGGACATCCGGCAGGGGGGCGAACTTCTCGTCGCCGTCGGCGTACCGCTGGAAACGGCGGGTGAGGACCTCCTCCATGGACCGGTAGTCGTCGGGGTGGTTCTCCACCGCCTTGATCTTGAAGCGGCGGTACTGGCTCTTGGCGGGGCGGGAGCCGTGGAACACGGTCATGGAGGCCACGATGTCGCTGCCGCCGGTGTTGGAGATGTCGTAGGCCTCCATCCGCCGGGGCGCCTCGGGGAGGCCCAGCATCCTGGTGAGGAGCACCAGTGTCCGGTCCTCCCGCTCCTCTCTGGTGGTCTGGCGCTCCGCCTCCTCCCGGGCGTTCTGGGCGGCCATGGCCATCAGCTCCGCCTTCTCCCCCCGCTGGGGGACCGCCAGGCGGACCTTGTGGCCCGAGGCCTCGGTGAGGAGCTGGGCGAGGGAGTCCAAGTCCTCGATCTCACAGGGGAGGAGGATCTCACGGGGCAGGGCGGTGCGCTCGCCGTAGTACTGGAGGAGCAGGGCGGCCAGCATCTCCGCCTCCTCCTCGTTGGCCGGGGCGGCAAACACACGGGTCTCCCGGTAGATGAGCTGGCCCTGCTCGTAGTGCAAAATGGCGTAGCAGCAGCGTCCCCCCCGGTAGAGGCCCCACAGGTCCGTGTCCGCGCAGTGGGCCGCAATGACCTGCTGGCGCTTGCTCAGGATCTCGATGGCGCGAATCCGGTCCCGGAGCTCCGCCGCCCGCTCGAAGTGCAGCTCCTCGGCGGCCTGGGCCATCTCCGCCTCCAAGTCCGCGGTGACTTCGCCCAGCTTTCCGGTGAGGAGGAGCACCACCTGCTCGATCCGCCGCCGGTACTCCGCCTCGTCGGGCACCCCCCGGCAGAAGCCGTCGCACCGGCCCATGTGGTGGTTGAGGCAGGGGCGCTCCCTGCCGATGTCCCTCGGGAACTGCCGGTTGCAGGCGGGCAGTTTCAGAGCGGTGAGGAGGGCGTCGATGGCGCTGCGGGTCTCGTACCGGCCGCCAAAGGGGCCGAAGTAGCGGGCCCCGTCGTTCTCCCGCTTGTGGCACAGGGAGAACTTGGGGTACCGCTGACGGTTCAGGCGCACGAAGGGGTAGCCCTTTCCGTCCTTCAGGAGGATGTTGTACCGGGGCATGTGCTGCTTGATGAGGGAGTTCTCCAGCACCAGGGCCTCGAACTCCGTGCGGACGATGATGGTGTCGAAATCGTACACCGAGCTGACCATCATCTGGGTCTTCAGATCGTGACCGTGGCCGGCCTGAAAGTACTGGCTCACCCGGTTCTTCAGCCGCTTGGCCTTCCCCACGTAGATGACCTCGTGACTCTCGTTCTTCATCAGGTAGACCCCAGGCGCCAGCGGCAGGCTGTTCGCCTTCTCCAAAAGCTCCCCCCGTGTCATAGTACCCTCCCCCTTTCCATCCTCCGTCCTCCGTTCTACCGAGGTGCCACCCCGCCAACACAGTTGGCGGGGCCTACGCTAAAAATGTGCCACTGGCACATTTTTTTAACGCTGCGGCATTTTCTTAACGCTGCGGTGCCCGCAGGCGCGAAATAAAATAAAATTATTTTTGCCGGAAACCGCGTTTTCGGCAAAAATACTTCTCGCGAAGCGAGCGTCGCAGGACATTGCCTCCGCGGGGCAATGTCCAAGGCGCAGAGCGCAGCGCAACCCCCTTCGTTTGAAATCCGCAGATTTCAAACGAGCAATAAAATAAGTAGGCGGCTCCACAGGGCTCTGTTTTCGCCCTCCGAAACCGCCTGCCTACAGTATCACAATCTCCGTATCGCCCAAGTCTTACTCACCGAACCCGTTGTTGATCAGCTCCGCCAGAGCCTCCACGGCCTCCTTCTCGTCGCTGCCGTCCGCGATCAGGGTGATGGTGGTCCCCTTCACGATGCCCAGCGACAAAACGCCCAAAAGGCTCTTGGCGTTCACTCGTCGCTCGTCCTTCTCAACCCAGATGCCGCTCTTAAACTCGTTTGCCTTGCGAATGAAGAATGTGGCAGGACGCGCCTGCAAGCCGACTTCGCTGTGAATGGTGACTTCCTGCGTATACATAGACAATTCTCCTTCAACACAATAAAGTTTATACTAAAGATATCAAATTTGTGTTCTGCCGTCAATAAGGAATTTGCATAAACTTCAACGTTTTTCCATTCGCCGTTGGGATTATTTCCAGCAAAACCTACAATTTGCAAAGGATTCAGGCCCTATATGGCCCCATATTCCACCGTTTGTTCTACCATTTCTGCGTTTGCCCGGCGGACAGATTATTTTTCAGGTGTCCACGATGTACGGCCAAATGTCTGCCATTTTCACCGTTTTTTGCCGGCCTCATGGTGCGACATCTGACTTTTTGGTATAATTCGCTGTCAAGTCCGCCACGTTATAGGACCTGCCGGAGGAGTCAGCGCAGCTCTACAATGGTGACGCCGTCCTCCCCCTCGCCGTAGCGGCCCAGGCGGAAGGATTTTACCGCGCTGTGGCGGCGGAGGATCTGGTGGACGCCCTTGCGCAGGGCGCCGGTACCCTTGCCGTGGATGATGCTCACGGTGTTTAGTTTACCCATTTGGGCGGTGTCTATAAACTGGTTTACCACGGCCTCGGCCTCGTCGGTCATCATGCCCCTTATGTCGATCTCGTTTTTGGCGGCGGCGGCGCGGCTGTGGGCCTGTACACGGACCATCTGCTGCTTGGCCTGCCGCTCCAGGGCGGCCTCGGCCTCCTCCACGAGGCGGACACCGTCGGCCTTGATGGTCATCTTCATGCTCCCCGCCTGGAGGAGGAGCTTGCTGCCGTCCACGGAGAGGACGGTGGCCCGCTTCTTGGCGCCGGGGAGCTCCACAATGTCCCCCTTCTGGATGGGACGGCTGGGGGCGGGGATGGGCTCCGGGGGCAGTTCCACATGGAGGCTGTCCTCCATGGCGTTCAGCTCGCCGCGGATGGCGGCCCGGGCGTCGTTGACGCCCTGCCAGTCCTGTCCCCGCTGCTGCTTCCGCAGGGCGTCCAGCTCGGCGAAGATGGCGTCGGCGCTCTCCCGGGCCTCCCGGATGATGCGCCGGGCCTCCGCCTCCCCCTTGCTGCGGGCGTTCTCCCTGGCCCGCTCCATCTGCTCCCGGAACTCCCGGGCCCGGCGGGCGTCCTCCTCCCTCTGGGTGCGCAGGCGCTCCGCCTCGTCCTGGTCGTGCTCCAGGCGCTGGCGCTTCTGCTCCAGCTGGGTCAGTACCTCCTCGAAGCGGACGGACTCGCTGTCCATCTGCTGGCGGGCGGTCTCGATCACCGCCTCGTCCAAGCCGAGGCGCTGGGAGATGGCAAAGGCGTTGGACTTGCCGGGGATACCGATGAGGAGCTTGTAGGTGGGGCGCAGGGTCTCCACGTCAAACTCGCAGGAGGCGTTCTCCACGCCCTGGGTGGTCATGGCGAAGGTCTTCAGCTCCGCGTAGTGGGTGGTGGCGGCGATACGGGCCCCGGCGGCACGGGCGTGGGTGATGATGGCAATGGCCAGCGCCGCCCCCTCCACCGGGTCCGTGCCGGCCCCCAGCTCGTCGAAGAGCACCAAGGTCCGGCGGTCCGCCTCCTTCAGTATACGGACGATGTTGGTCATGTGTGCCGAGAAGGTGGACAGGCTCTGCTCGATGCTCTGCTCGTCGCCGATGTCCGAGAGCACCCGCTCATAAACGCTGACGGCGCTGCCCGCGGCGGCGGGGATCTGGAGGCCGCACTGGGCCATCAGGGTAAGCAGGCCCAGGGTCTTGAGGGTCACCGTCTTGCCGCCGGTGTTGGGGCCGGTGATCACCAAGGTGTCAAACCGGCCGCCTAACCCGATGTCGATGGGCACCGCCCGGGCGCTGTCCAGGAGGGGGTGGCGGGCCCGGCGCAGCTCCATGCTGCCGCTCTGGCGGACCTCCGGCCGGGAGGCGTCCAGCTTGTAGCTCAGCTGGGCCTTGGCGAAGAGCACGTCTAAGTGGACCAGGGCGTCGTAGTCACAGAGGATGTCGTTCTGGTACTTGGCGGCCTCGGCGCTGAGGGCGCTGAGTATCCGGTGGATCTCCTTCTCCTCCTTGGCCTCCAGCTCCTTCAGCTCGTTGTTGGCCTGCACCACGCCCATGGGCTCCACAAACAGCGTGGCCCCGGAGGAGGAGGTGTCATGGACCAGGCCGGGCAGGTCCCCCCGGTGCTCGGCCTTCACCGGCACCACGAAGCGGCCGCCCCGCATGGTGATGATGGCCTCCTGCAACACCCGGCTGTAGGAGGCGGAGGAGATGATCCGCTGGAG
Organism: Oscillospiraceae bacterium; assembly: GCA_022801715.1. Taxonomy (GTDB): domain Bacteria; phylum Bacillota; class Clostridia; order Oscillospirales; family Oscillospiraceae; genus CAJFPI01. The sequence continues at coordinate 8,944 of JAAWSV010000060.1, forward strand.
GATCTGGCGGCCCTTGGCCGCCGCCGCCCGCTTGTGCCGGCGGATATCCGCCAGCTCCGGACTGGCGCTGTCGGCAATCTCGTCCTCGTCCAGGATGGAGGTAAAGATCTTCTCCTCCAGGAACTTGTTGCCGTGGAGACAGCGGAACAGGTGGTCGATGGCGGTGCTGGTATTGGCATCGTCGTTAAAATACTCCCGGACCCGGCGGGCGCAGCGGAGCATGCCGGCGATGAGCAGCAGCTCCCGGGTGTTCAGCACGCCGCCGTGGTCCGCCCGGGCCAAGGGGTCCGCCACCCGCTTGAGCCCGGCGAAGTTGGGGCTGCCGTGGAGAGCGGCCATGGACTTGGCGGCCTCGGTCTGGTCCTGAAGGAGGAGGACCTCCGCCAGCTCGGTCTCCGGCCGCAGCTTCCGGCAGCGGTCCCTGGCCTCGTCGCTGACGGCCTGCGCCGCCAATAGCTCCAGCACCGCGGGCAGCTCTAAGGTTCGGATGGATTTTTCAAATAGTTCACTCATAGTTGATTCCTTCGGAGCGGGAGGACCCGCTCAACACTCGCGCTTCTATGCCCTCCGGAGAAGGCCGATTCCAATGGGGTGGGGACCGGTGTGGACGCCGATGGTCACGCTGATGTGGAAGTCCCCCATCCGCTCCCAGGTGTGTCCCAAGTCCCTCAGCAGCGCCGCGGCCTGCTCGTTGAAGGCGGCGTACTCCGCGTGGTCGTAGCCGTAGCCGGTGGTGACGGTGTAGTCGCTCAGGTCTATGTGTTCCCGCTCCACGTACTCCCGGAAGAGCTCCAGACAGCGCTGGAGGGACTTCTTCCGCCCCCGGACCAGTCCCGCGCTGTGGAGGCCGCAGTCCCGGTACTCGATCATGGGCTTGAGCTGGAGCACCGTGCCGGTGGCGGCGGCGGCCTTGCCGATGCGCCCGCCGTGGCTGAGGTAGTCCAGGTCGTTGGTGGTGAAGAAGATGCGCCCGGTCTCCCGCAGGGCCTCCAGGCGGGGGACGGCCTCCTCCAGCGTCAGGTTCTGGTCCCGCAGCCGCACCGCTTGGTGGACCAGGAGGCCCTGGAGCACGGTGACCAGCTGGGAGTCCATCACGTGGATCTTTGAGCCGGGGAACTCCTCCTGCATCAGCGCGGCGGCGTTGGCAGCGGTCTGACAGGCGCCGGAGAAGGCCGCATTGAGGCAGAGGCACAGCACCGGCAGGCCCTTCTTCACCGGGCCGGAGAAGGCCGCGCCGTAGTCGTACAGGGTGGGCATGGAGGTCTTGGGGTAACAGCCAGGGCGATCCACCAGGGTCTGATAGAACTCCTCTGCGGAGATGTCCCGCCCCTCCCGGCGGTAGGTCTCGCCGTCAAAGGAGACGTAGAAGGGGACGATGTGGATGCCCCAGCGCTGGATAAGCTCCGGGGGGATATCGCAGGAGCTGTCGCTGACAATGGAGAATTTCATAGGGCTCCTTTCTGCCGGAGAAGGGTCCCTGTGAGGGGGCTCTGTCGCCGGGGGGTAGACATGATAGCGTATTATAGCGGATTTTCAGATGAGATGCAAGGGGTAGGATGGGGCTTTTTGGCAGGGGCCTTATGGAAGACTCTCGCTGGCAGTAAGGAGGATAGTGTGAAAGGAACCATGGTTCCTTTCGCGTTCAATCAACCCGCCGCAGCGACCGTTTCGGGCCCCGTCGAGGGGCCAAAACGACCCTTCCTCTGCAAAAAAGGACAGGACACGCAATGCGTGTCCTGTCCTTTGGCGCAGAGGAAGGGATTCGAACCCTTGAACGCTTTTAACACGTTACACGATTTCCAATCGTGCGCCTTCGACCAGCTCAGCCACCTCTGCACAGCTTCGTTGCTCAACAGCAAAAATTATTGTAGCAGGACACCAAGAAAAAGTCAAGAGAAAAATCCAAATTATTCTCGGAATTTCATAGGATTACGCTCCTGGCCGGCGGGCTGTGCCCTTCGGGGCGGCTTGTCTCAAAAAAATTCCGGTTTTGGACAAGATGGTTATTCCCCTGCGGCGCAAACCGTGTTACAATGGGGCCCAAATCCATGGAGCTGCCGCCGCCGGAGGCTCGGTCGGGCATTGAAGTTTCGGGCGCGGCGCTTCCTGAAAGAAATGAAGAAATGGGGTAGCCCTTATGATCTGTGACAACATTACCGCCGCCGCTGGCCGGCTGCGCTTTGCCGGGCGGGACGCCGGGGAGCTGGCCCGGCAGTACGGTACGCCGCTCTATCTGATGGACGAGGGGCGGCTGCGCCAAAACTGCCGGGTCTATCGGGAGAGCATGAGCGCCCACTTTTCCCGGGCCTTGCCCCTCTATGCCAGTAAGGCCCTCTCCTGCCGGCGGGTCTATGAGATTGTGGCCGAGGAGGGGCTGGGGGCCGATGTGGTCTCCGCCGGGGAGATCGCCATGACAAAGAGCGCCGGCTTCCCCATGGAGAAGGTGTTTTTCCACGGCAGCGCCAAGACCGACGAGGAGATCGCCTACGCCATGGACAGCGGCGTGGGGGTGTTCATCCTGGACAATCCGGAGGAGCTGAGGGCCGTGGAGCGGCTGGCCGGGGAGCGGGGGCTCCGGCAGCGGGTGCTGCTGCGCCTGACCCCCGGCATTGATCCCCACACCTTTGAGGCGGTGGCCACCGGGAAGGTGGACAGCAAGTTCGGACAGTCCATTGAGACCGGGCAGGCCATGGCCTTTACCCTGTCGGCGCTGGACGCGCCCCACATCGACCTGAGGGGGTTCCATGCCCACGTGGGGTCCCAGGTCTTTGACAGCGCCGTGTTCTACGACACCGCGGGCATTATGCTGCGCTTTATGGCCGACGTGAGGGCCCAGACCGGCTATGAGGCGGAGATGCTGAACCTGGGCGGCGGCTACGGCGTGCGCTATGTGGAGAGTGATCCCCATGTGGACATCGCCGCCGAGATCGCCTCGGTGGCGGCGCGGGTCCGCTCCCTCTGCGGTGAGCTGGGCCTGTCGGAGCCCATGGTGCTCATGGAGCCGGGGCGGAGTATTGTGGCTGACGCGGGGATGACGCTGTACACCGTGCAGGCGGTGAAAACCATCCCCGGCTACCGCCGCTATGTGTCCATCGACGGCGGCATGACGGACAATCCCCGCTATGCCCTCTACCGCTCGGCCTACACGGTTCTGGCGGCGGAGCACATGGGGGAGGAGAGCGACGGGGTTTACACCGTGGCAGGCCGGTGCTGTGAGAGCGGGGATATGGTGCAGGAGGAGGTGGCCCTGCCGCCCCTGAAGCGGGGGGATATTCTGGCGGTGTGCACCACCGGGGCCTACAACCACTCCATGGCCTCCTGCTATAACGCAGTCCCCCGGCCCCCTATTGTGATGATCGACGGGGAGCGGGACTATGTGGCCGTGCGCCGGGAGACGGCGGAGGACCTGCTGCGGCGGGAGATGTGAGGCGCTTTTTCCCAAGGGGCGGCGGCGCTTGATTTTGGGGGTGACGCAGGAGGGCGGACGGGTAGGAATAACGGTCTATGGAGGAGCATGAGATGGCAACTACAGCGGAGTATATGGAGTATGTCTGCGGCCAGCTGGCGGGGACGGGGGAGCTGCGGTACCGGAAGATGTTCGGGGAGTATATGCTCTACGTCAACGACAAGCCGGTGCTGACGGTGTGTGACAGCACGGTGTATGTGAAGAAGCTGGCGGGGCTGGAGGCCTATGGCCTGGCTGTGGGGTGCCCCTATGAGGGGGCCAAGGAGCACTACATCCTGGATATCGACAACGCGGAGCAGAGCCGGGAGATTGTGGGGATGGCGGAGGCGGTGACGCCGCTGCCTAAGCCGCGGAAGCGGAAGTAGACAGCGGGGCGGCGGCGGTTTGTTGGAGGGGTTTCGGTGGACGGACACGGCGCGCCGGGGTCGTCGCGCCCTACGGGGGCGGCGGTTTGTCGGCGTGTTTTGGCAGACCGGTTGT
>JAAWSV010000061.1 GCA_022801715.1 Oscillospiraceae bacterium
CTCCAGGCCGGGCAGGGTACCAAGAACGTATTGCAGCTTTTCCCCCTGGGTGTTGAGGATATGGCTCAGGCTGAGCTCCTCAGCGGCGATGGAGGAGATGATCCCGTTGATGCTGCCCTCTCGGGTCAGCGGGGGGTCAATCTGAGGGAATGTTGGCATCGGCATACTATCCCTCCTCTCAGCTCAGACGGATGACGGACAGGTTCGCGCCGCCGGAGCCGGGCAGCAGGGTGATATTGGCGAGAGGGCCAAACATCTGGAGGGATACGGTGGACCCGGCGGTCAGATCCACAATGATCTCCGCGGAAAAATGACTCTTTAGCACCGTGGGTGGCACCGCGATGGATGGCGCTATGACGGAGGCCGGGTCGGCCTTGCCGTTGATCATCAGACGTGTGCCGGCGTTGGAGGGCACGCTGGTGTTGACATTGTAGGAGATCAGGTAGCGTCCCGGGGTATTCACCGTGAGCTGCGTGCCGGTCGGGGTACTCTTGATATCCGGGGACTTCCGCATGACCTCACTCATGGGGATGACAGCGCCATCTGCCAACACACTGATGGTCTGGCCGCTGATGCTTGCCAAATAGGCGGAGGTGGCAGTGACGGGGAGTCCGGCGGGACCGGTAGCGCCGGTGGGGCCAGTGGCCCCGGTAGCGCCGGTGGCGCCCGTGGCGCCGGTAGCGCCGTCAGCCCCCTGGGGACCCTCCGGACCGGCAGGGCCGGTAGCCCCTGTAGCTCCGGTGGCCCCGGTGGGACCGGCAGGACCGGTGGCGCCCACAGGACCGCCGGCGGGGCCGGTAGCGCCGGTGGGACCGGTGGGACCGGTGGGGCCCTGCATGGGAGAGGCCGCCAGCGCCCCCTGCATCTTCGCCTTCAGGAAGAGCTGGTTCTGAACGGCGGTCTCCAGCATGCTGCGGACGCTCTCGGTGGCGGTCAGCACGTCGCCCACCGTGGCGGAGGGGCCGCTGAGACCGGGCAGGGTGCCCAGGATATATTGCAGTTTCTCACCCTCAGCGTTGAGGATATGGCTCAGTCCGAGTTCCTCCATAGCGATGGAGGAGAGGATCTGATTGACCGCGTTTTCACGCTCAATAGGCGGATCAACCTTGGGAAAACTGGGCAGAGACATGGTCGGAAAAATCTCCTTTCGATCTGTGAAGTCGCTGTGCGAAGATATCGGTGCGGTGGGGGAGGTGCCTCCCCGGTACCGCACGCAGGATACTCTATGCGCCGCATCGTTCATGTGTTCCAGCCGGAACCAAACGCCTCCCGCCGTCATAGGGTAGGGCAGCGGCAGGGATGCCCTGCCGCGCATCTCAAGCCCGGCTCTGCCGGGACGCACAATGGAGATTTCAAACATGTCTATGCCTTCCTTTCCCCCCCATGGGACAGATATCACCCGGGAAGAAGCTCTGACAATGATCATCGCGTGCATTGCCATGGAGGAGCTTTCCCTGAGCCATATCCTCAACGCCGGGGGCGAGCATCTGCAATTTGTCCTTGGCACTCTCACAGGGACAAATCTGCGGGATATCCTGGCGGCACACAAAAGCATCACCTCCCTTGTGGAGGCGGTGACAGAGAACCAGCTCCTGTTGAAAAAGAAGCTGGACCAAGTGCTGGAGTTCTGTCCCCGCCCTGCACCCCCGCCGCTCCCCCCGCCCCACGATCCGGAGCCCACCCCCAAGCCCCCGTCATACCCGTCCTTCCCCTCCTTCCCCTCGCTCCCCCTCCATCCCCCCGCCCACAGACCCCCCCTGCCGCACACGGTGCCCCACAGGGTGCCGCCCCGCCAAAAAAGCGCCCTGCTTTTGATCACGCAGCGGGCGAAGCTCCCCTGGCGGCCAGGCTGCCGTCTGCCCTGGAGACCGCGGAGCCGCTCCGGGGAGGACATCCGCTGGAACAGACACGCCCCCGCCCAGATCTGCCTGAGTCCAGGGAGGACCTATGCGGTCCACTATACATTAAGTGTTTGCGCCATGGCCCCGGTGGCTGGAACCGGCGCCGTATACCTTTGCCAGTCGCCCTGCGGCAGCTTCACGGACACACCGCCTCTGTGCTTCCCCCTGGAGCCTCTGACAGAGGGCCCCCAGACCCTGCAGCACACCGCCCTGCTCCAGCCCTGCGCCAACGACGGCGGCCCGATCAGGCTGTCCTTGGTACTGGACGCCCAAACGCCGCTGTGCGTGGGATGGGCCATCATCGGAATCGCGGAGCTCTGAGGGCGGGATCGAGCGCCCTGATCCGATAGGCCCTCCCGACACAGAGCGGCCCGCTTTGGCCGTGCCGTATTCACAGCCTGCTGTACCGGAGAGGAGGTCTGAGCATGGAGGTCATTATCAACGCGGACACCCTGATTTCTCTGGCGGAGCTTCTGACCGCGCTGGGTGTGATTGGCGGTGTGATCCTCTGGTTCTTCAAGTTTGTCCAGCGGAGCAGACGGCAGAACGAGGAACTGCGGGCAATCCGCAGGGAGCAGACCCTGATCTGCTACGGGCTGTTGGCCTGTCTGCAAGGCCTGAAGGAACAGGGATGCAACGGCCCCGTCACAGAGGCCATGAAGCGGATGGAGGATCACCTCAACCAGGCCGCCCACGACGAGGAGACATGAGCGCCGAAGGCGGCCGTCCCAAAGCCCGCCCCGCGGAAAGACAGCCGCCTGTGCCCTTCGGCACAGGCGGCTGTCTCCCTATTATCGCGGCCGGTGTCTCAACAGGGAGGCACCTAAGCCTCCTGACGGCACGGGACACTCTTCAGGCATATCCGGCGGAGCTTCTCCCCGCTGTAAAAGGCCTCCACCACCCTCGTAATCCCGGCGGTCACCGCCTGATCAATATAAGAGTCGGAGGCTCCCCGCTCAATGGACCTGACAAAGCTGACCAGCTCATAGCGGATGCCCTCCCCCTCCAGCGGATAAAAGCAGCGGCGATTTTCCGCCGGATTCTCATAGCGGATCTCAAAATAGTCCGTTTTCCACCAGGGAGCGGGGACGTAAATATACCCCTTCGTCCCGGAAATGATCAGCTCGCCCTCCGACTTTATGCCCTTCCCCACCTTAACGGAGGCCGTGGCATGGGGATACAGGAAGTCGATCTTGGTATAAATATCAAACCGGGCCGCCTCATCAATCAGGCAGGAGGTCATGGAGCAGTCCAGATAGTCCGTGCTTAGGAGCTGAAACACGGGCAGCATCGCCACCGGCCCCCAGGCACAGATGCTGTTCCACACCTCCCCGCGGGGCCTGTGGTCCGGCGTCACCTTCAGGCTGGTGCATGTGACGTCAACGGAGACAATCTCCCCGATGCAGCCGCTTTTGAGCAGGAGGAGCAGCCGATAGTAGGCCGTGGCGTAGGCCGTCTTGATGGCGTCCATCAGGACCAGGCCCCGCTCCTCCGCCAGCCGGGACAGCGCGCGGTACTCCGCCTCCCGCAGCACAACCGGCGACTCACAGAGCACGTGCCGCCCCCGGCGAAGCGCCGCCTCCACCTGCTGAAAATGCCGGGAGGGGTGGGAGACGATGTAGACCGCGTCCACCTGCTCCAGCAGCTCCTCATAGCGGTCTGTCACAAGGATGTCCTCCTCCCCCGACAGCTCCGCCTGCCCGCCCGGCGTACAGATTCCCGCCGCCTGCAGCCCATTGACAAAGGCGCACTCCCGCTTGTACTTGGAGAGGACCCGTCCCTCCCCCACCAGTCCCAGGCGGACCATCCGCCTCTCCGTGCGCAGGGCGGAGCTGGAAATCCCCTCTGTGCGGGGCAGGTAGATGACCTCGCAGTACTCCCGCAGATAGTCAAACTTCCCCATCCAGTCCGAGCCGACGGTAAAGATCTGCACGCCATACCGGCGAATATCGTCAATCTTCTGCCCCTCGTACTCCTCCACAATGATCTCATCCGCCAGACCGGTGGCCCGGACGGCAGCGATCCGCTCCAGAAGGGACTGCTGCACATTGAGCTTGCCCCGTGCCCGGTCGAAGCCGTCGGCGGTAACGCCCACAATCAGATAGTCCCCCAGCGCCCTGGCCCGCTCCAGCAGGCGCCGGTGGCCATGGTGCAGGAGATCATAGGTGCCGTAGGTAATCACCTTTATCATTTCGCCGCCCTCCGCCTCACTGGCCGTCTATGTCCAAAAAGGCCTGGAGGAAGGGCTCCATGGCGCGCTTTGACCCGGTGGACACCCGGATGTACGCCCGCAGGGGCGGGGACCCGTAGGGGTGCACCAGCACGCGCCTCTCCCGCTCCAGCCCTTCGGCCACCTCCTGCGCGTCATGCCTCGTCTGAACCAAGATATAGTTCCCCCTGCCGTCTATGCAGGTATACCCCTTTTCCCGCAGGACCTGCAAGGTGTACCGGCGCCCCTCCGCCTCCGCCTGCACCATCGCCTCTATCAGCTCCGGGTGATCCAAAATCCGCTCGCCGAACAGCAGCGCAAGGGAGTTGACATCGAAGGTCAGCTTGCCATTTCTGACGTAGGAGATCAGCTTCGGATGGCCGATCATCACCCCGAGGCGGCAGGCCGCAAGGGCAAAGAGCTTGGAGAAGGTGCGCAAAACGACCACATTGTCCCACTCCAGCGCGCGCTTCAGGAAGCTGTGGGGATAAAAATAGTGGTACGCCTCATCCAAAATAACCACCGCGCCGGCCCTCCTTGCGCAGGAGGCGACGCTCTCCAAATCATCCTCGGTGTAGATATTGCCGACGGGGCTGTTGGGGTGCAGGAGCACCACCACCCGGGTATCCCCTGTGATGGCCTCGCAGATCCTCCCCGCGTCCATGGTGAGCGCGGGCGTGTACGCCACCGGCCTGTGTCTCAGCCCGAGAATGGAGCAGTTGACCCGATACATCTCAAAGGTGGGCGAGACCGTGACAACCTCCTTCCCCGGCTCCCCGAAGGTCTCCAGCAGATAGCGGATCGCCATATCCGACCCATTGCTCGCCAGCACATTCTCATGCTGAACCCCCAGGAAGGCGGCATATTTGCGCAAAAAGCGGTCCGGCTCCGGATACGTGGCCAAAAACGCCGGCGTCACCTCGCGCAAAACCTCCGCGACAAAGTCCTCCGGGAGCCCGTCTATGTTCTCGTTCATATCATAGCGAAAGAAATCGGCGCGCCCCTGCATGGGGAAAACCCGCTGTGTCTGACGGATGCTCTCCGCCACGTAATAGTCCATACCGTTTACCTCCCCCGCCGCCAGAGGCGGCGCTTCAAATTCCAGACAAACACCTTCTGCCGATTCCCCCAGACATACTTGGACCACAGGAGGCGCGGGGAGACCGGCCCGGCCCACCGCCTGCACAGGGTTTGAAAGTCCATCCCGCGCAGATCCGCCATAAACGCCTCCCGCCGGGGGCTCTCCTGCGCCGGCCCCGTCAGGCGCCGCTGATAGCTCAGCACCTCATCTGTGGGCAGGCTGTGCCCATACATGGCCCCGGACGCCGCCGCCAGTACGTCAGCCCCTTTTTCCGTGCCGCACAGGACCAGCGAGGCCCCCCGGTTCCCCCCGTAGAGCTCGGGACACCGCTGGTGGACCCGCCAGAGGTCCCCCAGCGTGATATCCGCCAAGCCGGTCTGCGCGGTATAGGGACAGCGGCCGCAGGACGGGCGGTTCATCAGCCCCTTCATCCAGACGGTGTGGAAGGGGTTGACCCACCGGTCCATATAGATCCTGCGTCCGTCCTGAAAGGTGAGCTTGGTCACCTCAAAATCCCATTTGGGCCGGTCCTTGTTGCGGTAGTCCAATTCCACCGCCCTCCCCCCGTGCCGCTCCTCCAGATAGGCCGTCTGCTTCCGGATAAACCAAGGGCTGGGGAGGCCCTCACAGACCACCTCCACGGTCAAAAGGTTTTCCGCGTCCTCCCCCCGCAGGAAGGCCCTCAGCCCGGCAATCTGGCAGGGAGTGCCGGAAAAAAGCACCCGCTTCCCCTGCCGCAGAAAATCCCGGGCGTCCTGATAGGCGGTGCCGATCCGGCTCTGGGTGTACTTGGACTTGCGAAGCATTCCCAGCTCCGACAGATCCGTGATGTACCGGTGGGAGACCTCCAGCCCCTCCGCCGCCGCCCCAAAGATGGCGTAGTCCCCGTGACACCAGCAGTCCGCGATGGCGGAAAACGCGCCGCCGGAGGTACTCTCCCGCCGGACCTCCTCGTCCTTCAGATAGCCGCCAAAGGCGGCCCGCAGGGGGTGGACTGGCGGCGCCTCCCGCTCACAGGGACACACGCCGCGGCACAGCCCGCAGTCTACGCACAGGGCCCTGTCAAGCCGCGGATAGCGAAACCCCTCCGCGTCCTCCGCCATCTCGATGGCCTTTTGGGCGCAGATCTGCGCGCAGGCCTCACAGCCGCAGCACCGCGTCCTCTCGCCGGAGGTCAAATACCCTGTCAATCTCCTCCCCTCCCCTGCAAGCCGGCGGACAGCGCCCTGCGCAGGAAGTCCCTGGACCTCTGCCGCATGGGCAGAAGCCGCTGAGAGACCTCCTGATAGCCGACAGCCTGGGCCGGCGGCCTCGTCCCCCCAGTCATGCGCCGGTCCGAGAGCCCCAGCAGCTCCAGCAGCTCCCCAATCTTGGTGTCGCTCTGTTCTCTGGAAAAGATGACAAACTCCCGCTGAAACTGTACGCTGAATATCATCCCATGGAAGGAGTTGGTCACAACAAATTCCGCGTACCTGACCAGGGAGAGGAACTCCTCCACCCCGGCCTCATAGAACACCCGGTGTTCCGACGCCCTGTCCGCCCGCAGGCTGATCTCGACGATCCTCCAGCCCCGCTCCGCCGCCAGCCGCTCCGCGAACTCGTACATCTGCGGGTTGTTCCGCCGGGAGTAGAGCAGCAGATAGGGCCCCTCCTCCTGCCGGGGGGCGGTGATGGGGGCGTAGTCCTCCGCCGGCAGCAGCAGCGTGGGGTCCAGCACCCGCTCCACCGGAACCGTCACCGCGCCCCTGACAAAGGGCAACATGGCCTCCTCCCGCAGACCGATGGCCTTGAAGTTTTTCAGCCGCTGCGCCAGCGTCACACAGCTCTCCGGCGTAAAGTGCGCGTCCCCGAAGCTGGCGGCGTAGGCGATGGTATAGCCCTCCCGCATACAAGGATACTGGGCGTAGTAGCCGTCCTCAAAGCCGCCGAATTCATCCACGCAGAAGATGGTGTCGCTGCCGCAGATAAAGCCGTCCAGCCCCTCCCTCTCCACGATCTCCTCAAAATTTTCCTTGGTATACGCCCCCCGCGTTTTCCGAAGCCTGCCCCGATAAAAGGCGTCAAATTTGTCCGCGTTCTCCCGAATGGCGGGCAGGCTCCGGCGGCACAGCTCCCGCAGGGCCTCGTCCGTATCCCACATGTGCGCGACAGGATCTTTAGGGTCCTTGTCCCGCAGGATGTCCGGACAGTAGTCCACCACCAGGGACTCCCAGCGCCCCTCCCCCAAATCGTCCACGGCCCTCTGCAGGGCCCAGGACTGCAGGGCGGACCCATAGTTGGTAAAATTACAGTAGATGTTATAGCTGACAATGCCAAAGCGTTTCATACAGCTCTCCTTCAAATCTCCTCCTGCGCCGGCAGCCATGGGAGCTCCAGCGCCACCGCCTTCAGCTGGATCTCCGGCTTGATCCGCTCCCCGTGGAAGTCGCTCCCCCCCGTATAGTACAGCCCGAACCGCTGGGCGAGGCGCCGATAGCGGGCGGCCTGCCGGTCTGTATAGCGGGGGTAGAAGCACTCGATGGCGCATAGGCCATACCCCGCCAGCTCCTGCACCTCGGAGATCGCCACCGGCGCCCCCTTCGCCGCAAGATAGCGGGCAATTTCAAGTCCCCGATGCTCCCGCCTTTGGCGCACGTCGCGGCAAAGCGCCTGAAGCTGCGGCGCCTGCCCGTCAAAGCCATAGCTTAGGATGTGGAAGGTGCGCCGCTCCCGGGCGCTCAGCTCGACGCCCCGCAAAACCCGGACCCCCCAGCTCCTTCCCGGCGAGGACCGCCTCATCAAGGCCCGCCAGCGTATCATGGTCTGTCAGCGCCAGCACCTCGATGCCCCGGTCCCGTGCCATCCGCACCAGCTCAGCGGGCCGGTACTGGCCATCCGAGGCGGTGGAGTGGGTATGCAAATCCGCAAGCACCGTCATGGCAGTCCCAGCTGTGCCTCCAGCCGGTCAACAATCTGCTCCGGCGTCTCACTGCCGTCGTTCACGATGACCACATCCGGGTGCTCCGGCTCGTCGTAGGGCAGGTCGATTCCCACCACCTGCCTGGCCCCGGAGGAGTACAGCCCCTTCTGGTCCCGGCGAAACAGCGTCTCCATGGAGACCTTCACATAGATCTCCCGATAGTTCTCAATATTCGCCCGGTACCAGTCCTGCACCTCCTTATACATGGCGATGGCGCAGCACACCACGTCAATCCCCTGGTCGGAGATCAGCTTGATCATCCCCATCCCCCGGCGGCAGGAGGCCAGACGCCCCTCTGTGGAGTAGTCGCTCTCCCCCCGGGCCAGGCGGGTCATATCCCCGTCAAGGAGGAGCACATCATTCCTCTTTGCCTTCAGCCGGCGGTAAAACAGACCGCCGATGGTGGTCTTCCCCGCGCCGGCCAGCCCCGTAAAAAAATAGACCGTACCCTTCTTCTCCATAGCTTCCTCCTCAGCGGTAGAGCGGCTGCTCCAAAAGCGCCGGGTCCAGCTCCAGCAGGGGGATCATCCCCAGCGGCTGGCGGCGCTCATTGATAAAATAGGGCGCCCCCATCAGCAGTCTCGCGTTCTCCAGCCGGATCTTCCGATATTTTGCGATGTGCTCCTCGATCTGCCTGTCCAGCTTCTCCCGCTCCTCCCCGGTCAAGGACGCCATCCCCTCCCGGATTACCTTCGGCTGATAGACCTTGGCCCAGGTCTCCCGGGAAAGCCTGTCAAGAATCGTGAAGTCGAGGATCAGCCCCTCGATCTCCTTCTCGTCCATGGGCCTCCCATCGTAGTAGTGGAAGTCATAGCCATAAAAGGCGTAGGCGTCCTTCAAAAGGAACTCCAGACAGGCCCGCTCGCTGTCGTTGGCCCACTCGTCATAGGTCCGGTAGACGGTGGAGGGATCAAAGCCGATGGCGTTGTCCCGCCAGGTCTGCACATCCCGCACACCGTGCTCGGAGCAGTAGGTCATCGTCTCCGTGTAGGGGATGTCCAGGAAGGCGGCCAGCGCGGTAAAGGTAGCCCTCGGGTTCAGCTTCCCGTCCTCAAAGCGGACCACCACGCTGTCCCGGTACAGCCGGTCATCCGGGTCGCGCATAAAGCTGCGGTTGCAGGCGCGCTGGGAGATGGCGTCGGGCACAATGTTCCTTGTTGCGGCCTCCGGGTCCTCCTGATCCTGCCGCTGGGAGCTGTAGTACATAGAGCGGACCGCCGCCCCATAGCTGGTGGTAAAGCGGCGCATCGGCGAAAAGGTCTTGATGTACTTAAAGCGAAACATGGGTGCCTTATGGATCCGCTGCAGCTGCTTGCCCACCAGCATCACCTCGTTGCGCCGCCCGGACTTGAAGGTGTAGTTAATATTGCTGAAATGGGGCTGGAAGAAGACAGCCGGTGTAATCCGCGCGGCGGGGTCCAGCGATTTGGTGCACTCCTCCTTGCTCAAAAACCAGGCCACTAAAATATCCTTATCGGTGGGGGACTTCATGCAGTAGAGCTCCGTCACCACCTGGGCCGGCCAGCCGGGATAGAGCGCCAGCGCCTCCCTGAGACTCCTGGCCCCCAGCAGATTCTCCCGGATCACCGGGATCACATCCCGCTCCACGCTGTCATACATCACCGAGAACTGCAAAAGCAGGTTGGGGTGCGCGTCGAATATCTCGTTAAAGAAATCGCCCCCGTTGTCGGAGGACAGCTGCGTGTGCCAGATCAGCCGGCTGATCTCCCGGACCCCCACGGCCCTGACCGGGTAGCGGCTGTAGTCCACGCCAAAACGCGCCTTGAAATCAATGGGATACTCCCCGATCTCCTCCTCGATCAAAAAGACAACCTTCTGCTCCTTCAGCAGGGGGCGCAGGTCTATGCACTGCAAATAGGCGCAAAAGACCTTCCAATCCGTATAGTGGAGGTAAATATGGTTTTCACGGCCCACGTACTCGCTTTTGCGCACATTGTCGGCCAGATACTCTAATTCATATTGTGAGTAAACGTCATCCGCCAAAACAGGTCCTTCCAAATCCTTAAAGAAGTTTCGGCTGATCACGGGATTTTTGAAATTGATGTACGTTCCGAAGCGCTCCTCCGCCGCGTAAAAGGGGATATATCCCACCTCGTCAAAGGGATAGAAGCGGATGGTCAGCTCCTCAAAGGAGGGGATGTCCTGCCGGAAGAGATAGGGATATTTTTTCAGCAGCTTACAATTTCTCTCATAGCGCCCCCGAAGCTCCTGCACATTGGGCAGATAGAAGGCCTCGGTCATAATGGCAAGGCAGTCCTCCCGAAACAGCCCCCGGTTATAGAGGCTGTGGAAACAGGTATACGCGGCCTTATAGTTTCCGCCTGTCTGGAGGAGGTACACGGCCGCCTCCATCTCCTCCTCCGGCGCGTCGCCGGTGCTCTCATGGAGCACCAGCATATAAGCCTTGCAGGCCTCCAGCTGATTGCCAACGGCAGCGCAGGTGCGGGCAAGTTCTATCGCGTTCATAGCGTATCCTTCCTATTCAAAGGGGGGTGGGCCGCAGCCCGCCCCCCTTTTTTGATTGGCTTTGCGAATCGTTCCAAACATGCGTCAGAATCAGCCCAGCAGCTGGAGCACGCCCTGAGGCACCTAATTGGCCTGGGCCTCGTCGGGGCGAAATCCGCTTCACTCCGTCTCCCGCTGACGCGAAAGACTTCATGCCGCTTCTTTGCCCCTCCTCTCCCCACCGAACCCGCTTCGCTGGGCTTCGGCGGGGACCCCGCCATGCTGTCTCAGGCCCCGCAGCCGCTGTGCCGCCCTCAGCCCGGGAATCAGCCCAGCAGCTGGAGCACGCCCTGAGGCACTTGGTTGGCCTGGGCCAGCATGGCCTGGGCGGACTGCACCAGGATGTTGTTCTTGGTGTAGCTCATCATCTCCTCGGCGATGTCGGTGTCGCGGATGGAGGACTCGGCATCCTGGATGTTCTCCGCCATGACGCTCAGGTTGTTGGCGGTGTGCTCCAAACGGTTCTGAACGGCACCTAAGTCACCGCGGACGCCGGACACGTAGTTGATGGCGTCACGGATGGTCTGCACGGCAGTGGCCGCGCCGGTCTGGTTGCTGATATCAATATCCGCAATCCCCATGGCGTCGGTGTGCATATCGCCCACGGACACACGCAGCTGGTTGTAGCTGTCGCTGGTGTCACCGATCTGGAGGGTCAGGCCGCTCTTGCCGGTGGCATTGCCAAACTTCACAAGGCCCTTCCAGTCGTTGAGCGTGGCGTCAACAGCATTGCCGTCAACGCCCGCGTCGGCGGCATTGGTGCCCTTGCCGTCGGTGCCCTCGTGGTCCGCGCCGGCCAGATTGTTGACGGAGTAGTCAATGGCGCCGTCCTTCTCGGTCAGGCTGATGATCCCCTTGGTGTCGGAGCCAACAAGGAACTTGCTGTTGCCCTCGGCCACCTTGGAGAGACGGTTGGCGGCGACCTCCGCCAGATCCGCACTGCCCTCCGCGCGATCCGTCAGGTCGATCACATTGGCGGCGCTCTGGTACTTGCTGTTGGCGCCAATGGCAAAGGTGTACTTGGTATCACCAATCTGCAGGGTGGTGCCGTCCTTGAGACCGCCGGCGGCCTTCAGGGCGTTCAGGTCGATGGTGGCCTGCGCAAACTGACGGGTCTTGGACGCGTCAATCGGCTCCTTCACCACAGTGGGCTTGAACTGCTCACCGCCGTTGCCCTTGCCATCGTTGAACTTGATGGTCATATCGGAGACCTCGCCGGCCTTGGGAGGCTCATTCAGCGTAATCGTGAGCTTACTGCCGTTAAACTCCGCCTTGAAGCCCACGCCAAACAGCTTCGCGCCGGTAGCTATACCGGCAATGGCATCATTCACCGCGTCAGAGGTCACCGCCCGGCCCGCCTTAAAGGCCGCGGTAGCAGCACCGCCATTGGTAGCACCGGTAGCGCCGGTGGCCCCGGTAGCACCTGTCGCACCAGTAGCGCCGGTAGCGCCCGTAGCCCCGGTAGCAGCCGCACCACCGCCGGCCTTATTCAAGCCAGCCGCAAGGATCTCGGCAATATCGGACCCCTTATAGGTCTTGCCAGCCTCCAGCTTCAGCGTAATGGTGGTACCGCCAATGCTGAAGGAATAACTCACCAGCTCACCAGTAGCACCGGTAGCGCCAGTGGCCCCAGTAGCACCTGTCGCACCAGTAGCACCAGTAGCGCCCGTGGCACCAGTGGCACCGGTAGCGCCAGTGGCCCCAGTAGCACCTGTCGCACCAGTAGCACCAGTAGCGCCCGTGGCACCAGTGGCACCGGTAGCACCAGTGGCCCCAGTGGCAGCCGCACGTCCAGCGCCGGCAGCAGCGGTGGCAGCTCCATCAGCAGGAACCGTGATCTCCAGCTGGGAGAAATCGTAGGTGAAGATGCCCTCCTGGGCCGCAACGCCCATCTGACCATCTGCCACAATGTTGAAAACGCCGTCCGCAGAGGCCTGTGTTGTGCCGCTGATGTCGGACATCTTCACATTGGCATCCTGAGAGCCGTCCAGCAGCTTGATGCCGTTGAAGTTGGCGCTGTCGGCGATACGGTTGATTTCAGTCTTCAGCTGGTTGACTTCCTTCTGGAGGGCCTCGCGGTCCACCTCGTC
>JAAWSV010000062.1 GCA_022801715.1 Oscillospiraceae bacterium
GGAATCAGCGATACGGTTGATTTCGGACTTCAGCTGGTCAACCTCCTTCTGGAGGGCGGCGCGGTCAACCTCGTTGTCGTAGGTGCCGTTGGCGGACTGAGTGGCCAGGTAGTCCATGCGGTTGAGCATGTCCTGAATCTCCTGCATGGCGCCCTCAGCGGTCTTCACCAGGGAGATACCGTCCTTGACATTCTTCTGAGCGGCGTTCAGACCGGTGATCTGAGCACGCATCTTCTCAGAAATAGCCAGACCAGCGGCGTCGTCACCGGCGCGGTTGATCTTGTAGCCGGAAGACAGCTTCTCCAGGTTCTTGGCTACGGCGGAGGTGTTGGTGTTGTAGTTGCGGTAGGCGCTCATCGCCATAATATTGTGCTGAATACGCATAAAAAATTCCTCCATGAATTTTTCTCAGTGCACCTCCATGTGCACCGCTTATTTATTTCATCGGCTCCCCACAGGGGCCCCATATGGGCAGCCGGTGAAACCTCTTGTCCGCGGGGCTGCGCTGTCCCGCTTCAAATGGATTATCGGCCTTTTGGGGGAAACCTTAAGAGGGGCAGGGGAAATTTTTTCAACAAAATACGGCGGACCCCGGACGGTCCGCCGTATTTGGAGGCTATTTGAGCACTTCTACTTTCTGGGTGAGGATATCCACCCGGTAAAGGTGCTGTTGGTCCAAGCTCACAAGATAGGTGCCAAGGATGGTGTTGGAGACGTCCTTATCGTCACTGGAGTAGACGCTGATGCGGCGGCAGGAGATGTCGTCCACCATCACGATCCCCTCGGCGGGGAGAACGTCGTAGCTCTCCATGCTGTCCCCGGGGAGGCCCAGCTCGGCGGGGGTCATGGACTTGATGTAGTCCACCTGCTCGGTGATGGGGGTGGCGGCGCCGCCGGACTGGCCCGGCTCCGGCTCCTCGGGAATGTAGGTGATGCTCCCCTCGATCACGGCGGTTTGGACGCTGCAGCTGGCCTTGGACCAGCCCATGATCACGCGAAAGATGCTCCCCTGTTCCTTGGCGGCCTTGGCCATGATGATGGTCCCGCTGCGCTCCCGCACATCGTCGGCCTCCTCAATCTCCTCATTTTCCTCGTTGATCAGGGTAAAGCCCTCGGCCTTGAGGGTCTCCATGTAGCGCAGGGCCAAGTCCTTGGGGGCGGTGACTTGGCGGTAGTAGAAGAGGTGGTCCTCCGGGTAGTCGGGGATGGGACCGTCGTCGGAGGCGAAGAGGCCCTCCCCCTCGGCCATGATGGTGTCCAAGGAGGGGACGGTGTTCTCACCCACGGTGTAGGTTGTGGGGGCGGTGGGGCCCTTGTCGCCGCAGCCGGTAAAGCACAGGGTGAAGAGAAGGAGAAGGGTCAGGAGGAAGAAGGTTCGGCGGTTCATATGGTGGTTCCTCGCTTTTTGAGATTTCGCTTGAAATCTGCGGATTTCAAGTGGGGGGATGCTTTTTCCATGGAAACGGCGGGGCCGGTCCCATGGAAAAAGGCACAAACCGGGCGGGGTTTGCGGGAGTTCCGGGGACGTGTTCCCCAGAGAAGGGGGCATTTATGGCGCTGGCGCTATTCCGCTGTGTAGCGGATGGTGATATCGTCGTAAGGGCGCAGCTCCTGCATGAAGGGGGCGCTTTGGCCGTTGATCAGCAGGTCTACACTGCGTTGGAGGTGGTCGAAGTCTATGCCGGAGCGGTCCAGCAGGTCCATGAGGTAGTAGGGGGCGCCGTCTGGTTTGGCCTGAAGGGACAGGGGCTGGCCGTTGAAGGTGACGCGCAGGGCCGGCTTGGTGGGAGGTGCGGGAGTCGGCGCCGGCGCAGGGGCCTCAGGCGGCGGCTCTGGAATCGGCGGCGGGGGAGGTGCTGGCTGTGCAGGGACGGAGCGGATGGCCTCCGGGCGGACAAGGGGCCCGGTGGGGGCAGGGGGGGCCGGAGGCTCCGGGGGAGGCGGGGGATTGACCTTGGCGGCGGCCGCCTGTGCGCCGGTGAGGATGACATCCCCGCTCTGAAGGGGGGTGTCCAAGGGGAGGGACTGGCCGTTGATGGTGACAAGGCCGGTGAAATCCCGGCCCAGCAGGTCGGATAGGGTGCGCTGGGCGGATTTGCCGGGGACAGCGGGGGTGAAGAGCAGGGAGTCCCCGGCGTAGACCAAGGAGGAGGGGGTGGTGTCCGCGCCGTTGAGCTGCAGGGTGCAGGGGACGGCGCTCTCGCCCCGGAAGACCATCCGCTGGCCGTCGACGCTGACGCTCAGGGACTTGCCTGTGCGGCCTAAGAAGTCAGCGGAGGAGTAGCCGTTCATCATGAGGAGGTCCAGCACCGTCAGCGCGCCGCTGCGGAAGAGCTTGGCGGGCTGGCCGTTGAGCATGATACGGTAACTGTCGCTGATCAGGCCCAGACCGGCGGAGACGGCGATGCCCAAAGGCGTGGCGTACTCCGGGTCGCCAAGCTCGTACTCGCTGGAGAAGGCGGAGATGCTGTAGTTATTGCCCGCCAAGGCCACACGGCGCTGGTCCATGCCCAAGGCCTCGGCCACCATGGGGATCAGGCCGGTGAGCTTACTGCCGCCGCCGGCCAGAAAGAGGGCCGAGGGGGCGCCTGAGTTGATGGAGAGAACGCGGTTGGCAATTTCGGCGGCCAAGGTGTGGGCCGCGGTATCCACCACCTGATGCACCTCTTCGCCGGTGGTCTCCTGCGTCAGGCCCAAGACATCCCGGTAGGAGATGGTCTCGGCGTTTAGCTGCATCTTCATCTGTTCGGCGGTGGCGAAGTCCACCAAGTAGTGGCGCATCAGCTCTTCTGTAATCTCGTCGCCGGCGGTGGTGGCCATGGTGTAGCCCACCACGGCGCCGTCCCGACAGACGGCGATGTCGCTGGTGCCCGCGCCGATATCCGCCAGCACCAAGTTCAAAAGGCGCAGTTCCGCCGGGATTACCGCGTTGAGGGCGGCAATGGGTTCCAGCGTCAGGCTGGCCACCTCCAAGCCCGCGGCCTCCATCACTGCGTAGAGGCTCTCCACCACCTCGCTGGGGAGGAAGGTGGCCACTACGTCGGCTTCCAGAAGCTGGCCATTGTGGCCCCGGAGGGTGGCCATGGGGTAGCGGTCCAAGAGATAGCCGGAGACGGTGTACCCCACCAAGTAGAACCGGCGCTGGGTGCCCTGCCCGTCGGAGAGGGGGATCTCGGCCTGGGCCACGGCTCCACTCTCCAGCTGGCTGATGATGTCGCTGGTAATCTTGGTGATCTGGGGCAGCTCCAAGGCGTAGTGCCCCTGCTCTGTGCGCAGGGCGCGACCGGCGGCGGCTACACAGACCCGCTTCAGGGGGCAGTGGAGCTTCTCCTCCAGCCGCTCCGTGACGCGGCGGGCCACCTTGGCCACTTGGTCGATGTCCTCGATCTGGCCGTCCAGCATGGCCCGGCGGCCGTGCTCCTCCTTCTCGATGGCCAGCACCTTCAGCCGCTCATCCACCACTTGGCCCACAATGCCGATGATGCTGCGGGTGCCGATATCCAGGGCGAAAATCAGATCCGACGCCTGAAATCCTTTGTCCTCTGCCATGTCTTCACCTCTTTCGTTCCGGGCGGACTGCCCGCGCTGTTTCGGGGTAGGGGGGATAAAGCATATATGGCATCCCGAGCCGGGACGCCATATATGCGGGGTGGGGTAGGAAAGCGCCCCCGCCCCATGGCGGGGGCGCTTGTTTGGAGCGTCAGGATACTGGGAGCGTCCCGCCGGCACTCCTGTCACGGCTCACTTTTTCGGAGGGCTTTCCACCTCGAAGAAGCCGGGAGGAGCGGAGTGAAGCGCCCAAAACCTCTGTCAGTCCTTGGAGCTTAATACTTCACGCTGCTGAAGGGATTGTCGTTGATGGCGTAGGAGGAGTCTGCGTCGTCGCCCCAGCTGCTGGAGGCGGAGGAGCTGGGCAGAGCGGCGGCGGGGGCGGAGTAGTGCACGCGGCTGCTGATACGGAACTCGGACATCATCTGGTGCATGATGTTAGCTTGACTGCTGAGCTCCTCACTGGCGGCGGCGCACTCCTCACTGGTGGCACTGTTGGTCTGCACCACGGCGGAGATCTGATCAATGCCCTCGGTGATCTGGGAGATGGCGGTGGTCTGGCTCTCCACAGCCTCGGTGACGCTCTGCATCAGGGAAGTGACGTTGCCAGCCAGCTCACCGGTGAGCTGGAGGGATTCGGTGACTTTACCCACGATATCTGCGCCCTCACGGACGGCGGTGACGGAGCTGTCAATCAGGTCCTTGGTGGCCTTGGCGGCCTGATCGGACTTGCTGGCCAAGTTACGCACCTCATCGGCCACCACGGCGAAGCCCTTGCCGGCGCTGCCTGCACGGGCGGCCTCCACGGCGGCGTTCAAAGCCAGAATGTTGGTCTGGAAGGCGATGTTCTCAATGGTGTCGATGATCTTGCTGATCTCCTGAGAGGAGGTGGAGATGTTGTCCATGGCCACGTTCAGCTGCTGGACGTAGTCGTTGCTGGTGGTAATCTGGGCGCCGGCCTTGTTCACGCTGTTGAGAGCATCCTCGGCGGCGGCGGCGGTCTGCTTAGAGGTGTTGGAGATGTCGTTGATGGTGGCAGCCAATTCCTCCACGGAGCTGGCCTGCTCTGTGGCGCCTTGGGCCAAGGACTGGGAGCTGTTGGACACTTGGTCGGAGCCAGCGGAGACCTGATCGGCAGACTGGGAGATGTTGGCGATAGTCTCGCTCATGCGGCCGATGAAGGAGCTGATGCTGTCCTGAATGGGCTTCAGGTCGCCGGGGAAAGCGGCAGTGAGCTCCACGTCGAAGTTGCCTTGGGCCATCTGGTTGGTGGCGGAGGAGATGTCGGTGATTACCGCGCCCAAAACCTTTTGGCTGGTGCGCAGAGCATCGGACATCATGCCCAGTTCGTTCTCACTCTGGAAGGTGACCTGCTCACGGAGATTGCCCTGGCTCATGGCGACCATGGCCTTCCGGGCACCCTCCAAGGGGATTACGATGGAGCGGATCAGCTTGCCGGCGGCAATCAGGGTGAAGATCAGGGTGACAACCATCACAACCACAGCAATGCCGATGGAGATAAAGCCGCTGATGCGCTGGTCCTCAATGGCGTTCAGCTTCACCTGCTCCAAGCTGTCGGATACCTCTTGGGCCAGATCGGCCATCTTGTTCAGCGCCGGTGTACAGCTGTCCCGGATCAAGACCACAGCCTCTGACTGCTTGCCCTCTTTGAGCAGCTCCAAGATATCGGCCGCCTCAGCCTGCCAAGCCTCACAGGCCGACTTGTACTGGGACATCTTTCCGTCGTTGAGGGGGTAGATCTTCTCTAACTCGTTGAGAGTTTTGGTCAGGTCGTCAAGAGCCTTGTTAATTTCGGTTTCGCGTTCATTATAGGTGTTGGGCAAAAGGGCGATGCCGCGCAGATTGCGGGCAGCGATGTTGGAGTCCATGCGCGCCCGGGTTACCAGCTCGTGGGCATAGACCTCCTCGTTGATCAGTTCAACGAAGGAGGCCTGCTGGCTCAGGTTCATGCCTAAGCAGATCAGGATGATGATGATCGCAGGAATCAGGGCGATACTGTAGCCGATGATCAAACTCTTTTTGATCTTCATGTGTTCAAACTTCATATGTATTTCCTCCTAAATGTTTCTTTGCGAACACTGCATACAACGGGACGTGCTGTTATTCCGGGGCTCAGGCCGTCCCCGGGGGGCTGCGCAGAGCCTTGCCCGGAGGGCAAAGCTGATTCGATGCATTTTCACACGACTTCTCCCACCCTTAATACAAAAATATTGTTCTACACAATCATATCTGAAGACGAACCGCCCTTGGATGGTCCCGCGATGTCGCCGTATTTTCCGTTTCGCACATCGCCCACGATCCGACCGTCCACCAGCGTGACCACCCGCTTGCGCATGATATTGACATACTGGCTGGCGTGGGTGGCCATGACGATGGTAGTACCGTGGTCGTTGAGCTCCTTCAAAAGGTGCATCATATCCCAAATATTATCATCATCTAAGTTCGCTGTCAACTCATCTAAGAGTAAAATTGGAGGGCTGGAGACCAAAGCGCGGGCCAGCTCCGCCCGGCGGCACTCTCCGATGGACAGCTCCGCGGGAAAACAGGACTCCACATTGGGCAGCCCCACGATGCCCAAGGCCTTGGGCACCGCCTTCTGCCCCTTGCGGTACATCCCGGTGGCCCGGGCGGCGATGAGCAGGTTGTCCCCAATGGTGCGCTTGCGGATCAGGAGGGACTGCTGGCTGACCACGCCGAAGGAGCGGGAGAGCTGGGCGCGCCATGGACCCACATACCGGGCCATGTTCATGTTGTTGAGGTAGGCCACGCCCTCGTCAGGGGTAATCTCCCGGCTGATCAGCTTCAAAAGGGTGCTTTTGCCCGCCCCGCTGCTGCCGATGAGAAAGACGAACTCTCCCTGCTCGATGGTGAGACTGATATCCCGCACCGCGTATTGCACCCGGCCCTCGGCCTTATACCGTTTTGAAACATTTTCTAAACGAATTTCCGCCATTTGAATGGGGCTCCTTACCTATGGGGAATAGCTGTATGCCGCGCCGCCGCAGAGGGGAACGGCCATACAGAGGTTATTTTTTGTTGTAGATAGAGCTGCTGCCGGTCAGACGCAGGTTGACGGCCCGG
Source organism: Oscillospiraceae bacterium (assembly GCA_022801715.1). Lineage (GTDB taxonomy): Bacteria > Bacillota > Clostridia > Oscillospirales > Oscillospiraceae > CAJFPI01. Next base: position 6,652 of record JAAWSV010000062.1, read on the forward strand.
TCCAGCTCCATGACGCGCTGCAACAGGCGGACGACTGTGGCCGCCTGCTGTATAAAAGTGCTCTCCTCCTGCGTCCGCGGAGAAGCCCCCGAAAGGAGCGCCTGTACGCGCTCTTGATCCTCCGGGGGTAGATCCTGACGCCGGGCTTGGATGGTCTGTTTAAGCTCCTCCAAGTACATAATTGGCTCTTGACGCATGGCGAGCAGCATCTTCAGGGAGATCTGGTCGTTATGGTCCAAGGCGCTGCCAATTTGCTGGGTGAGATCCAGCGTCTCATTGAGATAGTTATATTTTTTCCGCTCCAGTACCGTTAAGTCCAGCCAATCGCTTGCATTCATCATAGGACTCACTTTCCGCCAGAGGTGTTTTTCTCCGCGGTGCGGAAGGCGTCACGCATCTCTGAAAACATAGGGCGCAGACGTTCCAGATCCGCTTTGTTCCGGCCGATCTTGATCCGGCCCAGCTGATAGGTAAAGAACTCATACATGCGGCTGAGATCCTTGCTGATGGGGTACTGGTGGTCCAAGGTGTCATCCAAATAGTTGACAATGTCCACACAGCGGTCCACCGAGTTCTCGAACTGAGGGAAGTCCTGCTTGTCCAAGGCCATGGAGGCGAGTGTGCTGCGCTTCACCAGCTCATCATACAGCAGGAGCAGCAGCTCACCGGCTGTCATGGAGTTAATTGATTGCTGTTTATACTGCTGATAGCCTCTCATATCCATTTTCGGTGATCCTTTCTATAGGGCCAAATCCATTCGTTGCTCCCGACAGGCTTGGGTTTGAGCCGCGGCCCGTCGGGAGAGGGAGCGGCGCGCGTGCCGCAGAAACCGCCGATCAGCTCCGCCGGAAATGGTGCCTTCGGCAGGAATACGCCGCGCACAACCGGCATGGAACCCTTTCCCTCCCCAAGGGGAGGGAAAGGGGAGGGCGCAGAGGAAAGCGATTAACCGCCCATCATCCCCATGAGGGTGGAACTCTGGGAGTTCATCTGGTTGATCAGCTGCTCCAAGCGGCTGAACTGCTGGGTGTAGCGGTCCACCTGGGCGGAGAGCTTATCCTGCCACTTCTCGATGTCGGTATTGATCTTCTCAATCTCCTTCTGCCACGTGTTGTTCATCAGGGACAGGGAGCTGAGGGGGGTGCCCGCCTGCTCCACCAAGATGCCCTTGGTGGCTCCGGTGGTCCGGCCGTAGGTGTCCAGGGTGTTCTTCATGTTCTGCATGATGCCGTTGGTGGCGGAGCCATTCTCCTGGCTCTTGGTGAACACGGAGGCCACCGCGTCGGGGTCGCTGTCCAGCATCTCGCGGAGCTTCTTCTCATCTAAAGAGATGGTCATGGCGCCGTCGCTGGTGGAGTAGGTAGAGGTGATGCCCATCTTCCTGAGCAGGGCGCCGTCCTCACCGCCAATGGTAAACACATTGCGCATTTTGTCATAGAGCGCGGAGAGGTTCCGGTCGCCAAAGAGGATGCCCTGCTTGGCCTTCTCCTCATACCGCTCGATGGCGCTCTCGGACATGCCGGCCCGGTCCTCATCGGTGAGGGGCTCGTAGTCGGCAAAGGCGCCGCTGGACTTCTGGTAGGGCAGGGTGGCGTAGGCCTTCTTGATCTCGCCCATCATCTCGTTGTAGTCGGCGATCATGCTCTTCACCGCGTCCACGATCTTGTCGGAGTCGGTGGTGGCCTTGAAGGAGACAGCGTTCAGGGGCTTGCCGGTGCTGCTTACGGCGTCGGTGCCGTCCTCATTCTTGGCGCCGTCAAAGGTGTCCTTCATGTTGATGGTGAGGCCGTCAATATTGACGCTGTTGCTGGCGCGCTTCATGTTGATGGTCTCGCCGTTGACAGTGACGGTGAACTCGGCGTCCTGACCGGGGGTATAGTCAACATCGGGGGCCTTGGACTCGTCAAATTCCACGTCCTTGCCGAACTCGTTCGTCATTTTGAATTCAGTCAGCGCGCCATTTTTCAAATCCCGTGCTTCGATCTGTCCAGAGTATTTATTGTAGGAGAAATCATATTTCTGCTGAAAGGCTTTATTCAGATTGTTCACAACATCCTGAAGAGAGGTCTCCTTTGTGATGTTAAAGGAGGTGTTGCCGACACTGGGCATACTGACATTGAGCTGGGTGCTTTCGCCATCCTTCAGCCAGCCAAAGCCATAGGACTCAGCGAAGCTGCTGCCGCTTTGGTCGCTGATCTCGGTGGTGCCAAACATGGCCTCGGCCAAGCCGCCGCTGATCTTGACCTCGCTGTCGGCGCCGGTCTCGCTGGAGGTGAAGGTGAAGTTCTTGGTGGTCTGGGAGTAGCTCACCTTCATGCCGGCTTCCTTGTTGGCGTTGATGTCGCTGAGAATCTCTGAGAGCTTGGTGTCCTTGGAGTACTGGCCGATTACCACGTCGTTGATCTTGAACTCATAGAGCTTGTTCCCCTTGTCGTCCAAGAGGTCCTTGCCGTCCTTGTCCTTGGCGGCGGTGAGGCCCTCCAGCTTCTCCTTGCCCAAAAGGTCCTCCAAGGTTTTGCTGGTGTTCAGGTAGCTGGTGGAGGCCCGGCCGATACCCAAGGTCTCGCCCACGTCGGTATTGATGATTAGGTCGGAACCCTCCTGCACGTTGAAGCGCAGCTTGAGCTCGCCGTCGGTTCCCTTGTTCTCCACGGTGACCTTGCCCTTGTAGGCCTTGTTCAGAGCGTCATTGAGGACCTTGGTGTAGTTCTCGGCGGTGTAGTCCAGAGCCTTGCCGTCGGCGTCCACGATCCGGTAGTTGCCGTCACTGCCGGTAATCTTGGGCAGCTTGATCTGCTTGACACTGCCATCCAAGCTCAGGTTCATGCTCTTCTCAGACAGGTACTTGGCGTTGTCCACGTCCTTGGTGGTGGAGAAGTCGTAGCTGAGCTTGATGGAGGCGGGCTTATCCTCCTTGGCGTTCTCCAAGTCCAAGCCCAAGGTCTCCGCCACGTTTCCGCTGGCGCTGGAGAGGTAGACACTGTTGCCGGCGGTGGACTTGTCGGAGAAGGTGATGTTCATACCGTCGGCCTTCACCTCGATGCGATCCTTGGCGTCGGCGGAGCCGCCGCCGCTGAAGGAAATCTTCTGGCCGTCCAGCTTCTGGTTGATGAGGGCGGCCAGCGCCTCGGTCTCGGTCATCTTCGGGTTCTTCTCCTTCAGCTCGGCCAAGGCCTCCTGATCGGCCACCTCATCGAAGTTGAGGGTGATGGTGTTGCTGCCGTAGGTCAAAGACAGGCTGCCGTCGAGGGAACCCAAGGTGGTCTTGCCGTTCAGGTCCAGCCCCTTGATGGCCTCGATGCTCTTGCCGTCGCCGGCGATCAAGTTGCCCTTGGTGCGGAACTGGGCGGAGGTGGCCAGCTGCTTCACACGGTCCAAGGTGATGTCGCTGCTGGTCTTGCCGCTGGCGGAAACCTTGTCGGCGTACTTGCCTTGGGTGGCCACGTTGATGGCGGAGCTGAAGAAGGAATTGGACAGAAGGTTGGTGCTGGAGGAGAAGGAGGTGTACTTGCTGGTGAAGCTGTTCATCTTGGCGATGATGCTTCGGTAGGCATCCTGCTTCCACTCCACCTTGGTGGCCTTCTGGCTCAGGGAGGTAATCTTGTTCTGGTAGCTTTGGACCAGACCCTCGATCATGCCCTCGGTATCCAAACCGCTGGCCAGACCGCTGATGACCTTGGAGCTGTTATACAGGCTGCTGACGCCGTTTTTGCTGCTGACACCGTTAATGGACGCCATATTCATCTCTCCTTTGACAGAATAATCTATAACGAATGATATTGGGGGTGGCGGAAAAAACCTTTATCGGGAAAACAAAGAAAAAGTAGAAACCCTCTGTACTTTTTTATCGTCACGTAGTATAGTAAAGTTAAGAGTTTCCACAAAGAATTTACAAGGGGGAAAAAGATTTTGTCAGCTGTAATCGCCATTACCAACCAAAAGGGCGGGGTAGGGAAGACGACCACGGCCTGTTCACTGCTGGCGGGGCTGCGCCAGCAGGGGGCCCGGGTGCTGGGAGTGGATCTGGATCCGCAGGGGAGCTTGGGCTTCTGCTTGGGTCTGGATATTGAACACTGCTCCACCATCTATGATGTCATGCGGGGCACCTGCTCCATTCAGGAGGTGGTTATGCCCTCGGAGTGCGGGGATATTGTCCCCTCCAATATTTTACTCAGCGCGGCGGAGCTGGAGTTCAACCGGCCCGGCCGGGAATTTCTCCTGCGCAATCAGCTCAGCGAGGTGCAGGATCAGTACGACTACATCATCATTGACACGCCGCCGGCGCTGAACGTGCTGACGGTGAATGCCTACGTGGCCTCGGACGGGCTGGTGATCCCCATGGCCCCGGAGATTCTCAGCCTCTTGGGTGTGGCCCAGATCCGGGAGACCATCGACACCGTCCGCCGGCACTATAACTCCCGGCTGAAGGTGCTGGGGATCCTGCTCAACAAGTTCAACCAGCGCCTCACGCTGAACCGGGAGGTGCTGGACATGGCGGCCCAGATTGCTGCCCAGCTGGATACCAAGGTGTTCCGCACCAAGATCCGCGCCAGCGTGGCGGTGGCCGAGGCCCCGGCCCACGGGGAAAGCGTGCTGACCTACGCCCCCGACTCCAAGCCGGCGGGGGACTTCCGGGCGCTGCTCAGGGAGATTCAGCGGGAGTACGGTTTAGGAATTGAAGGATAAGTGGCAAAGGATACCAAGGTAAGGAGAGAGTGATACCATGGCTACAAGTAAGAAGAACGCGAAGAGTACCAAAACTGCCCACGTGCTGAACCTGCTCACCGCGCCCAGCGCGGAGGTGGAGAGCACCCCCGCTGTCTCCGAGGAGGCGGGCGGCGAAACTGTCGAGCAGTCCGCCGCGGCGCCGGCGCCGGTCTCCCGGCCCCTGACACCGCCGATTTTAGAGGTGGCCCGGGCCGACGATGAGCAGCTCTCCGGCCAGATTCTACAGGCGCTGGAGGAGGAGTTCCCCGAGGGCGAGGCGCTTTCGTCGGAGCCTGAGGCGGCAGTCCCTCCCGCGGAGGAGCCGGAGGCAGAGGAGACAGCCCATGAGACGGAAGTACCCCATGAGGAGGAGGCCGTTGAGGAGGCTCCGGCAGCGGCGGCGGAGGAACCAGAGGCGGAGCCTCAGATGGAGGCGGAGGCAAGGGAGGAGCCTATGACAGAGAACTTGATGGAAGAGGCGGCGGTGGATACCGCCGAGACCCTGACGATGCCGGCCATGGCGGGGGAACTGGGGGACCTGCCCCCGGAGGCCATGGCGGCCATTGAGCCGGAGCCGCTGCCCGAGGGGGAGCGGGGGTATGATCTGCCTGTCACGATGCAGGAGAATCCGGAGGTGCTGACCCACACCGCCGATGTGGACCCCAACGACGAGGGCCTGAACTACGTCAACGTGATGCAGATTTTGGTGGAGGAGAAGGCGCCCCGGTATATCCAGATGTTCGGGCTGTGTCCCTGCCGCCGGTGCGAGATGGATGTAAAGGCGCTGACCTTGTCCAATCTGGTGCCTAAGTATGTAGTGATGCACAAGAACGAGATGGTACCTATGCTGACCATCTATGAGGGCCGCTATTCCAGCACCATCTTCGCCCAGCTGACCCGGGCCTGCAAGCTGGTGATGGACCGGCCGCACCACGGGCGGTAAGTTCAACCAAAAGGGTGGGCCCATCCCCTACAGGGGACAGGTCCGCCCTTTTTGCTTTTTGGATATGGGTACCTCTCGGAGTACGAGAGTGCTGGTGGAGCGTGTAGGGGTGCGGTGTTTTATTGGTCTGCCCTATTTAACGAAGTAGGGCGGGACGACCTCGGCCCGTCGCTCTCCATGCTGCCGCCGATCCTACGTAGGGGCGCACAGTGTGCGCCCGCTCTATCGACAACCACCGCATCGGGGGAAGATAGGCGCACAATGTGCGCCCCTACAAACGGTCTGTCGAACCAATCCGGTCAACGGGGGATGGCGCGCCGGGGCGTCGTGCCCTACAGGGAAACGGCGCATTTGCTCACGCCCTGTTAGTGGTCCAGCGTTACAATTTGGTGCTTTAGCTGCTTTTTGATAAACCAAAAGGAGCCGCCCTATAGGGCGGC
>JAAWSV010000063.1 GCA_022801715.1 Oscillospiraceae bacterium
TGTTACAGGTTGTATACTTCTTGTAACAGGATTTGGACGAAAAAATAACCGGATTTCGCTTGTTTCGAGCGAAATCCGGTTTTTTGATTGTGGTTTGTGTGGGGCAGGTTGTTACAGGTTGCCCCTAAATGACCTGTAACAGGAATGGGGAGATAAAATTGCCTGTTTGCGGGGGTACTACTAAAATATGTGTATGAAAAAAGCGCCTGCTCCAGAGGGAGCAGGCGCTTCATCGTGGGGGTTATGGCTTGCCGCGGGTGACTACGAATTTGAATTTGTCCGCGCGGAAACACTCGTAGGCGTAGATCAGGGGGGTGCCGTAGATGTCGGTTACGGTGGCCTGGAGGACCAGGACGGGGGTGCCCACGGGGATGTTCAGGGTCTCGGCGATCTTTTCGTCGGCGCACTGGGGGATGATCTCTGTGGTGCTTACGCCGATCTTGATGTCGCAGGTGCTCTCCACATAGCGGTAGATGGACATCTCCGCGTCGGTGAGGCCCAAGAAGGCGGCCGCCAGGGCGGGGGCGAAGTGGTCCTTGGTCAGTACCACCGGGACGCCGTCTGCCGTGCGGACGCGGACGCAGACGGGGACGTCGATGCCCTCGTCCACCATCAGTGCCTCGGAGACGGCCCGGTCGGCTTTGACGATCCTCTTTTCAAAGTAGACGGAGCCCGGCTCGTAGCCGCTGCATCGGATCATGTCGGTGACGGAGGAGTTTACGTTCAGCGTGTCCGCGATGTGGTCGCTGCTGCAGGCCACGAAGGTTCCCTTGCCCCGGACGGACAGGATGATCCCCTCGGACTTCAGGGCGTTCAGGCCCTCCCGCAGGGAGAGGCGGCCCACCTCGAGGTACTCCGACAGCTCCTTCTCCGTGGGCAGCTGGTCGCCGGATTTCAGGTGGTTGTTTTTAATGTACTCTAAAATTCCCGCTTTTACATTCTCATAAGCCAGCATAAATTGTCCCTCCAATCGTCGTTTCCCCGGCGCCGCCGGCCCTTTTGGCCGCCGGGTTGGTCGCGGCCGCCGGTGGCGGTCCGCGCCGTGCTCTATCCGCAGTCTTTTGGAGCTGGACAGGCCGCGCCCTCCTCCGGATCGCCATCCGGTCGGCGCGCCCGCTGCGCCCGTCTGTCGGCGGGGCTTACGGCCCCTCCGCCGGCGCTTCGCATCTCGTCGGTTTTCCCCGCTGGGGCCTCTTTTTTCCTCTGGAAACGATTGGATGTCAGTTGGTCAAGAATTTGCTACTGTTTCATGGAGAAATTACAGAGTGCCCTTCTGGAAACACATACATGATATAGTATATTCTCCCCTTTTGCAATACCATAATGTAACTTTAATGGGCAAAAAAGTGATACATCATATAATTTATTTTATATATCATAACTTTTTATGGCGGAATATGTCTAATTGTCGTGCGACTATAATTTACCACCATGAATCATCTCATTTGTCCTGTTTTATGCTATGAATTCTAAAAAAATCCGAGGAATCCACTGTGGCAGTAAGGGTTGCGCCTTTTGTTCAAAATCGCAGTTGTGGGGCAATTTTCTATAAATGGGATTTCTATAGCGTAAAAAGTCATAAAAATTTTGAGAAAACGGGGCATATTGTGATATTAAAATTGAAATCGACATGCGGTCTGTTTTTTCGCGGGAATTCGGCAGAGGCGGAGAAAGTAAGGAAAAGAAGGGGGGCGGGTCGGCGGGAGGGTGTGAGAAACTGTGGAAAAGCGAGGGGGTTTTTGAGGGCGTGTGGGAGGGGGGAAAACTTGTTTGAGGGGCGGCGGAGCGGGGCAGACTCTGAGGGCTTGGCGTGCAGGCAGTGCGAAAGCGGGTGCACTTCAGGTTTTTAGCGGTTTTTTTGTTGGTGATGTGGTTTTGGGTGGGTTTCAACATGTCTTTTTGTGTGATATATGTTAATGGTTCGTTAAGAATATGAAAAGCGGCGTTGGGGCGGTCGGGGTGTTTGCCGGTGGCGGGCACGGAAAAAGTGCCGCTGTACTTTTTTCACCCTCGGCAGGGCGGGCGGAGAGGGATGGAGCGGGTACTGTCCGGTTTTTGGGACTTCTTTTGGGGTATGATGGGACCATCAAGAAAAGGAGGTCATGCCAAATGGAGTTTGTACAGCTGACGGAGTCCCTTGTGCACAGCGTGAACGGGGAGAAGCGCACCTTCTTCATCGGGCACCAGAATGGGCGCTATGGCGTGGTCGCCGCAGGGAGCTGGGAGACGGTTCTCCCCTTCCGGTTTCGGCGGATCAGCCTGCTGCGGGACGGCAGTCTGGCCGTCTTTCAGGGGAAGCGCCGCGCCGTCTACCGCATCGTGGAGACGGAGGAGGGCGTGGAGGTCCGCCGGGCCGACCGCCGCGGTGTGAACCGGCCCATCGGTCTGCCCGCGTAAGGGGAGACGGGGTGAGCCGCCGTTGAAACGAGAAAACGCCCTCCCGGTCACGGCGCCGCCGTGATAGGGAGGGCGTTTCTTTTGCGGGGAGGGGGGACAAGGCGGGGGCGGATGTGGTATGATAGGATAGTACTTTAGGATCACATTTTTGACGGGGGGTGCTTCTATGCGCATTCGGAATGCGGAGGTTTTGATCGGGCGGTCCTTTTGCCGGGCCGATGTGGCCTTTGACCAGGTGATCACCGCTGTGGAGCCGCAGGCGGGGGCGGGCGGGGACTGCTATGTGCTGCCCGGTCTGGTGGATATCCACACCCACGGGGCGGTGGGGCTCGACTTCTCCGACGGGGACAGGGAGGGGCTGAAAACGCTGGCCGGGTGGTACGCCGCCCAGGGGACCACCGCCTGTCTGCCCACGCTGATGACCCTGCCGGAGGGGGAGGTGGCGGCGGCGGTGGAGGCGCTGGCCCTCTGGCCAGGGGAGGGGGCCCGGTGCCTCGGCGTCCATTTGGAGGGGCCCTTCCTCAGTCCCAGGCGCCGGGGGGCCCAGCCGGCGGCCTATCTCAGAAGGCCGGACCTGGCCCTGCTCCGGCGGGTGGACCGGGGCGGGCTGGTTCGGCGGATCACGCTGGCCTGTGAGGTGGAGGGGGCGATGGAGCTGCTGCGGCAGATTGCCGGGCGGTACGTGGTGTCCATCGGCCACAGCGAGGCGGACTATGACACCGCCATGGCGGCCTTCCAGGGCGGGGCCGGCCTGGTGACCCACCTCTACAACGCCATGCCGCCCCTGCACCACAGGGAGCCGGGACTCATCGGCGCGGCGGCGGACAGCGGGGCCTACGCGGAGCTGATCTGTGACGGCTTTCACGTCCATCCCGCCGCCGTCCGGGCAGCCTTCCGCCTCTTTGGGGAGCGGCTGGTCCTTGTCTCCGACTCCCTCCGCTGCGCCGGGCTGGGGGACGGGACGTACACGCTGGCGGGACAACAGGTGACGGTGGCAGGGGGACGGGCGGTACTGGCCGACGGGACACTGGCCGGCTCCGCCATCTCCCTGCTGGAGGGGGTCCGGCGGGCGGTGGGGTTCGGAATCCCGCTGGCCCACGCCGCCTATGCCGCCTCCACCGCCCCGGCGCTGGCCATGGGGGCGGGGGACACCGGCGCGGTGGCGGTGGGGCGGCGGGCGGATCTGCTGGTGCTGGATCAGTCGCTGGAGATCGTGCAGGTCTATGTGGGCGGGCGGCCGGCGCCGCCGGTCAGCGGTTGATGAGGCAGAGGCTGAAAAGGCAGACGGCCACGCCCACCGGCCTGTTGGCCGTCAGGGGCTCGCCGTACAGGAAAAAGCCCGATAGGGCAATACCGCTGGCGAGGGGGGCCAGCTCAGCTTGGTGTACGCCTGAAAAAACAGCCGCCCCGGCGCATGGCGGAGCAGCACGGGCCAAGGGCGGGAAAGCATGGGGGACTCTCCTTAATTGTTCGGGGGCGCACAGCGTGCGCCCCCGATGCTTTATTTGGATCAGGCGGTGCCGGCTCTTGGCTTCTCCGGCTCCTTGGGCTTGGGTTTGGGGAGGAACCCCTCGAAGATGGGGATGGCGCCGGCGGCCTCCGCCTTATCCAAGTCCTCCTGGCTGCGGATGGTCCAGCTGACCTCCTGGCCCCGGAGGAGTTCCACGCAGGTGCGCAGGGAGAGGCAGTTCCGGTCCTCGTAGCGGTAGGCCACGAAGTCCGGGCGGGTGACCAGGTTGGTGAGGAGGGTGGTGAGCAGCAGGCGGGCGGGGAGGCTGAAGCGCATCCCCTCCTTCCGCCGCAGGAAGTTCTGGGAGAGCTGGCCGCGGATGATAAAGGGCTCATTCCGGCGCAGCCACCACAGGACCCGGGGGTCGAAGGACTCCACACAGTAGTCCCCCTGGTAGCCCTCCAGCAGGCGGCAGGTTCGCTCGCAGAGGGAGCGGACGTTGCGGCCCTCCGGCTTCAGCTCGATGATCAGGGGGGCCTTGCCGCTGAAGATGGTCAGCACCTCCTCCAAGCGGGGAATGCTCTCGTGGGTCCCCTGGAGCTGGAGGAGCTTCAGCTGCTCCAAGGTCATGTCCTCCACGCGGCCCTTAACGCCGCAGAGGCGGCGCAGGTCGCTGTCGTGGATCACCACTAGGTGCTTGTCCTTGGTCATGCGCACGTCGATCTCCGCGCCGAAGCCGCCGGCCAGGACGTAGCGGTAGGACAAGATGGAGTTCTCCGGGATGCCCCGGCGGGCGTTGTGCAGGCCACGGTGGGCGTATCGGTACTGCTTGAGCACCTGGAGCTTTCGCTGTCCCCGGCGGGTTTTCAGGGAGAAGAGCCACAGCAGGATCAATAGGGCTATGGCCAAAAGGATGTATACGTACAGGATCGGTTTCATATCGCGCCTCTTTTCCTATGTAAGGCCCCTGTGGGGGGCGGTTTCTCTCTTTTGGAGCAGTACCAATAGGCGGGGTGTTCAGATCGGCTCCGCTTCTGAGTCAGTCGTCCACGTCGAAGGCCTCCAGGCCCCGGCGGCGCTCTGTCCTGCTGTCTCCGTGGCGGACGAAGAGCATGGTGACAAAGGACGCGGCGGAGAAGAGGGCGGCGTAGGGGAAGAGGGTGAAGTATCCCACGTGACCCAAGAGCCAGCCGGAGAGCACCGGCGTCACCACCTGCGCGGCCATGGAGAAGGTGTAGTAGGTCCCGGTGAACTTCCCCACGTCGCTGCCCCGGCACATCTCCACCACCATGGGCAGGGAGTTGACGTTGATGGCAGCCCAGGCCAGGCCCACCAGGGCGAATACGAGGTACATGACGCCGTTGATCTCGTCGCAGAGGGTGGTGAGCACGTAGCCGGCGGCGAAGCACAGGCTCAGGAGGACCACGCCGCCCAGGATGGTGCGCTTGCGGCCAACGCGGCTGGAGATCTCGCCGATGGGGATATAGGAGACAATGGCCCCCGCTGTGGCCACCATCAGGCAGGTGGAGGCGCCGCCTAAGGCCCGGCCCATCAGCTCCTGCACGTAGGTGGTGAACCAGGTGGTCACCGCGTTGTAGGCGATGTACCACAGGGAGATGGAGAGGAGGAGGAAGGTGAGGCTCCGGCGCACGGGGGGCGGCAGTGCCGCGCCGCCGACGTCCTCCGACAGGTCCTCCTCCGGGTGGGCCGCCTCGTATCGGGCGGTCTGGGCGGCCAGGGCCGGCTCCCGGATGGTGAGGAACAAAATCAGCACGGAGAGGACCATGATCGCCGAGACAATGGCGAAGAGGAGGCGGTAGTCCACGTGGGCGAGATGGCCCACGCGGGCGTCGGAGTAGAGCAGGGAGGCGGCGGCGAGGTAGAGAACGCCGCCCACGGCCCCCATCAGGTTAATAATCGCGTTGCCCTTGCTCCTGAGGGGCTTGACGGTGACGTCGGGCATCAGGGCCACCGCCGGGGAGCGGTAGGTCCCCATGGCGATGAGCAGCAGCCCTAAGAGCACCACGAAGGCCGCCCGGGCGGCGGGGGATGGGGCGGCGGCGTATCGGTTGTCCAGGAGGGGCAGCAGGTTCATCAGCACCACCGCGGCGGCGGTGCCGCCGAGGATGAAGGGCATCCGGCGGCCAATTCTCGTGTCGGTCCGGTCGCTGAGGGCCCCGAAGAAGGGGAGGAGGAACAGCGCCAGGATGTTGTCCGCCGCCATCACCGCCCCGGTGAGAGCCTCGTTTAGGTGGAAGGTGCCCTTGAGCATCAGGGGGATCACGTTGTCGTACATCTGCCAGAAGGCGGAGATGGAGAGGAAGGCCAGGCCCACGAGGACCGTCGTCTTCTTGTTCAGCTTCATGGTGGTGAAACCCTTGCTTTCCTAAAATCAGGCCGCAGGCCCTCTGTCAGTTTGCCGCGCCGGGTGGGGAAATATACCGTGCTCCCCGAGGGGAGCGGTCTGTCCCCTATCCTACCACAAAATTCCCTGTGCCGCAAGGTGCAATCGACCTCTCGCCGCGTCTCGGGGCGGATTTTGGCGGGAACGGCGGCGGGGTGGGGGGAGCAGCGGGGCTTTTTTGACAGGACAAAGCCGCACCCCGGCGTTGGGCGGGGCGCGGCTGGTTTTTCATAGCTTCCCTACTTCCCGCAGGCCGCGCAGAGCAGGTCCACGCAGGTGTCCTCCCCCAAAAAGCCGCTGTGGAGGGTCAGGTGGTAGTTCTGGGACATGCCCCAGGTCTGGCTGGTGTAAAAACTGTAGTGCTGGGCGCGGGCCTTGTCCCGCTTGGAGAGGATTCCCGCCGCCTCCCCCTCGGCAAGGCCGTGCTCCCGGACAGAGCGCTCCACCTTGTAGGGGAGGTCGGAGTGGATAAACACGTTGAGGCAGTCCGGCCGCTCCCGCAGGATGTAGTCGGCGCAGCGGCCCACGATGACGCAGGCCCCCTGCTCCGCCAGCTCCCGGATCAGGGAGGTCTGGACGAAGTGCATATGGTCCTGGAGGGAGCTCTGGGTCTGCATGGGGGAGGCGAAGCGCCCGCCGTAGCCGATGATGTGCCCCAGAGAGCCGCTGCGGAAATACTCCCCGTGGGCGTCAATAAAATCGGGGGACAGCTTGGTCTTGGCCGCCACCAGCTCCACGATCTCCTTGTCGTAGAAGGCAATCCCCAGCCGCTCCGCCACCCGCTTCCCGATGGTGTGCCCGCCGCTGCCGCACTCCCGGCCGATGGTGATGATCCGCTTTGACATACATCAGTTCCCCCTTTCGCTCTGCCGTCCGTGAAAGTGTCCTTGGGTTATGTGTATAATAGCACAAAACCGGCGGGATTGCAAGTGGGGAATTGGTATAAATGCCTAAGACTGCTGTCCCTGCTCCGCCGCGTACAGCTCCCGGGCCATGAGGACGCCCATCACCGAGGCCATCATCAGGCCACGGGTCCAGCCGCTGGAGTCGCCCAGGCAGTGGAGACCCTGGATGTTGGTGGTGAAGTGCTCGTCCATCTTTACCCGGTTGGAGTAAAACTTCAGCTCCGGGGAGTAGAGCAGGGTCTCGTAGGAGGCGAAGCCGGGGACCACCTGGTCCATGGCCTGAATGAAGTTGATGATGTTGGTCATGGCCCGGTAGGGCATGGCGGCGGTGATGTCCCCGGCCTCGGCGTCGGGGAGGGTGGGGCGGAGGTTGGAGTGGGAGAGCTCCTTGGGCCAGGTGCGCTTGCCATCCAGGATGTCCCCGAAGCGCTGGACCAGGATGTGGCCCGCCCCCAGCATGTTGGTTAGTTCCCCCACCTTCTGGGCGTAGGCGATGGGCTGGTTGAAGGGGACGGAGAAGTTGTGGCTGCAGAGGATGGACAGGTTGGTGTTGGCGCTTTTGAGGTCCTTGTAGCTGTGGCCGTTGACCACGGCCAGGTTGTTGTCGTAGTTCTCCTGGCTGACGAAGCCCCCGGGGTTTTGGCAGAAGGTGCGGACCTTGTTCTTGAAGGGGCGGGGGTACCCCACCAGCTTGGACTCGTAGAGCACCCGGTTCACCGTTTCCATGATCTCGCTGCGCACCTCCACCCGGACGCCGATGTCCACGGTGCCCGGCTGGTGGGCGATGCTGTGCTCGGCGCAGAGGCTCTCCAGCCAGTCCGCGCCCCGGCGTCCGGTGGCGATGATCACCTGGTCGGCGGTGAGTTCACGGGTCTCCCTGCCGTTGGTGATGACCACGCCCCGGCAGAGGCTGCCCGACAGGAGCAGGTCGGTGCACTCGTAGCCGAAGAGCAGTTCCACGTCCTTCCGCAGGAGGTCCTGCTCGATGGCGTAGTAGATGTCCTGGGCCCGCTCGGTGCCCAGGTGGCGGATGGGGCAGTCCACCAGCTTCAGGCCCGCCTGGATGGCCCGGCGGCGGATCTCCTTTACCTCCTCGTCGTTGCCAAGGCCCTCCACGTGGGCGTCGGCGCCGTAGCTGAGGTAGATCTGGTCGGTATAGCCGATGGTCTCCTGCACCTTGTCCGCCCCCACCAGGTTGGGCAGGTCGCCTCCCACCTCGCAGCTGAGGGAAAGTTTGCCGTCGGAGAAGGCGCCGGCGCCGGAGAAGCCGGTGGTGATGTGGCAGTAGGGCTTGCAGTTCACACACTGCCTGGTCTTGTCCTTGGGGCAGCGGCGGTCCTCGATGGCGGCGCCCTTCTCCACGATGAGGATGCGCTGCCGGCTGCCAAGGCGCCGCAGCTCCAGGGCGGTGAAGATGCCCGCCGGGCCCGCGCCGATGATGATGATGTTGGGGTTTGTGTTCATTTTTGATGGTCCTCCTGAGAGTTGATGGGGAAAAGAAAGCGGTCAGGCTGTGACAAGCTGATAGATGGCGTACAGTACCAGCATATGCAGGGGGTAGAAGGCGTAGCCAAAGTGCTGGAACCACCTGGCGTGGTAACCCTGCCGGCCCCGGTAGAGCCAGATGGGGAGGAGGGCGAGGAGGGCCAGGCCCTGCTGGACGATCTCAAATTCGCGGCCGAAGAGGGTTATCGTGAAGAAATAGCCGCCGAGGAGCTGGACATGGAGGAGATAGAGGCACACAAGCTGCCCCAGAAAATCCCACCAGCGGCAGCCTCGGAAGAAGTAGAATACCAGGACGGTGAGCACACCCACGCCGTAGTAGTCCGCCATGGTGAGATAGCCGGCGAGGAAGCCCGCCGCCGTCAGGAGGGCGCAGAGGAGAAGGGACGGGAGGGGGGCGCATCGCTGGCGCACCTGATCCAAGGCGGCCATCAGGAGCAGGGCGATGAGAAAGGTCCACAGCACGTTCTGGTGATAGGGGTACAGGGGGGCGCCGGCCATCATCAGGTTGAAGGGGATCTCTGTGACCACCGCCCAGAAGAGCATGCGGAGGCAGTAGCGCCTGAGGCTGCGGGTGTGGAAGAAGCCCTCGGTCAGGAGGAAGGCGAAGATGGGGAAGGCCAAGCGGCCGACGCAGGTGAGCCACTGCTCCCCCGGCAGGAGCAGCGCCCAGGTGTGGTCGCAGAGCATCAGGACCATGGCGAGAACGCGGAGGGAGGCGGCGGAGAGCGCAATGGGCTTTCGGGGGGCGGACATGGGGGACACCTTCTTTTTCTCGATTTTTCTCTGTATTGATGGAGGAGCGTAGGGGCGTGCCCTCTGCCGGCACGGTTCAAGCTGTCCGGCAGAGCGGGACATATCAACGCCTCATTTCTCATTCGCTCCTCGCTTTGTGGACAACGGCTGGGCTTTATGCTATACTAAGAGCGCTATAACACAAGGTCGCAGCCTAATTTGATGAAGAGCAGGATCAGGACCACGAAGATCATGGAGCGTATGCGCCGGCTGCCGCCTCGGATGGCGCAGCGGGCACCGCAGAAGTTGCCCAAGATGCAGCAGGCCGCCGCGGGGAGCAGGAAGCTCCATAGGACCTTGCCGTGGAGCAGGTAGATCACCGCCGCCGCGATGTTGGAGGAGGCGTTGACCACCTTGGCGCAGCCGGAGGCGGTGATCAGGTTTAGGGAGAGGAAGGCGGAGAAGGCCATGATGAGAAAGGTGCCGGTGCCCGGGCCGATGAGTCCGTCGTAGACACCGATGACAAGGCCGATGGCAAGGCTGATGGCGGCGGTGCGCCGGGGGGAGCGGGCGGTGAGATCGGTCCCCTCCCCGCCGATGTCCTTCTTCAGCGCCAGAAGGACGGCCACCAGGGGCAGGGCGATCAGCATCAGGCCCTTGAGCAGACGCTCGGGGAGCAGGAGGGCCAGCTGGGCCCCCAGAGTGCTGCCCGCTAAGGCCCCCGCGGCGGCAGTGAGGGCGATGGGCAGGCGGATTTTTCCGCTGCGCAGGTACTGTATCGCGGCGGTGGAGCTCCCCAGGCAGTTGACCAGCTTGTTGGTCCCCGCCGCGATGTGGACGGGGATGCCGGCGAGGAAGTAGGCGGGCAGGGTGATCAGCCCGCCGCCGCCGGCTACGCTGTCCACAAAGCCGCCCAAAAACAGCAGCGGGCAGACCACCAGATAGAGAAGCAGCCGCTGATCCAAAGTACCACACCCTTTCTATGAGGGCCATTGTATCACAGCTGCCGGTGTTTGGCTACCGTAAACTTTCGGGGCGCCGCCGACGCGGGATTTTGGAGGAGAGGAGACCGGGGAGTATGGAGGAGGCGGCGCTGCGGTTTGTGCGGAATCTGGAGGGGAAAAAGCTGCGCCATCTCTGCTGTGAGGCGGATATACTGGATTTCGATTTCGCGCCGCTGGCCCTCCACGCCATGGGGTGTACACGGGTGATCAAAAATGGGGACATTCTGGTGACCACTTTGGACTATCAGTCGTGGGACCTGTCGGAGAGCACCCACAATGACGAGTGGTTCAATGTGAAACGGCTCTGTTCGGAGATCGTGGGCGGCACGGTGGTGTCCGCCGCGGTCAGCCCATGGCATGACCTGCGCCTCCGGCTGGACAACGGCGTTCTGATCGAGTGCCTGATCGCAAACGCCAGTCCGCACTATCAGGAGGAGCGGGAGCAGTGGGTGCTGTTTGTCCCCACCAGGGACCACAGCGGAACATTTTTGACTGCCTATAACAAGAGTGTGGATTTTTCCGGCGGAGCTATGTAGAATGGCCCGCCGCCCGGTATGGCGGCGGGAGGGGAGAGGGGGGATACCGTGCTCTGTACACTGGATGCCGGGGACTTTGTCCTCACGATGGAGCCCGTCCTCTTTCTGGAGGACGCGCCCGTCAACACCCTCCTCCGCCTCCGCGTCCGCAGCGGCGCCTTCGCCGGTGAGGGGCGTTTGGACGTGGGCCGGGAGGCGCTGGCGCAATTCGCCGCCGCCCTGGACCGGCTCTACCGCACCCTCGGGGGCGCCGCCGCCATAGAGGAGCCCTACGGCTTTCACCAATATGTCCGCTTCACCGCCCGGCGGGGCGGCTATATCGCCGTCCAGGGCTGTCTCAGCCAGCCCCTCCCCGGCCTCCCGGAGCAGGAGCTCCGCTTCGCCGCCCAATTCGACCAGACCTACCTGCGCCCATTTGTCCTAAAGCTGCAAAAAATAATTCCTAACGCCTAATTCCTCATTCTACATTCCATAAAACGGGAGGACTTCCATGAATCTATGCGACAGATCCGCCATCGAGGCGCTGCTGCGGCGCCACGGCTTTCGCTTCAGCAAGTCGCTGGGGCAGAATTTTTTGATCGAGGACTGGGTGCCCCGGCAGATCGCCGGGGCCTGCGGCGCGGACGCGTCCTGCGGCGTGCTGGAGATCGGGCCGGGCATCGGGCCGCTGACCTATGAGCTGTGCCAGCGGGCGGGCCGTGTGGCGGCGGTGGAGCTGGACACGGCGCTGCTGCCCATCCTGTCGGAGACCATGGCGGGGTGCGAAAACTTCAGGCTGGTGCCGGGGGACATCCTCCAGCTCAACATCCCGGCGCTGGCGGCGGAGGAGCTGGGCGGCCTGCGGCCCTTGGTCTGTGCCAATCTGCCCTACCACATCACCACCCCCATCCTCACGGCGCTGGTGGAGGCGGGGTGCTTTGAGAGCATCACCGTGATGATCCAAAAGGAGGTGGCGGAGCGCATCGCCGCCGCGCCGGGGCCGGAGTACGGGGCGTTCTCGGTGTTCATGCAGTACCATACGGAGCCCCGGGTGCTCTTTGAGGTGCCCCGGGAGTGTTTCCTGCCCGCGCCCAAGGTGACCTCGGCGGTGCTCCACTGTCCGGTGCGCCCGGCGCCGGCGGTGTCTCCCCGGTGCGGGGAGGCCTTCTTCTTCCGCACGGTGCGGGCCGCCTTCGCCCAGCGGCGGAAAACGCTGATCAACAGCCTCTCCTCCGCCTTCGGCGACCGGCTGGACAAGGGGGAGCTGCGGGAGGCGGTGATCTCCTGTGGCCTGCCGGAGACAGTCCGGGGGGAGCGGTTGGGGCTGGCGGAGTTTGCCGCGCTGTCCGACGCCTTGGCGGATCGGATTTCGGGGGAGTAGGGAGGGCTGAAAAATTTTTGAAAAAAAGTCAAATTTGCTATTGCATTTTGGGGAGAGCTGTGGTATTATGACTAAGCTGTCTGAGAGGACATGCGCCATTAGCTCAGCTGGATAGAGCGTCTGGCTACGGACCAGAAGGCCGGGGGTTCGAATCCCTCATGGCGTACCAAGTTGCATTGACAAAAAAGATGCAGGCAAAAATCCCGCACTTCGGTGCGGGATTTTTGCGTTGAAATGGCAATGATGCAGGAAATGGGGAAGGGTTTTTGGTGTCAACGCCAATTTGAAATTGTAAGGAAACGCCGAAGAAATTTTGTAGTTTTTCGGCGGGGGGGTAACAAAACTAAGCGTTTCCTTGCTCAAAAA
>JAAWSV010000064.1 GCA_022801715.1 Oscillospiraceae bacterium
TTTTTGAGCAAGGAAACGCTTAGTTTTGTTACCCCCCCGCCGAAAAACTACAAAATTTCTTCGGCGTTTCCTTACAATTTCAAATTGGCGTTGACACCAGCAAGCGCAGCGGAGCAATCGCGTCATCCCGTACCGCAGGGTCAAAGGGGGGTACTGTGGGAATGGTCTGGGCAGTCTCGTCAACTGCCGCCGCCATCTGTCGGTATCGCGCCGCCAATTTGCCGCTGGCGGGCTTGCATACTCCCGTGCCGGGGGTGAGCAGCAGGGCGGCCCCGCCGCCTGAAAATACGGCACAGCTGCATAGCTGCGATAGAAAAACATGGTATTGCAACATATATTGTAATAGGAGGCAACAATCTATGGTTCGCACTCGAACTATTCGAGAAGCCGCTGCATATTTTCGGGAATCTGATCCGGACACATGTCTGACAGAAACTGCTATACGTACATTATTACGTACAGGAGTTGTTCCTTGTGCTCGTGTAGGGCGGAAGTATCTGGTAACCTTGGAATCATTGGAGCGATATCTTGAATGCGGCTCGTCTGAAATCAATCAAAAAACTGTACCGAAGTCAAAACCTCAGTGGAAAATTGAGTAAAAGAGATGACATGACTTGGCGGTACATGGAAATGAAATAATTCCTTGTGAAACTTCCATAAATGTTGTATAATGACCTCACTGTATCACAAGGCATTATTGAAAGGAGAATGCCAGATGAGCTCAAAAGATAAAAAACCCAAGAAAAAGTACGAATACCTGACCAAGGCTATCACTATGCCAGATGGAACACGCAAATTTTTCCGTGCCAAGACGCAGAAGGAGCTGGATAAAAAAATACTGTGTGCACAGATCATGGTTAATGCTGGAGTAGACATTTGCAGCGAGGAGACTTTCGGCCAATTTGCACAGACTTGGTACGATCTCTACAAAAAGCCCTATCTCCGCCAGAGAAGCTTGGATGCCATTAAGTATGTGTTGAATCTGCATATACTCCCTGCCATTGGGAACTATCGCCTTCGGGATATTTCACCTATGCAGATTCAGGCGATCATGGCCAGCCTTTCTGGCAAGAGCAATTCTCTGCAATCCAAGGTCCTAAGCAATTTGCGGAGTATTTTTAATGTGGCACAGGAAAACGGCTTGGTGGCGAAGTCCCCCGTAAGCCAGATGTTGAAGCCGACTGGTAAAAGAACACGGGAAAAGGAGGCTCTGACGCCACAGGAAAGCCAGCTGCTGTTGGATCGGGTGCAGAATGCCAGAGCCAAGACGTTTCTAATGATTGCGCTGCATACAGGAATGCGCCGAGGTGAAATAGTGGCACTCCGATGGGAGGATATTGACTTCAAAAAAAAGATCATCCATGTCCGTCATAACGCAGTAATTCGGGAGACATCCACCACTATCAGTGAGGAGTTAAAAACAAAAGCTGGACGGCGCGATTTACCCCTCTCTGAAATTTTGGAAATGTGACTGGCAGCACAAAGAAAGATTTCACACTCAAAATATGTGATTGCGATGAAAGATCACAAGCCCTTGAGCAAATCTGCCTACCGGAGCATGTGGAGGTTAGTGGAGCGGGAACTCCCAGACCATCATGTTACCGCACATATACTGCGCCATACTTATATCACCCGTCTATTCGAGGCAGGACTGGATATCAAAGAGGTACAGTATTTGGCTGGACATAGTACCGTAGAAATGACCCTGCGGGTCTATACCCACTATGACCGGCGTTCCCGGGCAGACAAAACTGCGGAAAAGGTGCGCGAGGCCTTAAAAATGCTGGCATGAGCGTCTACCTGTTGCGGCACAATGGTTAGACGGATTTCTGAAATTTGCAACACTGAGGCCCAAAATTACGCAAAAACGCCCGAAATTACGGGATAAATCACAGCGCGGGATTTCCAGATGAAGGAAACAAAAAATCCCTCAAAGCCTTGCGGCTCTAAGGGATTTTGTGGTGGACGCTAACGGACTTGAACCGCTGACCCCCTGCACGTCAAGCAGGTGCTCTAGCCAGCTGAGCTAAGCGTCCACGGCGGAACGGTCATATGATACTCTCTTCTTCCCCTTTTGTCAAGTACAATCTCAAATTTTCACCCTCTTTTTTCTTTCCGCCACCTCTTGCCAAGACCGGGAGAACTTGCTATACTACTCCTCGGTGATAACAATGATTTATACATGTGACAGCTGCCGCTTCCTCTTCAGCCGGGCCGCGGAGCCGGAGCAGTGCCCCGACTGCGGCAAGTACACCGTCCGCAAGGCCACGACTCAGGAGCAGCGGGAGTACCAGGTCCGGCTCCAGGGCGGTCTCGCTGAGCCGGCTGTCAAGGAAAAAGCCAAGGAAAATCCCTACGACAATCCGGCCTTCTTTACCAAATACGCGCAGATGGACCGCTCCCGGCAGGGCCTCAGCGCCGCCGGGGAGTGGCACGCGCTGGAACCCCTGCTGCCCCCCTTCGCCGGACAGCGGGTGCTGGATTTAGGCTGCGGCTACGGGTGGCACTGCCGCTACGCCGCCGACCACGGTGCCGCGCAGGTGATCGGTACGGACATCTCCCGGCGGATGCTCCAGACCGCCGCGGAGCGAAACGCCGGGGAGGTCATCGAGTACCGCTGCGCCGCCATGGAGGAGCTGTCCTTCCCCAACGGCAGCTTTGACATCGTACTCAGCTCTCTGGCGCTGCACTACGTCTACGACTTCGCCCCGCTGGTGGAGCGGATCAGCCGCTGGCTGCGCCCTGACGGCACCTTCCTCTTCTCCGTGGAGCACCCGGTATTTACCGCCTGCGGCTCGCAGGACTGGGAGTACGACGGCGAGGGGCAGATCCGCCACTTCCCTGTGGACCGCTACTACAGCGAGGGCAGCCGGGAGGCGGTGTTCCTGGGGGAGCGGATAACCAAGTACCACCGGACGCTGACCACCTACTTGGAGACTCTGCTGCGCTGCGGCTTCGTTCTGCGCCACGTGGTGGAGCCACAGCCGCCGGAGGAGATGCTGGACCTGCCGGGGATGCGGGACGAGCTCCGCCGGCCCATGATGCTCATTGTCTCCGCTGTGCGCTCGTAAAAGCGCCCCGGGACACACCGCTTTTTGGGGTTTTATTTGACAGGGCACCGGAAAAGAGGGTATAATAGCCGCACAGCGGCTATTATACCCTCTTATTTTCCCGCCCAAGGAGGCTTTGTACCATGGACCTGCCCACCTTCTTTGCCCAACATCCCCGGGCGGCGCTGGCCTTCTCCGGGGGGACGGACTCCGCCTACCTCCTCCGCGCCGCCCTGTCCGCCGGGGCGGAGGTGCGGCCCTACTTCCTGCAGACCCCCTTCCAGCCCGCCTTTGAGCGTGCCGACGCCCGTCGGCTCTGCGAGTCGCTGGGGGTGCCGCTTACCGTGGTCGGGGCGGACCCCCTCTCCTGTGCGGAGATCGCCGCCAATCCTCCCGACCGGTGCTACCACTGCAAGCGCCTTCTCTTCACCCGTCTCCGCGACGCCGCGGCGGGGGACGGCTTCCCCCTCATGATCGACGGCACCAACGCCTCCGACGACGCCGGGGACCGGCCGGGGATGCGGGCTCTTCAGGAGTTGGGCGTCCTCTCCCCCCTGCGTCTGTGCGGCATCACCAAGGGGGAGGTCCGCCGCCGGTCCCGGGAGGCGGGGCTCTTCACCGCGGACAAGCCCTCCTACGCCTGCCTTGCCACCCGGATTCCTGTCGGGACGCCCCTCACCGCCGCCGCCCTGCGCTTGGCAGAGGCCGCAGAGGAGCGGGTGGCCGCCTTGGGCTTCATCGGCTTTCGCCTCCGCCTCTTCCACGGCTGCGCCCGGCTGCAGGTCACGGCGGAGCAGATGCCCCTGGCTGTCGCGCAGCGGGAGGCGCTGGAGGAGGCCCTGCGAGCGGACTTTGACGGCGTCCTGCTGGACCTGATCCCCCGCCCCGGCCTCCGGGAGGAGGAGCGGGAGAGCTGAGACGGATTGATGTATATCAATGTGTATCCCACAGCAGGGCGTTTTCTTTGACAAGAGCCGCACCTTCGTCACCGTGCGGAAAAATCAGCTGTATAAAAGAGTTTGCAGCGATATGAAAAATCTTTTTGCTGCTTTTCCTTAGGGGGAAAAGCAGAGAAAGGGGACACCTATGGATTTGGAACAGACCCGGGCGCTGCTCAACGCGGTGGCCCAGGGGAGCGTGGACGTGGAGACGGCCCTGGGCCGGCTGAAGCAGGAGCCCTTTGAGGACCTGGGCTTTGCCAAGGTGGACCTCCACCGCGCTCTCCGCCAAGGGGCTGCGGAGGTGATCTACGGCGCGGGAAAGACTGCGGAGCAGATGGTGGACATCGTCGCCGCCCTCCGCTCCCACGGGCAGGAGACGGTGCTGATCACCCGCCTCGCGCCGGAGTCGGCGGAGAAAATCGCCGCCGTCCACCCCCTCACCTACCACGAGATGGGCCGGGTGGGCATCGTGGGCCCCCTGCCGGCGCCCACGGGGATCGGCACCATCGTGGTGGCCACCGGGGGCACCAGCGACATGCCGGTGGCCGAGGAGGCCGCCCTCACCGCCGAGGCTCTGGGCAACCGGGTGACCCGGCTCTACGACATCGGCGTGGCGGGGCTCCACCGGATGCTCAGCCACACCGATGAGCTGATGGGCGCCCGCGTGATCATCGCCGTGGCGGGGATGGAGGGGGCGCTGACCAGTGTCATCGGCGGGCTTGTCAGCTGTCCGGTGATCGGCGTCCCCACCAGTGTGGGCTACGGCGCGGCCTTCGGCGGCGTGGCGGCGCTCTTATCCATGCTCAACTCCTGCGCCAGCGGGGTCAGCGTGGTGAATATCGACAACGGCTTCGGCGCAGGCTTTCTGGCCAGCCGTATCAACCATATGGAGGGCAGGGCATGAGAACACTGTACTTAGACTGCTCCATGGGGGCCGCCGGCGACATGCTCATGGCGGCCCTGCTGGAGCTTCACCCCCAGCCGGAGGACTTCCTCCGGCGGATGAACGCGCTGGGCCTGCCGGGGGTGACGCTTACCGCCCAGAGGGCCGTCAAGTGCGGCATTCAGGGCACCCATGTGTCCGTTCTGATCCACGGCGAGGAGGAGGACGACGCACTGGGCCATGAGCATGGGCATGAGCACCATCATGGCCACGAGCATGGACACGATCATGAGCACGAGCACCATCACGACCACGGACACGAGCACCATCACGACCACGGACACGAGCACCATCATGAGCACGCACACGAGCACCACCACGGGCACGGGCACCACAGCCACGTCACGGTTTCAGAGATCGGCCGTCTGATTGACGATCTGCCCCTCCCGGAGGCAGTGCGCGCCGACGCCAAGGCGGTGTACCGGCTCATCGCCCAAGCGGAGAGCACCGTCCACGGCCACAGCGTGGACCAGATCCACTTCCACGAGGTGGGCACCCTGGACGCGGTGGCCGACGTGACGGGCGTGTGCTGGCTGCTCCACGAGCTGGCCCCGGAGGCCATCGCCGCCTCCCCGGTCCATGTGGGCAGCGGGCAGGTCCGGTGCGCCCACGGCCTCCTGCCGGTGCCCGCGCCGGCCACCGCCCTGCTGCTCCAGGGGGTCCCCGTCTACGGCGGCAGCATCGAGGGGGAGCTGTGCACCCCCACCGGGGCGGCGCTTCTGAAGCACTTTGTCCAGTCCTACGGCCCCCTGCCCGCCATGACGCCCATCGCCTCCGGCTATGGCATGGGCACCCGGGACTTCCCCGCGGCCAACTGCCTCCGGGCCACCCTGGGCGAGAGCGGCGGCGACGGCGGTCAGGTGGCGGAGCTCTGCTGCAACATAGACGACATGACCGGTGAGGCGGTGGCCTTCGCCTGCGAGGAGCTGCTGGCCGCCGGGGCCCTGGACGTGTGGACCGCGCCCATCACCATGAAGAAGGGCCGGCCGGGGGTGCTCCTCACCTGCCTGTGTCCCGCCAAGGAGGCGGAGCGGATCACCGGCGTGATCCTCCGCCACACCACCACCCTGGGCGTCCGCCGCCATCTCTGTGAGCGGACCACCCTCAGCCGGCGGGAGGAGACGGTGGAGACGGCCATGGGTCCCCTGCGCCGGAAGGTGGCCCAGGGGGCGGGCGTCCAGCGGGCCAAGTGGGAATACGAGGACATCGCCGCCGCCGCCCGGGAACGGGGGCTGTCCCTCTCGGAGGTGCTGTCCGCCCTGTAGGCGCAGGCGACTGTGTCGAAACTTCAGAGAATCGTTTGAAAAAGGGAGATCTTCTATGGAAAAGTGGCTGTATGTGATGTTTATCGAAAAGACCAAGACCTACAACCGCCTGACCAAGGCGGCGGTGGAGCGCCATGTGGAGAACCTGCGGCAGCTGGACGACGGGGGACACATCGCCCTGGCCGGCGTGTTCAAGGGCTACCCCGGTGTGGCGGGCATGTATATCCTGAAGGCGGACAGCCTTGAGGAGGCCGAGGCCCTCTGCCAGCGGGAGCCGCTGGTGGCGGAGGGCTTCGCCACCTACAAGCTGAAGCCCCTCCAGCCGGCCAATCGGGAGAACAACTACCTGCTCTGAGCCGCGGCGGGTCCCGTCCTGAAAAAAACAAAAAAATTTCCCCGCATAGGTTCCCTCCTCTCAGGACACACTACCCTTGGAAACCCTGTGCCACAAAAACGAGGAAACAAAAAGGAGGAACCACCTATGTCCGCTTGTACCAATGACGGGTGCAGCTGCACCCCCAACAAGGCGATCCAGTGTACCGTCAAAAACTGTGCCCACCACTGCCAGACCCAGCAGTACTGCGGTCTCTCCGCCATCACCGTGGGCACCCACGAGGGCAACCCCACCATGGACCAGTGCACCGACTGCAAGAGCTTTAAGCTGAAATAAGCGGGAAAACCGATAAAAAAGTGCCGCGGATGCGGCACTTTTTTATCAGCTCCCTGTCAGACAGGAGGAAACACCATGGACCATCCCCATAAAATTTCCATCGCCGGGGCCTTGGGCGGGGCGGTCAACGGCATCTTCGGCGGGGGCGGCGGCATGATCCTGCTGCCCCTCCTCACCCGCTGGTCAGATTTGGAGGACAAGAAACTCTTCGCCACCTCGGTGGCCATCATCCTCCCCGTCTGCGTCGTCTCCACCGCCGTCTACTTCACGCAGAGCGAGCTGTCCCTCGCCGCCGCCCTGCCCTACCTGATCGGCGGGGCCGCCGGGGGACTGGCCGGGGCGCTGAGCTTCCGGAAGGTCCCGGTGAAGTGGCTGAAGCTGCTCTTTGCCGGCTTCCTCCTCTACGGCGGGGTGAGGTATCTCCTATGAGGACGTGGCTTCTGCCCATGGCCTTCGGCTTTGCCACGGGCATCCTCTCCGCTTGGGGCGTGGGGGGCGGTACGCTGCTGCTGCTGTGCATGACGCTGTTTTTAGGGGTGGAGCAGCGGGAGGCCCAGGCCATCAACCTGCTGTTCTTCCTGCCCACGGCGGGGATCAGCCTCCTCTTCCACGCCAAAAACGGCTATTTGGACGGCCCGGTCTGGCGGCGGGCGGCCCTCCCCGGCGCGGCGGCCTCCCTGCTGGCGGCGCTGCTGTCTTTGCGGTGGGACCCCCGTCTGCTGCGTATCCCCTTCGGCCTGTTTCTGCTCTATGCCGGGGCCTCCCTGCTGTGGAAAGCCTGGCGGGAGGAGGGGAAACAGTGAGCGGCGGGGGGCGTGGCGGTGCGGGGGGCGGGCGCACAGTACCCGCAAGGGGTACGCCGCATCCGTAAGCGGCAAAGCCGCCAACGGCTGCGCTGTGTGCGCCCCTACATTTGGTTTTCGGTAGAAGCTGGGGGGGGGCGTTGGGTGTCCTCCACTTGCACTTGTAAGAGTACCATGGTATAATAGCTGCTGAGCAGCTATTATATGTTTATTTCGGCTCTATTTTTATAATAGGGAAAAATCAGGCATCAGTCTTTTCCCGGAGGAACCTCCATGTCAAAGCAGATTCATATCCATGTGGAAGACGCGCTCTATGAGGAGCTGCGCAGCTACTCCCTGTCAAGCGGCCAAACCATCCAGGTCTGCGTCAACACGGCTATCCGGCAGCTCCTGACCCAAGTGAAAACGGAGCTCCCTGCCCAGGGCGGCGGGTACCGGTTCATCGACCTGTTCGCCGGCATCGGGGGGATGCGCCTCGCCTTTGAGGCGGCCGGCGGGCAGTGTGTCTATTCCAATGAGTGGAACAAGTACAGCCAAAAGACCTATTTTACCAATTTCGGCGTCCAGCCGGACGGCGACATCACAAAGGTGAGGGCGGAGGACATCCCCGACCACGACATCCTGGTGGCGGGCTTCCCCTGCCAGCCCTTCTCCATCGCGGGGGTGTCAAAGAAGAACAGCCTGGGACGGGCGACGGGCTTTGAGGACAAGACCCAAGGGACCCTCTTCTTCGACGTGTGCCGGATCCTGAAGGCCAAGCGGCCCAGGGCGTTTATGCTGGAAAATGTCAAAAACCTGTGCAGCCACGACAAGGGGCGGACCTTTGCGGTGATCCAGGAGTCCCTCGCGGAGCTGAACTACCGGGTGTTTTTTGACATTCTGGACGGCCGGCAGTACGTCCCCCAGCACCGGGAACGCATTGTGATCGTCGGCTTCGACCAGAAGCGCTATGGCGAGAAGATCGACTTCGCCTTTCGGCTCTCCCCCCCGGAGAGGCCGCCTGTTGTCCGGGATATTCTGGAGGACGTGCCGGATGAGAAGTACACCCTGTCGGATAAGCTGTGGACCTACCTGCAAAACTACGCCGCCAAGCACAGGGAGGCAGGCAACGGCTTCGGGTACGGCATCGCCCCGCCGGACGGCGTTACAAGGACCATCAGCGCGCGCTACTACAAGGACGGCTCTGAAATCCTCATCGGGCAGGAGGGGAAAAACCCCCGGCGGCTCACGCCGCGGGAGTGCGCCCGCCTCCAGGGCTTTCCCGAGACCTTTCAGATCCCCGTGTCCGACACGCAGGCCTACCGGCAGTTCGGGAACTCCGTGGTGGTCCCCCTTATGGCGGATGTGGCCGGCCTCATCCTAGCCAAGCTGGAGGCGCTGGACAAGCCTCCGTGTGAGAAGCGGCGCAAGGCGCCCGTGCAGAGAGAGGGTACATAGATGATGGGAGAGAGCGCCCTGCAGGCGATACAGTCCGTTACCGCCAGCCAACAGGCATACTGCAAATTCCTCTCCGCCAACGACTCCGGGGAGACGGGTGGGCACCAGAGAGGCATCCTCATCTCCAAGCTGGCCGGCGGGATGCTGTTCCGCCAGCCCCTCGGGGCGGAGAATATCCTCAAGCGGACGGTGCAGATCAGCTGGCCCGATTCCCTTCGGACAGAGAGCTGCTTCACCTACTACAGGAGCAAAAACGAGCTGCGCATCACCAAGTTCGGCAGGGACTTCCCCTTCCTGCGCCCGGATCAGACCGGCGCCCTGTTCGTCCTTACCAAGCAGGACGAGGACCACTACAGCGCCTTCTTCCTTGAAACGGAGGAGGAGATTGAGCAGTTCCTCGACGCGATGGGGATCAGTCCCACAGAGACCAACCGCCTCATTCAGGCGGCGCAGGTGCAGCCGGAGGCCCGGGAGGCACTGGCAATCCAGCACTTCATCGCCGCCCTGAGCGTCGATTTCCCGGCCTCCGAGGCGATGGCCGCCGCGGCCCGGGAGATACACAGCCGGGTGTACCAGCAGCCCTCGCTGATTCGCACCAACCCGGACCGCAGACTTATCGAGTGGACGAGGATGGAGTACGCGCTGTTTCGCGCCATTGAGCGGGCGCGGTACGGGGAGGCGATCTCCCGGGGGTTCGCCTCGGTGGATGACTTCGTCGCCATGGCGAATATGGTGCTGAACCGCAGGAAAAGCCGGGCGGGCAAGAGCCTTGAGCACCACTTGGCGGCCATCTTTGACGGCAACGGGATCGCCTACGCGGCGCAGGCCGTCACCGAGGGAAACAAGAGGCCGGATTTCCTCTTTCCCTCCCAG
The DNA here is from genome assembly GCA_022801715.1 of Oscillospiraceae bacterium. Lineage (GTDB taxonomy): Bacteria > Bacillota > Clostridia > Oscillospirales > Oscillospiraceae > CAJFPI01. The sequence continues at coordinate 9,983 of JAAWSV010000064.1, forward strand.
GCCGCCTACCACGACCCGGCCTTTCCCACCGAGCGGCTGGTCTCCCTGGCCGCAAAGACCACCTGTAAGGACCGCTGGCGGCAGGTGATCAACGAGGCCGACCGCCTGCGGAACAGGCCGAAGTTTCTCTGCACCCTCCAGCAGGGGATCTCCCCGGCGCAGATGGACGAGATGCGGGACGAGGGCGTCATCTTAGTGGTGCCCCAGCCCTATATCTCGGCCTTTCCCCGGGACCGGCAGGATAGAATATGGAGCCTTGCCGCATTTGTGCGGTACATCCAGGAGCTGGAGGGCCGCTGACAGCTCTCTGGCCCCCAAAACAGCATCAGGCGCGCGGACGGACAGTCCGCGCGCCTGTTTTTTGCGTGAAAACCGCCTCTGTCACCTGTGTGAGCGCCCCTCAGTCCACCGGCAGAAGCAGCGGCACCTCCACCTCCATCAGCTCCCCGTCCCGGTAGATGGTCATGGGCAGCTTCTCCCCGGCGGCGTAGCGTCTCCGGGCCCGGATGATGTCGTCGCTCGCGATCAATGGCTCACCGTCCACCGCCACCACGGCGTCGCCGGGGCGGATGCCCGCGATGTCCCCGCCGTAGCCCTTCGGGACCTCTATCACCACAATCCCCACCGTGCCGTCCTCCAGAATGATCTGCCCCTGGACGGTGATGCCTAAGATGGGCTCGGCGGTGACCTCCCCGGTGGAGATCAGGCAGTTGACAATGTGGGCCACGGTGCTGCTGGGGATGGCGAAGCCCAGGCCCTCCACAATGGCCTCCCCCTGCTCGTTGGACACCATCTTCACCGTGTTGATGCCCACCACCTGGCCGTACTGGTTGATGAGGGGACCGCCGGAGTTGCCGCTGTTCAAGGCGGCGTTGGTCTGGATCAGGGTCATGGTCACCCCCTCCACGTCCACATCCCGGTTGATGGCGGAGATGATGCCGTCAGTGAGGGTGCCCCGGAGCTTCAGCCCCAAGGGGTTCCCGATGGCGTAGGCCTTATCCCCCACCGCCAAGAGGTCGGAGCTGCCAAACTCCGCGGCGGGGAGCCCCTCCTCCTCCACCTTCAAAACCGCCAGGTCGTTCTCCTGGTCATAGCCCACGATCTTGGCCTCGCAGCGGTAGTTGCTGCTGAGGAGCACGTCGCAGCTCTCGCCCCCCTCCACCACGTGGAAGTTGGTGACGATGTACCCGTCGGCGCTCATGATCACGCCGGTGCCGATGCCGGCGCTGCCTCCGGGCAGGTAGCTGACCACCGTGACCACCGTGGGATTCACCCGGTCGTAGACCTCCCCGGCGGAGAGCACCGCCTCCCCCGCCTCCGTCAGGCGCAGGCGGAAGTCCCCGCCCACCGGGTAGGAGGGGATGTGGGTCTCCCCGGTGCCGTCCCCCTCGTAGTCGCCGTAGTCGTCCCAGTACTGGTGGAACTTGTCCTCCCACCCCGCCGGGGGGGCGGACTGGCGCTGGAGGGCGTAGACCATCAGCCCCGCGGTGACGGCCAGAAACCCCGCGGCGCAGAGGAAGAAGATCAGTACCCCGTGCCTGGGCCGCTTGGGCCGGCGCCGGCGGGCGGGCCTCTCCGCCGCCTCCGGCGGGGCGGGGGGTTCCGGCGGCGCCGGGGGACACATGGCCGGGGGCAGGGGCCGCTCATAACAGAGCACCACCGGCGCCGGCGCCGCCGGGCAGTAGGTCAAAACCACCTCCGCCGGCGCCTCCGGGGCGGGGAATACCTGCTCCGCCGCCTCTGCCGCCGCCTCAAATTGTTCAAAGAGCTTATTCTCGTCCATCTCAACTCTCCCGTGGGGGTGTGTATTTGTGGTGTCTCGCCCGTCCCATGCAGAGGACGCCTCAGCCGTTGCCCGCCAGGGTCATGGTGAAGGTGAAGGTGGTGAGGCCCTCCTCGCTGGCGGCGTAGATGTGCTCCCGGTGCTGCTCCAAAATGGTCTTGACAATATAGAGGCCCAGGCCCACACCGTCCTTATCCTCGCTGCGGGACTTGTCGCTCTTGTGAAATCGCTCGAAGAGCCGGGGCAGCTCCTCCGCGTCAATGGTGGCCCCGTGGTTGCGCACGGTGACCTCCGCCTTCTCCCCCCGGAGGCTCAGGCCCAGGTACAGGGCGCTTCCCGGCGTGGCAAACTTGGCCGCGTTCTCCAGGAGGTTATAGATCACCTGCGTAATGAGGTCGTTGTCCCCCAGAACCAGCACGGACTCTTCGGGGATGTCCGCCTCCACGTCCAGGTTCCGGTCGGTGATCTTCATCTCCATGGAGATGAGGGCACGGCGCATACTCTCGCAGAGGTCGAAGGCACCCTTCTCCCGCAGCAGCTCCACGGACTGGAGCTGGGACACCTCCAGCATCCGGCGCACCAAGCGGCTCAGGCGCCGGCTTTCGTCGGAGATGATACGCAGGTACTG
>JAAWSV010000012.1 GCA_022801715.1 Oscillospiraceae bacterium
CAACTATCGTCCCCAGTTCTACTTCCGTACCACCGACGTGACCGGCGTCATCTCCCTGCCCGAGGGCGTTGAGATGTGCATGCCCGGCGACAACGTGGATATGAATGTGGAGCTGATCACCCCCATCGCCATCGAGAAGGGCCTCCGCTTCGCTATCCGCGAGGGCGGTCGTACCGTTGGCTCCGGCGTGGTTATCGACGTCGCTGAGTAATTTTATTCAAAGTTAAGAAAGCGGCTTTGCCGCTTTCTTAACTTTGCGTGTTCCACTTTGCGGTTGCCTTGGACCATGCCGTGGGCGATGTCCTGCGGCGTTCGCTCTGCGCAGAGTATTTTTTCCCAAAACATGGTTTCTGGGGAAAATGATTGCCATTTATTTGTGCCTTTGGCGCAAACTCTGCCGGGGGCTTTTCCAGTCAAATACCGCTGCGGGGTCCACCCGTAACGGCTGGACCGCGACGGCACTTTGTGCCGTCGCGGTCTTCATTCTATTCTGTGAACCTCGTGTGTGTAAAAATTTGAGCTGAAATATTAAAAATTACTTATTTTAGTGAGGGTTTTAACATGTATAACTATCGTCTCTACTTAAAGATCAGCAGCATCATCCTGATTGTGCTGGGCGGTCTGCGCTGCATCAGCTTCTTCGCCTCCTTGGGGGATTACTCCGTCCTGATGTCCATGCCCGGCTATGGCGGGACGGCCATGGCGTTTTTGCTCTGCGACGCGCTGACCTCTTTGGGCGCGGTGTTTTCCGGGGCGGTGGGCCTCTCCAAGTGCAAGCAGGACAAGGGGCTGATTATCTGGTCGATTTTGGCCTTCGCAGTGGCGGCGGCGTTTCTTGTCAACGCCTTCATGCTGATCGCCAACAGCAGCGGGGAGTACAGCTCCTACTCCGGCCGTCAGGGGATTGTGTACATGTGCGCGGTGCCGCTGTTCCAGGCCCTCTCCTATATCGGGATCGAGAAGAACTGGGCGGCGAAGTATCAGAAGTATCAGAAGAACTCCCCGGATCAGGATTCCTCCTCCGAGGAGAAAAAGTAGAGACCGGAGAGACTACCAAGGGGTGCTGCCTGCGCAGCACCCCTGTTTATAAATCACCCGATTCAGCCGGCGTGTCTGAAGGAAAATGAGGTGTGGACATGAACTATAACAGCGAAAGGCTCCGCGACGGCCTGTACATAATGTGCCGGGGAGACCTGGTGGGCTTGGTGGGTACAGTGGGGATGTACCTGATCTCTGCTCTGAACGGTGGGGGTCTGCTCACGATCTTCGTCCGGGGCATCCTGAGTCTGCTCTGTCAGCTGGCCTCCTTGGTGGGCTTGGTGGTGTCCTTGGTGGGACACTTTAAGCTGTGCAGGGAACACAGGGATTACAAAATCGCTTTTATCCTCGTCGTGGTTGGACCTCTCCTGAGCCTGCTGGGGATATGCGTCCCTGCCGGTATGCGTTGGAGCATCAGTATTGTGCTGTTGGTGTACTCTCCAATATACATGTTCCTTTTGGTTCGTGCTACCAACTATTTCTTGGCTCAAAGAGAGCGCACGGATTTGGTGAAACAGGGCGGGAGAAGTTTGGTCATCTGTGTGGGTTGCTTTGTGGCATCCAATATTCTGAACAGGCTGATCAATCGGCTCGGCGACCGCCTCGGGGTGTTGACTGTGTTGATGGGGGTTATTTCCCTCCTAACGATTGTCAACACCTGCGTGAAGCTGCGCTATTTGAGGAAGAGTGCGGATGCGCTCCGGTGAGGGGACAAGAAAGGATGGTTTAGCGGGGGAGTCCGGACAGCGGGGGACGGCGCGCCGGGGTCGTCGCGCCCTACAGGGGGGACAGGGCATGGCAGGCGTCGGGGGAGGGGCCGGTGAGGACACCGGCCCCTACGGGTGGGTTTGACGGACCATCCCAGTGCGATAGAACGGGCGCACACTACCCGCAAGGGGCACGCCGCATCCGTAAGGCGGCAAAGCCACCAACGGCTGCGCTGTGTGCGCCCCTACAGGTGTATGACCAACGCCACAGAAAGCACGGCGGCCTTTGCGGCACTACGAACAGCGAAGCAACCAGCAAGTCCCGGAGGCAAGTCGAGCGACGCAGGCAGAGCGGCAGTGGGTGCTTATAGCAAGGCTAAAGACGGGGGTACACTCTCAAGATACTATCTGCTATGCGAGAACCACCGCCGCCGCGTCCGAAGCTGCGCAGTAAACTTTCGCACCGGTTTACCGAAGCAGCGTCGTAACTTGGGGTTCTTAGGGGGAGCGAATAAGGGCTGTGCCCCCCTGCGGGGGGCTAAAGCCCGCCTGAGCGGACACCTAAGCAGCCTTTTGCTGACTTTTGGGCTGTGCCAAAAGTCAAGTGCCCCGGGGGCGACACCCCCCGAATCATGGAAACACCAGCGTAGCAACAAACCCACTGTCGCCGCAATACAAAATGTCCCCTCCAATGACCACATCCCCGCACAGATAGAGGTCCGCCTGCACATCATCGGGGTAGTTCGGGTAGTTCAAAACCCGATAGCTGTACCGCTTTACCTGCATCCCCGCATAGGGCTCTAAATCAAAACCCTGCTCCTTTTGCAGCGCGTTGTACTCCTCGTAGGAGTCGTTCAGCGGCTGGGGCAGCATGAACTCCAAGGTCTCCATGGGGGACGTCTCGATCTCCCAGCCCAAGGAGCGGAGATACTCCGCCCGCTCCTCCTCGGACGCGGCGGTAATCAGCTCCTCGCCGGGGGAAGGCCGGCCCTTCAGTGAGGAGATCAGCAGGATCATCAGAATCAGTACGGCAGCGCAGGCCACCACGGCGGCAATGGCCTTCCTTGGACTGAATTTTGCGGATACGATAAACATGGCTACCTCCCATATACAGCCCTGATGGCCAAATCAAGAGAAATCCAGCGAGACTTTCTCCCTCTCTGCCATAATTCTTATTCCAAACCGGGGAGAGATATGATAGAATAGCCGCATGGCGGTTATTCTATTTTCTTTTGCGCTTCTCCGCCCGCTCCCCTATGGGGGACGAGGGGAAAGAGGCGGATTTTACCGCTCCGGCGGCGCTTTGGCGCCTTGGGGGCGATTTGACGGGGAAAGGCGGCGTGGCTATGGCGAAAGAGCGAATAGACAAGATCATCGCCTCGATGGGACGCTGGTCCAGGCGGGAGGTGAAGGGGCTCGTCCGGGAGGGGCTGGTGCTCCTGAACGGACAGCCCGCCGCCTCGCCGGAGGAGAAGGTGGAGGCGGAGACGGCGGAGATTATCGTGGCTGGGGAGCCTCTGCGGTACCGGCGCTTTACCTACCTGATGCTCCACAAGCCTGCCGGCCTCCTGTCGGCCACCGAGGATTCCCGGCAGAGAACCGTGATGGAGCTGCTGCCTGAGGACCTTCGCCGCCGGGGGCTCTTCCCCGTGGGACGGCTGGACAGGGACACCGAGGGCCTGCTGCTGCTCACCAACGACGGCGACTTGGCCCACCGGCTTCTCACGCCCAAAAACCATGTGGACAAGGTCTACCGCGCCCTATTGGACGCACCTCTCACCGGGGAGGACGCGGCGGCCTTTGCGGCGGGGATCAAGCTGGGGGACGGGCAGCGGTGCCTGCCGGCCTCCCTCCGGGTGGGGGAGGACCCGCGGGAGGGATTCGTCACTTTGCACGAGGGTAAATTTCACCAAATCAAACGGATGTTTCTCAGCCGCGGTAAGACAGTTTTGTATTTGAAGCGCCTGAGCATGGGGGGACTGTCCTTGGACCAGAAATTGGGAAAGGGCGAATACAGGTATTTGACGGAGGAAGAAGTGACAAAGCTGCGCGAAAAAGCGGGTATTTGTGAATGAAATAACAGAATAGCCAAAACGGCGGCTGAATTTTTGTGGAAAAAAGAAAAAACTGCTTGCATTATGGCGAAACAGACAGTATAATGAGAGTGAACTTGACAGATTGCACAAACTTTATGGGATGATACGCGGCGAGTGATGGGAGGACTTGAGTATGTCGGGGAGAATCTTTCAAAACGCGGTGCTGCAAATCAAGGACACCACCGACCGGGTGGTGGGTGTGATTGACGGCGAGGGCACCGTGATTTCCTGCAGCGACTTGGGGCTGATTGGCAACAAGTGGCCGGAATATGTGGAGGTCATTGGCCGCGCCGAGGGACGCTGCGTCACCTATATGGGAAAGACTTTTAAGGCGCTGGGCGGCTGGGGCAACCAGTTTGACTACGCCGCCTTCGTCATGGCGGATGACGAGGTGAGTCAGGCGGTCTGCGCTGTGGCCACGGTGTCTTTTAACAGCGCAAAGACCTACTACGAGGAGAAGCACGACCGGGGCTCCTTTATCAAAAACATTATCTCTGACAACATCATGCTGGGGGACATCTATCTCAGGGCCAAGGAACTCCATGTGGACCCGGAGGTGTCCCGGGGCGTCTTTGTGGTGCGCCACATCGACCAGTCGGAGGCCATCCACATGGATGTGGTGCAGAGCCTGTTCCCCGACCGGCAGACGGACTTCGTCCTCAGCGTGGGGGACGCCGACGTGGCCTTGATCCACCAGATGAGCGAGACCAGCGCCGAAAAGGAGCTTCAGCGGGTGGCGTCTACGGTGGAGGAGGCCCTGAGAGTCAGCGGCGAGAGCCGCGTGGTGGTGGGCATCGGCACGGTGGCCACCCACCTGCGGGACTTGGCCAAGAGCTACAAGGAGGCCCAGATCGCCATCGAGGTGGGCAAGGTCTTTGACACGGAGAAGTATATTATCAACTACGAGAACTTGGGCATTGGGCGACTGATTTACCAGCTGCCCACCACCATGTGCGAGATGTTCTTGATGGAGGTCTTTAAGAAGAACCCCATCGACGCGCTGGATCAGGAGACGCTGTTTACCATCCATAAGTTCTTTGAGAACAACCTGAACGTGTCCGAGACCGCCCGCAAGCTCTTTGTCCACCGGAACACCTTGGTGTACCGCTTGGAGAAGATCAAGAAGCTCACAGGGCTGGATCTGCGGGAGTTTGACGACGCCATCACGTTCAAGGTGGCGCTGATGGTCAAGAAGTATCTCACCAGCCGGGGCATTGAGGCGTAGAGAGCGGCATAGAGTGAAGGCGCACCTCCGGGAGGGTCTGCTTCCCGGGGGCGCGGTTTTTTCCGCCGCCTCCGGCAGAAGGTGACAAAGAAAACCGCCGATTTTTGTGCCGGATTCTCCCCTTTTCCCCTTGACGGGGGGCGGGACTTTCGGCTACAATAAAAAAGTACGCGTGTCGGCGCGCCGGCTGGTGCGTTCCGGCCGGAAAAAATGAAAGGAACCTGCATTTTGTTCTATGAAAAATAACGATCGTTCGGTGTCTGTGGAAAACCGGGAGGTTTTCTGACAACAGACAAAAAACCTCCCAAAGGACTGAGAAAGGGAATATAACAGGACTTTTTGGAGGAATCAATTTTGAATAGAGAACACAAGCGCATCCGCCATGAGAAGGGCTACTACAAGACACACCCCTGTGAGGAGAGCTTCACCTGCCGCCTCTGCGGGCGGCTGGTGGTGTCCGCCGGGGCGGGGAGCGACCACCGAAACCACTGCCCCAACTGCCTCACCAGTCTCCATGTGGACGAGGAGCCGGGGGACCGCTCCGCGGACTGCGGCGGCGTGATGGAGCCCATCGGCGTCTGGGTGCGCAGGGGCGGCGAGTGGGCGGTGATCCACCGCTGCCGGCGCTGCGGGAAGCTCAGTTCCAACCGCAGTGCCGCCGACGATAACCCCATGAAGCTGATGTCCATCGCCCTTCGCCCTCTGACCCAGCCCCCCTTCCCCATTGAGCGGATAGAGGAGCTGACGGCCCTGATGGGCGGCGAGGGGTCCATGGGGTGACGAGGGAGCGCGGAGAGAGCGGCGTAGGAACCGGCGCGGGGCCGGGATGGAGAGTGTATGATTCGTCTGACGGAAGTATATAAGGAGTACCCCAACGGGGCCAAGGCCCTCAACGGGCTGAATTTGGAGATTGGAGACGGGGAGTTCATCTTTATGGTGGGTCCCTCCGGGTCCGGCAAGTCCACGGTGATCAAGCTGCTCACCGGGGAGGTGAGCGCCACCGACGGCCGGGTGATGGTCAACGGCTTCAACCTCAACAACATCGCCGAGTGGCAGATCCCCTATCTGCGGCGGACCTTGGGGGTCATCTTTCAGGATTTCCGCTTGATTGAGAAGAAGTCGGTGTACGACAACATGGTCTTTGCCATGCGGGCGGTGGGCGCCTCCCAGCGGGAGATCAAAAAGCGCATCCCCTACGTGCTCAAGCTGGTGGGGCTGGACGGCAAGTCCAGCCGTCTGCCGGACGAGCTCTCCGGCGGGGAGCAGCAGCGGGTGGCCATCGCCAGGGCTCTGGTGAACAACCCGGACACCATCATCGCCGACGAGCCCACCGGCAACCTGGACCCGAGGAAGTCTCTGGAGATCATGACGCTTTTGAAGCGGATCAACGAGCTGGGCACCACCGTGCTGGTGGTGACGCACGAGCTGGACATGGTCAGCCGCTTTGACGAGCGGGTGGTCATGCTGGAGCGGGGGCGGATTGTCCGGGACAGCGCCGCCGGGAGGCAGAAGGCCAGACCCAGCCGTCAGGAGCCATCCGGAGAGGCACAGAGCGAGGCCGGCGCGCCGGAGGCAGTCCGGGGAAGCGCAAAGCGAGGAGAATAGATGAGTAGACGAATGCCAGACCGCAGCCACAACTTTACATACTTTGTGGCCGAGGGCTTTTCCAACATGTTCACCCACGGCTTTATGTCCTTTGCCGCCATCGGCATCACCATCGCCTGCCTTTTGATCATGGGCACCTTCTCCCTGGTGGCGGTGAATGCCAACGCCACCTTGGCCAAGCTGGAGCAGGACAACGAGATTTTGGCCTACGTGGAGGACGGCCTCACCGAGGCGCAGGCCCGCGCGCTGGGGCACAAGATCTTGGCGGTGGAGAACGTGGCGGAGATTGAGTTTATCACCAGGGACAAGGCCTTGGCGGACTACGCCGCCCAGTATGAGGACTCCACGCTGTTTGAGGGGATGGAGTCCTCGGTGCTGCGCCACCGCTTTGCCATTACGCTGGTGGACATCTCCCTGATGCGCCAGACAAAGGAGGCCATTGGCGACATTGATGGCATCGGCCGTGTCAACGCCTATGAGGAGATCTCCAGCGGCTTTATCACCATCCGCAACATTGCCGCCATTGTCAGTATCGCCTTGGTGTCGGTGCTGTTTTTGGTGTCGGTGTTCATCATCGCCAACACCATCAAGCTCACCGCCTTCGACCGGCGGGAGGACATCGCCATCATGAAGATGGTGGGCGCCACCGACGGCTTCGTCCGCTGGCCCTTCGTCTATGAGGGGTTTTTGACAGGGCTTTTAAGCTCGGTGATCGCGTTTTTCATGCAGTGGGGCCTCTATTCCGCCATCACCAAGGGCATCTCGGGCAACGACATCTTCTCCATCATTACCATTGTCCCCTTCGCCGACATCTGGCAGATTGTGGCCTTGGTGTTTGTGGCGGCGGGGATGCTCATCGGCGTGGGAGGGAGCCTCTCCGCCATCCGACAGTTCCTGAAGGTGTAGAACCATAGGGTGCTCCGAAGAGACAGAAAGGGGACGGATATGCCAGCAAAGCAAACCAAGAAAAAGACGGTAAAACATATTCTGCGCAGCGCCCTTTTGGTGCTGATGGTGGTCTCTCTGCTCCAGTTTGACCTATTTGAGCCAACCGCCAGCGCGGTGACCCAGGCGGAGATCGACCAGCTGAAAAACAACGCCGATGGCCTCTCCAGTGAGAAAAAGGATCTGCAAAAGCAGATTGACGCGTTGAAGGATGACAAAGACGACGCCATCGAGAAGAAGACCTTGCTGGACCAGCAGAGCGCCGTCATCCGCCAGGAGATCACCAATGTGGAGGCCCAGATTTCCGCCTATGAGGAGCTGATCGCCCAGACCAAGCGGGAGCTGGAGGAGACAGAGCAGCGGGAGGAGGAGCAGTACGAGCTCTTCTGCCGCCGCGTCCGGGCCATGGAGGAGAACGGCGCCGTGTCCTACTGGTCGGTGCTCTTTAACGCCACGGACTTTGCCGACCTCTTGGGCCGGCTGGACTTTGTCAGCGAGATCATGGAGTATGACCAGGGGGTCATGGATACCCTCCAGCAGCTCCGGGCCGCCATCGACGCCAAGAAGGCGGACCTGGAGGCCCAGCTCAGTGAGCAGGAGGCCGCCCGGGACGAGCTGAAGGCCAAGAAGGCGGAGCTGGACAAGCAGGTGGCCGAGGCCGCCGCCCTGGTGGCGGAGATCCAGAAGAACGAGGAGGCGGCGAAGGCCCTCCTCAGCGCCAAGGAGGCAGAGGCCCGCCGTATCGACCAGCTGATCAAGGAGAAGGAGGCGGAGCTGGCCGCGTCCCTTGGCCCCGCCAGCGTAGGGGGGTATATCTGGCCGGAGAATGTGAGCAAGCGGATCACCTCCCCCATGGGCAGCCGCAACACGGGCATTCCCGGGGCCTCCACCAACCACAAGGGCGTGGACATCGGTGGTGTGGGTTACACCACCAGCGTACTGGCCACCAAGGCGGGGGTGGTGATCATCTCCGAGCGGAGCAGCTCCTACGGGGAGTATGTGGTGATCAGCCACGGCGCGGGGAACTCCACCACCTACGCCCACATGTCCCAGCGGAAGGTGAAGGTGGGGCAGACGGTGAAGCAGGGGCAGGTGATCGGCATTACCGGCTCCACCGGTATCTCCAGCGGGCCCCATCTGCACTATGAGATTGTGGAGAACAATGTGCGGGTCGATCCGCTGAAGTATTTGCCGGGATATATTAAGGCATGGTGAGGAGCTTTTTGGGAGCACTGGGCGCGGGAAGCGCCCGGTGCTCCCTTTTTGGGTTGTGTGGGCGGTTTGTCGGAGGAGGGCGATTAACAGGGGGCGGCGTGCCCTGTGAATAGAAAATGGAGACATTTCCGGCGTTGGCAGAGGGAGCGTGCACAGCGCAGCCCCTGCCGCTTGCACCGCAGGCGTCCTTCTGCCGACAAAGGCACATCTTTCCCTCCTCTTCCCCATATCCATAGGAGCAGGAGGTTTGAACACTATGGTTGGTTATATTTCCTACACACCCGACAACAGGGGCTGTACCATCGCCCGACGGCGCCTGTTAGGGGCGCAGTTTATGGAGGCCCGCTTGGGGGAGGACCACCGCCTGCTCCAGCGGCACTACGCCGCGCGGGCGGCACGGGCGCTCTCTCGAACGGGTGTCCGGCAGGCGGTGTTCCCCCTGAACTACCCCCACGAGGATCTCTTCATCCGCCGGGGGATTCTCCCCGTGGATACCCTGCCCCTCTACCGGCGGATGGCCCCGCTGATTGTCAAGCGGCGGATGGGGCAGCTGGGGCTGTCCCCGGGGACCACCACGGTGGCGGTGGTGGCCGAGGGGATGACCGGGGAGCTGGAGAGGATCGTCACCGATCTGGCGCTGCAGGTGCGCTATGTGATGCTCTCCCTCCAGATTCCGGCGGAGGCCTTCTGTGAGGGGCTGAAGCGGGAGTACGGCGTGTCCATCGTACAGCAGCCCCCCCGGAGACAGCTGAAGCAGGCGGATGTGCTGCTGCTGTTTCGCCCCTGGGAGGAGGGGGAGCAGGGCAGCGTGGCGCTCCACCTCTACGACGGGGAGCGGGTGCTCTGGCGCAACGGGATCTCCTTTGCCCTGCCCCGGCGGCTGATGGAGGAGGTGGAGGAAAATTGTAATCTTCCCCAGCTTTTGACGGTGCTCCTGCTGGGGGGGATGCTGCAAAATTATCAAATTCCCATAATTGATGTTGACATCACAGGGAAAAGTTACTATAATGCAGACATTGTCTATAATGCGGATCAATAATATAGAATAGGTATGCGCTTCTTTGCGGAGTACGGCTGTTTTTGCGAATATGTTACGAAAGGTGATAGATTGATGAAAAACAAGCAGGAATTCAAGATGAGTCAGGCTCGCTTTGACGAATTGCAGGCGGAGCTGAACTACCTCAAAACCACCCGCAGCGACGAGGTGGCCGAGCAGATCAAGGTGGCCCGGGGCTTCGGCGACCTCAGCGAGAACAGCGAGTACGACGAGGCGAAAAACGAGCAGGGCAAGCTCTATTCCCGTATCGCTGAGGTGGAGAATATCCTGCTCCACGCGGTGATCGTGGAGGAGAGCGATCTGCCCTCCGACGTGGTGAGCATCGGCTCCAAGGTGACCATTACCGCCGTGGACGGGGGCAAGACCTTCGTGTTCAAGGTGGTGGGCAGTCAGGAGGCGGACTTCCCCAACGGCGCGATCAGCGAGGAGTCCCCGGTGGGCAAGGCCCTGATGGGCGCCCAGGCGGGCCAGACCGTGGTGGTGGAGGCCCCCAGGGGCGCCATGCGCTACACCATTGACAAGATTGAACGGTAACGTCCTATACGAAAGAGGAGAATCAACTATGGCTGACCAGAATACCAATAACCAGCCGGAGGTCCAGCAGGACCTGTCGGAGATTTTGCGTGTCCGCCGGGAGAAGCTGGCAGCCCTCCAGGCCGCCGGCGCGGACCCCTTCCACCAGACCCGCTACGACGTGAGCCACAAGGCCCAGCAGATCAAGGACAACTTCGACGCCCTGGAGAACCAGGAGGTCACCATTGCCGGGCGCCTGATGAGCAAGCGGGGCATGGGCAAGGTGAGCTTCTGTGATTTGCAGGATGTCACTGGCCGCATCCAGCTCTATGCCAAGCGGGACGACATGGGGGAGGAGCCCTACAACGCCTTCAAGAAGTACGACATCGGCGACATCGTGGGTGTCCGGGGGCAGGTGTTCCGCACCCAGCGGGGGGAGATGAGCGTCCGGTGCCTCACGGTCACCCTGCTCTCGAAGTCCCTGCTGCCCCTGCCGGAGAAGTTCCACGGCCTCACCGACAAGGAGACCCGGTACCGCCGGCGGTATGTGGACCTCATCATGAACGAGGACGTGCGCCGGACCTTCCAGATCCGCACCGCCTTCATCCAGCATGTGCGGCGGTATCTGGACCAGCGGGGCTACATGGAGGTGGAGACACCGGTTTTGAACACCATCTCCGGCGGTGCCACCGCCCGGCCCTTTATCACCCACCACAACACCTTGGATATCGACATGTATATGCGCATTGCCACGGAGCTGCACTTAAAGCGCTTGGTGGTGGGCGGCTTCGAGCGGGTGTATGAGATCGGCCGCATCTTCCGCAACGAGGGCATGGACCCCAAGCACAACCCGGAGTTTACCACCATCGAGCTCTACGAGGCCTACACCGATTTTCACGGCATGATGGACATCGCCGAGGGCATTTTGTCCTCCGCCGCCAAGGAGATCCTGGGTACCTATGAGGTGGAGTGGCTGGGCCAGAAGATTGACCTGACCCCCGGCTGGCCCCGGCTGACCATGGCCGAGGCGGTGAAGCAGTATGTGGGCGTGGACTTTATGGCCATCGACGGCGACGAGGCGGCGGTGGCCGCGGCCAAGGCCGCCGGCGTGGACATGGACGGAGTGGAGCCCACCTGGGGCCGGGCGCTGTACGAGTGCTTTGACCAGAAGGTGGAGGAGAAGCTGGTCCAGCCCACCTTCATCACCATGCACCCGGTGGATGTGTCCCCTCTGGCCAAGCGGAGCCCCAAGGATCCCCGGCTCACCGAGCGGTTTGAGTTCTTCATCAACTGCTCGGAGTTTGGCAACGCCTTCTCCGAGCTCAACGACCCCATCGACCAGCGGGGCCGCTTCGAGCACGAGATTGCTCTGCGGGACGCCGGCGACGACGAGGCCGGCATGATGGACGAGGACTTTATCACCGCCTTGGAGTACGGCCTGCCCCCCACCGGCGGCATGGGCATCGGCATCGACCGCTGTGTGATGCTGCTCACCGGCTCCGACTCCATCCGGGACGTGATTTTGTTCCCCACCATGAAGCTGATCGACTGATTTTTTCGGTACAGAACAGAGAGAATTGACCGGGACAGGAAGGCGTTCGGAGTGACGAACGCCTTCTTCCCCACAATACCGGAAGGAGGGCAGAGCTATGGAGCAGATCACCAGCCGCACCAACCCCCTGTGCACCCATCTCCGCAAGCTGGCCTCCTCCCGGGCCTATCGGGAGGAGACGGGGGAGTTTCTATGTGACAGCCCCAAGCTCCTCTCCGAGGCGGAGCTGTGGGGGTTCGGCATCACCGCCCTCCTCTACACCTCCGGGGCGGCGCTGGAGTATGCCCCGGAGACCTACGGCGCGGCCCGGACCGTGCTGGTCAGCGAGAGCGTCATGCGCGCGGTGAGCCCCATGGAGACCCCCCAGGGGGTGGTATTCACCTGCCGCGCCATGGGCCACCGGCCGCCGGAGACCCTGACGCCGGACAAGTACGGCCGAAGCCGCTATCTGCTGCTGGATGGCGTGCAGGACCCGGGGAACGTGGGGACCATGCTCCGCACCGCCGACGCCTTCGGCTGGACGGTGTTCCTTCTGCCCGGGTGCGCCGACGTGTACAATCCCAAGACCCTCCGGGCCGCTATGGGCGTCCACTTCCGCAGTGTGATCTATCGGGATACCTTAGAGCACGCCGCCGCGCTGCTTCACGCCGCCGGACTGCCGCTGTATGCCGCGGCCTTGGGGGAGGACACGGCGGACGTGCGGACGCTGGATCTGCGCCGGTGCGCCGTCATTGTGGGCAGCGAGGGCCGGGGCGTCTCCGCTGAGGCGCTGGCCCTCTGCGACAGGAGGCTGAAGATTCCCATGGACAGGACATGTGAGTCCCTGAACGCCGCCGCCGCTGCCGCGGTGCTCCTTTGGGAGGGGGCGCGGCAGGAGGGGGCAGAGGAATAGTTTGGCGTCCGGAAGGGAAAAAGAGAGAAGAGAGGAGCGCCGCCATGTCGAACCTGAAATACTGGCTCTGGCTGACCAGCCTCCGGGAGCCCCGGAACACGGAGAAGCGGGAGCTGCTGCGGCGCCTCGGCGGACCGGAGCGGCTCTACTACGCCGAGGAGGAGGAGCTGGCCCTGACCGGCCTCAGCCGGCGGGGCGTGGAGGCGCTGGCAGACAAGTCCATGGACGCCGCGGAGCGGATTTTGGAGCGGTGCGACAGCTTGGGCCTGCGCATTCTCACCATGGAGGACACGGAGTACCCCCAGCGGCTGAAGAGCGTCTACGACCCGCCCCTGCTGCTCTACGTCCGGGGCCGTCTGCCCCGGTTTGACGACGAGTGCGCCGTGGCGGTGGTGGGGACAAGGACCTGCACGCCCTATGGGGAGCTGTCGGCGGAGAAGCTGAGCTTTGCCATGGCCAAGCAGGGGGCGCTGATCCTCTCGGGCCTGGCCAAGGGGATTGACGCGGCGGCCCATCGGGGCGCTCTCCGGGCGGGGGGCTGTACCGTGGGGGTGATCGCCGGCGGCCACGACATCGTCTACCCGCCCAGCAGCCGCTACCTCTATGAGGACGTAGCCGCCGCCGGGGCCATCCTCTCGGAGTACCCGCCGGGTACGGAGCACAGGGGGAGCCACTTCCCCGTGCGCAACCGGATTATCAGCGGCCTCAGTGTGGCCGCCTTGGTGGTGGAGGCCCCGGTGCGCTCCGGCGCGCTGATCACCGCCCACACCGCCCTGGAGCAGGGGCGGGACGTGTTCGCCGTCCCCGGCCCCATCGACGCGCCTATGAGCGCCGGGTGTATCCAGCTCCTCCGGGAGGGGGCCGGCATCGCCGCGGAGAGCGGGGACATTCTGCTCCACTTTGAGAGCCAGTTTCCGGGAAAGCTCCGCCTGCGCCCGGTGGAGCCGCCGGAGCACACCGGCTATCAGGCCCGGGCCGAGGAGGCCCAAAACAGGGAGGAGGCCCGGACCGAGGCGGCGGCGGAGCCGAAGAGGACGCTCTGGCTCAGCGAGGAGAGCGGCCTCACTGACGACCAGATCCACATCCTCCAGGCCCTTCAGGGCCGCACCATGCAGGCGGATGAGCTGATCGAGATGACCCAGATCCCCGCCCGCCGCGTCCTCTCCGCCCTGACCCTCCTCCAGCTGGAGGGCCACGTCCAGGAGGAGAGCGGCAAGCGTTTCACCTTGGCGGTAAGGATCATTCCATAGAAGCAAGTTCCCCAACCGGGCGCACAATATGCGCCCCTGCAGGAGCGCCCATCAGACCGAGCGGACCAAAAGCCCCGGCGGGGTTTGCGGCTCACGAGCCGCAAAAAATTGAAATCATTTTTCCGGAAACCGCATTTTCGGAAAATACTCTGCGCGGAGCGAGCGTCGAACCCCTGAGCCTCCCCGAGGGGAGGCTCAGGGGCGAGGCGCATAGCGCAGCGAAACCCCCTCAAATGAAATGGTGTGCCATTTCATTTGACGGTTAGGAGGACAGAATGGCAAAAAAAAGCCTTGTGATCGTGGAGTCGCCGGCGAAGGCGAAGACCATCGGAAAATACTTGGGCAAGGACTACGAGGTGAAGGCCTGCATGGGCCACCTGCGGGATCTGCCCAAGAGCGTGATCGGCATTGATTTTGATCAGGATTTCGCGCCCAACTACAAGCCGATCAAGGGAAAAGAGGATATTATCAGCGACCTGAAGAAGGCGGCCAAGGGCAGCGAGTATGTCTATCTCGCCACCGACCCGGACCGGGAGGGGGAGGCCATCAGCTGGCATCTGAAGGAGCTGCTGCAGTTAGATGACAAGAAGGCCAAGCGTGTGACCTTCAACGAGATCACCAAGAAGGTGGTGGGGGAGTCCATCGCCAAGCCTCGGGACATCGACCAGAATCTGGTGGATGCCCAGCAGGCCCGGCGCCTTTTGGACCGGATCGTGGGCTATCAGCTCAGTCCCCTCCTGTGGAAGAAGGTCCGCCGGGGCCTCAGCGCCGGCCGGGTCCAGTCCGTGGCCACCCGGATGGTCTTTGAGCGGGAGGAGGAGATCAAGAACTTCCAGCCCGAGGAGTACTGGTCCCTGGATGTGAAGCTCTCCGCCGACGGCACCGATAAGACCGCCTTTCTGGCCCGCTACCACGGGGAGAAGGGGAAGAAGAAGGAGCTCACCAGCGAGGCCGAGGTGATGGCCGTCCGGGAGGCGGCCCAGAACGGCGTCTTTGCGGTGAAGAGCGTGAAGCGGCAGGATAAGCAGAGAAGCCCCTCCCCCCCCTTCACCACCTCCACCCTCCAGCAGGAGGCCAGCCGGAAGCTGAACATGACCCCCCGGCGGACCATGGCCATCGCCCAGCAGCTCTACGAGGGCGTGGACATCGCGGGGGAGGGCACCGTGGGCCTCATCACCTACATGCGTACCGACAGCCTGCGCATCAGCGAGGAGGCCCTGACTGACGTGCGAAAGCTCATCCTCGGGCGCTATGGAAACAGCTACTGTCCCAAGGACCCCCGCCACTTCAAGACCAAGGCCGGGGCACAGGACGCCCACGAGGCCATCCGCCCCAGCAATGTGTTTTTGACCCCGGACCAGATCAAGGGGGATTTGAGCGCCGAGCAGTACCGGCTCTACCGGCTGATCTGGAGCCGCTTTGTCGCCTGCCAGATGTCCAATGCCGTCTATGACAGCGTGGCGGTGGCGGTGGTCAGCAACGAGCAGGAGTTTCGCGCCACCAGCAGCAATGTAAAGTTCAACGGCTATACAGCCGTCTACGAGGAGGGCCGGGACGAGGAGCGCGAGGAGAAGCTCAGCAAGCTCCCGGAGCTGGGCGAGGGCGAGGCGCTTCAGTGCGGCGGCTTCCAGCAGGACCAGCACTTCACCCAGCCCCCCGCCCGGTACACCGATGCCTCGCTGATCCGGGCCATGGAGGAGAACGGCATCGGCCGCCCCTCCACCTACGCCCCAACGGTGTCCACCATTTTGGACCGGGAGTACGTGGTGAAGGACGGCAAGCACCTTCGGATCACCCCCTTGGGGGAGGTGGTCACAGGGCTCATGTGTGATAAGTTCCAGAACATTGTGGACATGAAGTTTACCGCCAACATGGAGAAGGACCTGGACGAGGTGGAGGGAGGCCAGATCCCCTGGAAGCAGCTTTTGAGGGAGTTCTACGAGCCCTTCCACGCCAATTTGGAGCAGGCGGAGAAGGATTTGGAGGGCGTGCGCCTGAAGGTTCCCGACGAGCCCAGCGAAGAGGTCTGTGATCTCTGCGGCCGCCAGATGGTGGTCAAGAGCGGGCGCTTTGGCCGTTTTTTGGCCTGCCCCGGGTACCCGGAGTGCACCTTCACCAAGCCCTTGGTCATCGAGATGCCCGGCCGGTGCCCCAAGTGCGGCGGACGTATCCTGAAAAAGACCAGCCGCAACGGTTACACCTACTACGCCTGTGAACACCTCAGCGAGAAGGACGAGAGCAAGAAGTGTGACTTCATGACTTGGGATGTGCCGGTGAAGGACGACTGTCCCGTCTGCGGCCAGACCATGTTCAAGAAGTCCGGCAAGGGCTTCAAGAAGCCCTTCTGCATCAACGAGCAGTGCAGCAACTTCACCCCGGAGGAGAAGCGGGGCGGCTTCCGCAAGAAGGCCGCCGAGGGCACTGCGGCCCCGGAGGCCGGGGCGGAGCCGTCGGCGGAGGGCGAGGCAAAGCCCGTGGCGAAAAAGCCCGCGGCCAAAAAGACAGCCGCCAAGACCACCGCCAAAAAGCCCGCCGCTAAGAAAACCGCGGCGAAGAAGCCCTCTGCCAAGAAAACGGCAGAGAAAAAGACCACGGCCAAGAGCACCACAAAGACTGCCGCCAAGGCCAAGACCGCTAAAAAGGCGGAGACCGACGCGGAGGAGTAGAGCTGCCTGAGACAATACGGAGCGCAATATGCAGACCAGATACTCCAATTTGTATACGAATATTTCGGCGGAGCGAGAGAGAGGAGGGACGGACATGGAGGAAGTGACCGTGATCGGTGCGGGACTGGCGGGCTGCGAGGCGGCCTATCAGCTGGCGGAGCGGGGCATCCCGGTGCGCCTGCGGGAGATGAAGCCGGAGAAGATGACCCCGGCCCACAAGAGCGAGCAGTTCGCGGAGCTGGTGTGCTCCAACTCCCTGCGGGGAGCGGGCTTGGAGAATGCGGTGGGCCTCCTCAAGGAGGAGCTGCGCCGCTTGGGGAGTCTGATGATGGCCGCTGCCGACGCCACCCGGGTTCCCGCCGGGGGCGCTCTGGCGGTGGACCGGGAGGGCTTTTCCGCCTGTGTGACAGAGCGGGTCCGCGCCCACCCCCTGATCACCGTGGAGGCGGGGGAGGTCACCACCATCCCGGCGGGGGAGGTGCTGATTGCCACCGGCCCTCTGACCTCCGATCCACTGGCCGCGGCCATTGGGGAGCGGATCGGCGGGGGGACCACGCTGAACTTCTTCGACGCGGCGGCCCCTCTGGTGAGCTTTGAGAGCATCGACATGGACCATGCCTATTTCGCCTCCCGGTATGGCAAGGGCACGGCGGACTACATCAACTGCGCCCTCAGTGAGGAGGAGTACCGCGCCTTCTGGGAGGCCCTGTGCGCCGCCGAGGAGGCGGAGGTCCACGGCTTTGAGGACAGGAAGGTCTTTGAGGGCTGTATGCCTGTGGAGGTGATGGCCCGCCGGGGGGAGGACACCCTCCGCTACGGGCCCCTGAAGCCCCGGGGCCTGCCGGACCCCAGAACCGGACGGGAGCCCTACGCCGTGGTGCAGCTCCGCCGGGACAACGCCTCGGGCAGTGTGTACAACCTGGTGGGCTTCCAGACGCACCTGAAATTCCCCGAGCAGAGGCGTGTGTTCTCCCTGATCCCCGCTCTGAGGCAGGCGGAGTACCTGCGCTACGGGGTGATGCACCGGAACACCTATTTGGATTCCCCCCGGCTGCTGGACCGGTACTACCGGCTGAAGTCGGAGCCGCGGATTACCTTCGCCGGCCAGATGACCGGCGTGGAGGGCTACGTGGAGTCCACGGCCTCGGGCTTTTTGGCGGCGGTGGAGCTGAGCCGCCGCCTGCGGGGCCTGCCCCCTGTCAACTTCCCAAGGGAGACCGCCGTCGGCGCCCTGGGGCTCTATGTCAGCGATGCGAGTGTGGAGAAGTTCCAGCCTATGAATATCAACTTCGGGATCATCCCGCCCTTGGGCCACCGGGTCCGGGGGAAGAGAAACAAGAACGCGGCGCTGTCGGAGCGGGCTCTGTCCGCCCTGGAGGCCCTGCGGGAGGAGGCGCTCCGGTGAGCGCGGAAGGAGGGAGCTATGAGGAGTTCCGTGAGGATCATTGTGGACGCCATGGGCGGCGACAACGCCCCGGAGGCCGTTGTGAAGGGCGCCCTGTCGGTTCATGGACAGGGGGGCGTGGAGATCATCTTGGCGGGCCGGGAGGAGGAGATCCTCGCCGCCGCCGGGGGCAGCGTGCCGGCGGGCGTGCAGGTGGTGGATGCCCGGGAGGTCATTGAGATCTGTGACGATCCGGCCACGGCCTTCAAGAGGAAGAAGGACTCCTCTGTCACGGTGGGGCTTACCATGCTGAAAAACGGGGAGGGGGACGCCTTTGTCTCCGCCGGCAGCACCGGTGCCCTGCTCTCCGCGGCTACACTGATTGTCAAGCGCGTCCGGGGCATCCGCCGGGCGGCGCTGTGCCCGGTGATCCCCACAGCCACCGGCCGGGCGGTGCTCATCGACTGCGGCGCCAACGCCGAGTGTACGGCGGAGTACCTGACCCAGTTCGCCTACCTGGGCAGCTTCTACGCCCGGCGGGTGCTGGGGGTGAAGCGCCCGCGGGTGGGCCTTTTGAACATCGGCGCGGAGCCCAGCAAGGGCGACGCCCTCCGCCACGAGACCTACCCCATTCTGCAGGCCGCCGGGGAGCGGGGGGAGCTGAACTTCATCGGCAATATCGAGGCCAAGGAGGCCATTTTAGGCGGCTGCGATGTGATCGTGTCCGACGGCTTTGCCGGCAACATCATGCTCAAGAGCATCGAGGGTGTGGGCTCCTTCTTGGGCCGCGAGGTGAAGGGTATGTTCCTCCGGTCCGGCCTCAGCAAGATGTGCGCGCTGCTGATGAAGGGGAGCCTGCGGACGTTCAAGGAGAAGATCGACCCGGATACCATCGGGGGCACGGCGTTTATCGGCATCAGCAAGCCGGTAATCAAGGCCCACGGCTCCAGCGGGGAGCGGGCCATCGCCCAGGCGGTGCGCCAGGCGGCGGCGGTGGCGAGGAGCGGCATCATTGCGGATATCGAGGCCAACGTCTCCCGGATGCACCCCTCGGCGGAGCAGCTATAGGACAAGCCAGGGGAAAGAAAAGTTCCGGTCCGCTGGAAAATTTCCCCGCTGATGCGGCGCTTTTGGACCGATGGTGCGGACCCTACGGCCCGCTGTGGAGGGAATTTTTCACCCTGTGTGCACAGCGGCGGTCTCGGCTGGGAAAATATTGTGAAAATCCCTATTGACAGGGCGATAGTTTTATTTTATGATTTCTGCATAAGATTCTAACATTCGGTGGAGGAACCAAGAACATGAACGTACAGGATGTTTTGGCGAAAATGCAGGAGCTGATCGCGGAGCAGTTCGCGCTGGAGGCCGAGTCGATCACCATGGACACCTCCTTTGAAGACGACCTGGGGGCGGACTCCGTGGATCTGATGGAGCTGGTCATCGCCATGGAGGAGGAGTTCGAGATCGGTGAGGTGTCCGAGGAGGACATGCCTGAGCTGAAAACAGTGGGCGACTGTGTGAATTACTTGGTAAATAAGCAGAAATAGGAAGCATAACAGCAGGAAAACAGCAGAAACTCCGCTAAAGCGGAGTTTCTGTCTGTAAAACCGCTGCCAATGCAGCGGGGGAATCGCACAGGGAGTCCCCTGAAAGTTCCTATTTCTTAGTTTATCGAAAAATCAGCAAAATACAGCGGTGGCAAGGGGAAGCGTGTGAAGGGAACCCAAGGGGGGCTCCTTTCGCGTGCGGCAACCTGCCGCAGCGACCGGTTTCGCCTCGGTGAAGCCGGCCTCCTCCGCGGGCATTGGTCAGCGGAGGGGGGAGCAGCGAAACACGGAGGAGGCGGTCGCCATATGGAGGCACTGGAGCAGAAATTAGGATATGTCTTTCGCAGCAGGGAGTTGCTTGGCGAGGCGCTGAACCACAGCTCCTACGCCAACGAGCACCGGGGCAGCCGCATCCTCAGCAACGAGCGGTTGGAGTTCTTGGGGGACTCCATTCTGGGCTTCGTCACGGCGGAGCACCTTTTCAAGACTTACCCCGACCTGCCCGAGGGGGACCTGACCCGTATCCGGGCGGCCTTGGTGTGTGAGCAGAGCCTCTATGAGGTGGCCTTGGAGCTGAATCTGGGGGCCTACCTGAAGCTGGGCCGGGGGGAGGAGGCCGGCGGCGGCCGGGAGCGACAGTCCATTTTGGCCGACGCGGTGGAGGCGGTGTTTGCCGCAGTGTATTTGGACAGCGACATGGCCTCGGTGTCGGAGCTGATCCATCGGGTGCTGCTGGACCGCTCGGACAAGGGCGTGGTGGAGGAGCGCAAGGACTATAAGACTGCCCTCCAGGAGCTGGTGCAGCGGGAGGAGGGGAGGACCCTGACCTACCAGATGACCGGCGAGAGCGGTCCGGACCACAACAAGACCTTCACCTTCCGCGTCTTGGTCAACGGCGAGGCCGTGGGCGAGGGCGCCGGCCACAGCAAGAAGGAGGCGGAGCAGGCGGCGGCGAGGGATGCCTTGCGGCGCTTTGCTTGAGATCTGCGGATTTCAAACGAAAGGGATTCGGCCGCCTGCATCGAATTTGCCCTCCGCCGCGGCGGAGGGCTGGCACGCTTGCGGGCCGGGAAGCATTTTTACCAAAAGCCCGGTTTCCGGAAACCGGGGTGTTCAGAAAGTGTACCTGCGGCATATTTTTGGCGTGGGTCCCGCCGTCCCGGCTGGTGGGGCGGCACTTGGCAAGGATGGGCACAGCGCCTTTGGCGCGTACGGTTGTGGTAAAGCGCAAAATTTTGGGCGGCGGTGGCTGCCTTTCTTTTTTTCTACAGGAAAAAACTGTGGTAAAGAGTGATAGAATATGCTATACTGCTATGGAGTATTGGTTACAGCTCTCCGGGGTGGAGGCGTCCGGTTTTCCGGCCCTCGCTTTGGCGGAGTGGTATAAGGCCCCAGTCTCCCGGCGGGAGGCGCGCGTTTGGAGGAGGCGTACTGTGTCACTGTTTACCGCGTTTATTCTTGGCATCATTCAAGGCGTTTCGGAGTTTTTGCCCATCTCCAGCTCCGGGCACCTGTCCATCGCACAGAATCTGTTTCAGATCCAAGCGGTGGGGGAGAAGCATCTGTTTTTTGATGTGCTGCTCCACTTCGGCACCATGATCGCCATCTTTATTGCCTACTGGAAGGACATTGTGGAGATGGTCCGGGAGTTCATTTGGGGAGCGGCGGACATCGTCCGGGGGACCACGCCCAAGCCTGTGCCCCCGGCCCGGCGGCTGATCCTGCTGATCGTCATCGCCACGCTGCCGCTGTTTGTGGTGCTGCCCATCAAGAAGACGGTGGAGAGCCTGTACTACAACACCGTGTTCATCGCCGTCGCCCTCCTGATCACCGGCTGTCTGCTGTTTTTCAGCGACCGGGTCCGCCGGGGGCGAAAGACCGAGCGCACCGCCACCTGGAGGGACGCGCTGATCGTGGGCGTGGGGCAGGCCTTGGCCACCCTGCCGGGGATCTCCCGCAGCGGCACCACCATCACTACCGGTACCTTCTTGGGGTTCCAGCGGAAGTTTGCCGTGCGCTTCAGCTTTTTGATGTCCATCCCCGCCGTGCTGGGGGCCACGCTGCTGGATCTGATCGGCGTGATCAAGAACGGGGGCGTGGATATGAGCCTTATAGGCGTTTATATCGTGGGCATCCTCTCCGCGGCGGTGTCCGGCTACCTCTCCATCTTCCTGATTCGCATGATTGCCGACAGGGGGAGGTTTGGGGCCTTTGCCTACTACTGCTGGTTCGCCGGTGCTGCTACGCTGATTTTGACCTTCCTGCTGTGAGAAGCCTGTTTGTAGGTTCCGGGACCCTCTGGGGGTTCCGGGACCTATAAAAGCCTCCGCGGGCAAAAGCCCCCATGCCTTTGTGCATAGGCGGTGCGTTCCAATGACTGCATTTTTTCTGAGCTGAGTGAGGAGAAAGACATATGGCCAATACACCGAAGAGGAGCGCCGGGACCTCCGGCGGAAAGAGCGGCAGCCGCAGCGGCGGGAGCCGGAGTACCTCCGCCGGCAGCCGCGCCGGCGGGAAGAAGAGCACAGCCAAGGGCCGCCGGCCCATCCGCCGGGAGGTGGGGGGCGCGGTGTGCCTGCTGCTGGCCCTGTGCGCCGCCATCGGCTATTTTCAGACCGAGGGGTGGCTGATCCAGCTGCTGCCCAAGCTGCTCAAGGGCCTGATGGGCTACGGCTACCACTTAGCCGCCCCCTCCTTGGCGGTGGCGGGGGCGATTCTGCTGCGCCACCGGGGGCGTCCGGTGACGCTGCGCACCACCTGCGCGCTGCTGCTGCCCCCGCTGTGGGGCTGTGTGGGGCACATGCTCTTCTGTAAGGAGGAGTTTACCGCCGCCTCCGCCGGGGTGGTGCCCGCCCTGTGGAAGGGGGGACTGGCCCTCACCTCCGGCGGCGTGGTCTCCGGGGGACTGGCCCAGGGGTTCCGGGCGGTCTTTGGCAACATTGCCGCCACCATCGTCTTTGTGGTGGTCTTTATTCTCTTGGGCGCGGTGGTGTTCCAGCGGGCCATTGCTTGGGCCTGGGGCCGCTGGCAGGCCCGGGAGCGCATCGAGTACGAGGCGGAGGAGGACGACTATGAGGAGGAGCCCCGGCCCAGACGGCCGGTGCAGAATACCCCCCGTCCCACGCCGACGCCGGCCCCCCGTCCCGCCGCCCCCGCCCGTTCCGCCATCGACATCCCCTTGGACGATGAGGAGGCCGCGCAGGAGAAGCGGCCGGGAATCCTCAGCGGCTTTTTCCGCCAGAAGTCCAAGGACCAGCGGACGCCGGATCAGGTCCTGCGGGAGGGCATCCAGCCCCCCCGGAGGGAGGAGGAGACCATGGACTCCCCCTTCGTGGAGGACGCGACCCAAACGCCCCGTCCCGCGCCCCGTCCTGCCGCCGCGGAGCGCCCCCATTTGTCGGAGCGCCGGGAACCCACGGGGCTCTCCAGCCCGGCGGTGTCCTACAGCGCCAGAACCGCCTCGGCGGAGCCCCCCGCAAAGACACTGTCAAAGCCGCTGACCGCCGCGGCCCCGGCGGAGGAGGCGCGGGAGGCCGAGCCTGTGAGCCGTCCGGCGGAGAGAAAGGTTATCGACTTCCCCGGCGTCCGCCCCGCCGAGCGCCGGGAGACGGCGCCTGTACAGTCCGCCTCCGTGGTCCGGGAGGAGACGCCCCGGGGACTGGAGTCCCCCGCCCCCTCCCGCCGGTGGGAGAAGCGGGAGATGGAGGACGCGGCGGCGGAGGTCTCCGCGGCCTTGGACAGCGCCTTGGTCTCCGCCGAGGGGGAGTACCGCTATCCCCCCATCACCCTCTTGAACCAGAGCGCCGGGGGCAACCCGGCGGAGGCGGGGGCGGAGCTGCGCTCCAACGCCCAGCGGCTGGCGGACACCTTGGTGAGCTTCGGCGTGGACGCCGCCCCCGGCGACGTGGTCCGGGGCCCCTCTGTCACCCGGTATGAGTTCATCTTAGAGCAGGGTGTGAAGCTGAGCAAGATCACCAATCTGGCCGATGACATCGCCTTGGCCCTGGGGGCCAGCGGTGTGCGTATCGCCCCGGTGCCGGATAAGATCGCCGTGGTGGGTATCGAGGTGCCCAACCGCCACGTGTCCCCGGTGCTGATCCGGGACGTGATCGAGAGCCGGTCCTTTACCGCCCACAAGAGCGCGGTGGCCTTCGCCGTGGGCCGGGATATCGCCAATGAGGATATAGTGGGGGACATCGCAAGACTGCCCCATGTGCTCATCGCCGGTACCACCGGCTCCGGTAAGTCCGTGTGTACCAACAGCCTGATCATCTCCCTTCTGTACAAATCCACGCCGGAGGAGGTCCGCTTTATCATGGTGGACCCCAAGATGGTGGAGCTGGCCCCCTACAACGGCATCCCCCACCTGCTGATCCCCGTGGTCACCGACCCCAAGAAGGCCGCCGGCGCCCTCCAGTGGGCGGTGTTTGAGATGATGAAGCGGTATAAGACCTTCTCGGAGTTAGGTGTGAAGAAGCTGGAGGAGTACAACGCCATCGCCGCCCAGCGGGAGGACATGCAGAAGATGGCCACCGTGGTGGTGGTCATCGACGAGCTGGCGGATCTGATGCTGGTGGCCGCCAAGGAGGTGGAGGAGAGCATCTGCCGGGTGGCCCAGATGGGCCGCGCCGCGGGCATCCACTTGGTCATCGCTACCCAGCGTCCCTCCGCCGACGTGATCACGGGCCTCATGAAGGCCAACATCCCCAGCCGCATCGCCTTCGCCGTGGCCTCAGGCCTTGAGTCGAGGATCATCCTGGACAACCCCGGCGCGGAGAAGCTGGTGGGCCGGGGCGACATGCTCTACGCCCCCTTGGGCGAGGGCAAGCCCCGCCGTGTGCAGGGCTGCTTCATCACCCCGGAGGAGATCGACCGGGTGGTGGCCTTCGTCAAGCAGTCTGGGGAGGCGGAGTACTCCGACGAGGTCATGCAGAAGATCGAGGAGGCCATGGCCGAGAAGGAGAAGGGGAGTAAGAAGGACCGCTACGACGGCAGTACCACCGCCGCTGTGGAGGAGCTGGAGAGCGACGGGCTGTTTCCCGCCGCCGTGGATGTGGTGCTGGAGACGGGCATGGCCTCGGTATCCATGCTCCAGCGCCGCTTAAAGCTGGGCTACTCCCGGGCCGCCCGCCTGGTGGACCAGATGGAGGAGCAGGGCATTGTGGGCCCCTTCGAGGGCAGCAAGCCCCGGCAGGTGCTGATCACCAAGGCCCAGTGGCAGGAGCTTCAGATGAAGCGGAGCGGCGGGACCGGCGGCGAGGCAGACCCGTCCGCCGGTGGTGCGGACGATGCCCCATGGGACGAGGAGTGAGCGGAGAAGCAGGGAGGAACCCCTATGCGGTTTGCGAAATGGAAACCATACATCCACCCCGACTGGTCGGAGCTGCGGCAGAGCGGGGCGCGGCACTACTTCAAGGCCATCGACCTCTCTGAGGAGCGGCGCCATATATAGGACTTGGAGGAGGAGCTGGAGATCACCCTCCCGGCGGACCTTCTGACCTTCTATCGGGAGGTTGGCATCGGCTTCCTCTGGGCGGGAGAGCCCCGGAAAAAGGGACACTACCGTGTTTTCTCCCCCGGCGAGCTGCTGGAGCTGTACTTCGAGCCGGAGGAGGAGGGCGCCGAGGACCTATGGATGACCTTCCGCCAAAGCGCTTGGGAGAACTTGGAGAATAGCGCTCTGCTGGCCTTCTGCGACTACGGTGACGAGGACAGCCTGCTCTACTTGGGCCTCTCTGACGGGGCCGTCTACTACCTCTCCGCCAGACAAAAAATCGCGGATACCTTGGGCGAGTTTTTGGACCGGTTGGATGAAAAGGTGGACTATTTCGCCGCCCGCTGACCAACAGGAAAACAGCAGCCCCCGCCCTTTCGGGCGGGGGCTGCTGTTGTTTCCTTATATGCCCACTTGGATCAGCGGGATCACGTTGATCACCGGCTCCTCGTAGGGGTGGACGGCCTTCACGGCCTCGACGGTCTCCTCCAGCCGCTCCACGCGGCAGGTGACCTCCACCTTCACCTCCGGCTCCCGGCTGATCTCCCCCGCCGTCCCCAGATAGGGCGACGCCCCCTCCAAGGGCCGCCAGCACCCTGTAACCGGATGATAGCTCATGCAGCAGTCGTACTGTCCGATATGTCCCGCGTCCACCGCCTGCAGGGCCCGCTGAAGGGGAGATAGGTGGGTCTCGGGAATAAAGATCTCCAGCTTGCAGAAAGAAAATTCCATGCTGTTACTCACCAAACTCCTCCAGACGCTCCTCGATCTCGTCCCGTATGTCCTCCAGTGCTTCGTGTCGGTCGGCCCAGTCGTCGTAGGCCTCGCTGTCCATGTCCTCCGGCTCCTCCTCGTCTAAATCGGCAATTTTCTCCTCAATCTCCTGCCAATATTGGCGCAGCTCCTCCAGATTCATGTCCGCCACCTCGGGGCGGTCGGGCGTAAAGTCCACGATGATCTCCATATGTTCCTCCTCTCTGCTTACAGTGTCTCCAGCACCTCTGCCACCTGCCGGCAGTGCCGGGGGATCAGGGGGTGCAGCGCCTTGGCCGCGTTCTCCATCAGGTAGGGGTGACCCACGATGTCCAGCATGGGCAGGTCGTTGTAGTTGTCGCCGAAGGCCATCACATCCTCCAGAGCGATCCCCAGACTTCGGCAGAGTCCGGTGAGCCCGGTGCCCTTGTCGGCCAAGGTGAAGTCCAGCCAGGTGTCCCCGGCCACCGCGGCCTGAAAGGACCCGCCGCCGTGCCGGGGGAGCAGGACCTCCTCCGCCAGGTCAGTGCCCTTGGGGGAGAAGCAGGAGACCTTCAGAATGTCCTCGGGGATGTCCTCCAGACGGCTGAGGCAGACGGTGTTGTTGCCGGTCCGGTCCCGGATCAGAGGCAGGATCACGTCTCCCTTGGGCAGGAGATAGCTGGTGTTGGCCCCGGAGATCAGCACCTCAAAGTCCGGATGGGCGAAGATCTCCCGGCTCAGGTCCAGCGCCGTCTCCCGGTCCATGACCGTTTTGCAGAGTACCGGGCCGGGGTTTCCCAGACCATAGACGATGGCGCCGTTCTCGCAGAGAAAGGGCACCTCGTCGGCCACCGGGGCGAAGAGCCGCCGGAGGCTGGTGTACTGCCGGCCGCTGGTGGGACAGAAGAGGATATCCTTCTGCCGCAGACGGCGGATGTGGCGGAAGATTTCCTCCGGAATGGCTTTGGCCTTGTTTTGCAGGAGGGTGCCGTCGATGTCGCTGGCGATCAGTCGAATCATGGTTGGTGTGTCCTTTTCATTGGAGTCTATGGGGATATTGCAGCGCAGATGGGGGAATTAGCAAGAGGGCCGCGTCCCCGTGGGGAGGGAATGTGGCGCCCTCTGAGGCGAAGCCGGCCCTCGGCGGTTCCATCCCCACTATTTCAGATACTTTTTCAGCTTATAAGCGACCGCCTGCACATCAATCGGTTTTGCCAAATGGTCGTGCATGCCGCACTCCAAACACTTCTGCATATCCTCCGAAAATGCGTCGGCGGTCATGGCGATAATGGGCAGCCCCGCATCCGCCCGCGCCAGCCCCCGGATGGCCGCGGTCGCCTCATAGCCGTCCATCACAGGCATTCGCACATCCATAAGAATCGCGTCATAATACCCGACTGGGGACTGCTCAAATTTTGTGACGCACATCTGCCCGTTTTCCACCCAATCTAAATCCAGTTCAAGGACCGATAGCATTTCCCGCGCCACCTCCCAGTTGAGTTCGTTGTCCTCCGCCAATAGAATGCGCTTCCCCCGGAGTACTATATCAACCACCTTTTCGGCGCCGGAGGACTCCTCGCCGCCGGTGCCGGCAAATGCGCTCAGCGCGTCAAAGAGGGTGGACTGAAACAGCGGCTTGGAGATAAAGCCGGCGATCCCCGCCTCTCTGGCGGCGTCCGCCACCCCGCTCCAGTCACAGGCCATGAGCAGCGCCGGGGGACGTTCCTCCCCGTACCTTGAGCAAAGCGCCCGGGCGGCCTCGATCCCATTCATGTCCGATAGTTCCCATCCCAAAAGGATTACTTGATAGCGGTCATCGGCGAGACGCTCCATGGCCTCCTCGCCGCTCCGGCAATAGGCGGAGCGGATGCCAATGGACGCTAAGGCCCGGCTCGTATTGACGCAGAGACGCTCATCGCTGTCAACGACCAGCACCCTCCAGTCCGGGAGCGCCGCGCCCTTCTCCCGTTCCGCCGCCTTTTCCAGGTCAAGTACAACATGGAACTCGCTGCCCTGCCCCTGCTCGCTGCGGACGGAGATGGTGCCGCCCATGGCGTCTACAATGTACTTGGTAATCGTCATACCAAGACCGGACCCCTCCGTTTTCTGTACACGGGTGTTGTCCTCTCGGCTGAAGGACTCAAATATAACCTTTTGGTACTCCTTTGACATGCCGATCCCCGTGTCGCTGACCACGAAGTGGGTGCGGACGCGGGAGGGGGTCTCCGGAAGGGCCTCTTGGTACACCGTCACCTGAACGGAGCCGTTTTCCGGTGTAAATTTGACGGCGTTGCCCAGCAGGTTGATCAGCACCTGATTCAGCCGCACGCTGTCACTGTACACACGCTCTGAGAGGATCTCATAGGCAGCCGCGTTGAACCGCTGATTTTTCCCCTTGACCTGCGGCTGCACGATATTAACAATGCAGTCCATCGCCTCCCGCAGTGACACCGGCTCAATGTTCAGCGCCATTTTACCGCTCTCAATTTTGGATATATCCAAGACGTCGTTGATCAGCCCCAGCAGATGCTTGCTGGACAGCTCGATTTTGCGCAGATAGTCCTGCACCTGCGCCGGATTGTGGGCGTTGCCTATGGCCAGCGTTGTCATCCCGATGATGGCGTTCATCGGTGTGCGGATGTCGTGGCTCATGCTGGAAAGGAAGTCCTGCTTGGCCATATTGGCCTGCTCCGCCTCCTTCCGCGCCCGCTCCGCGTCCTTCCGGGCTGTGTCCATCTCCGTGTTTATCCGCTTCAATTCGGATACCTGATTTCGGTACAGGCGCAGATACTGGAGGAATATGTAGAGGAGCATGGCGATGACCGCGAAGGAGGCGGCATAAACAATGGCGAGCCATTGGCTGCCCATCCCCGCAATCGCATAGTCCAGCCCATCGAAGGGGAGAACTGTCACCAGATACCAGGTGCAGTAGGGGAGGCTGGTGCAGTACAGGTGACGGCGTGATTCGCCGTCCTGCAAAATAACGCTATAGTCCTCGTTCGCGTTTATAGCCGCCGTCAGCTGCTCCACGTAGGTGGCGATTTCCGTGTCCTGACCGTCAAAGATGCTGTAAAGCCTGTTAAAATAGTTTTCGTAGCCGTCGCCCTCGTTTCCCACCACGTAGCTGCCGTCCTTTCGGATGACGAAGGAGTAGCTCAGCGCCTTGTCCGAGTCGAGGAAGAGGACCTCCCCCATATATTCGGTGGAGAGCCCGACAACTATAGCAAGGCTGTTTTCTCCGTCGGACATGGGATACGCGCAGGGGACACTGAACAGGATCACGCCATCTCCATTGCTGTCAACAGCGGAGGCCACCCTGCGCTCCCCCTTCTGCAGGCTCTCCAAAAACGGCTCCGGGTGGTTGAGCCTGACAGGGTCGCCAAAAATCATTTCAATTTCGCCGCTGGGCGAATATAGGGCGGCGCACATAAAATGCCGCGCCTTTGCGCCGTATTCAATCTCCTCCCTTGCGCCGTAAGCAGAGTTTCCGTCTCCCGCTGCGATGTGCGCGATGGATTCCGCCATGGTCAGACGGAGCTCAATAATTGTCTCAAAGTGCAGAGATACCTGCTCATTCATGCCGGCCATATAAGCGGTACCAATATCCTCAATCGTGTTTTCACTCATACGGTGAATGGACACGCCAAGAAAGGAAAACACGAAAATAGTGAAACAAATAATCACCGCTATGCTGATTTTGAAAGCACGCGGCAAGGCTTTGCTTTTCATACTTTATTACATCTCCACAGTTTTCAGCATTTATGTCGTCATCCCCTTTGGCCTCCGCCTACTGGGTTCCGCCGCCTCTTAACCGGCTCATGACTTGGAACATCTGATGGATGTCCACCGGCTTTGACAAGTGCTCGTTCATCCCGGCGTCCTTGGCCAGTGCGATATCCTCGTCAAACGCGTTGGCCGACAGCGCGACGATGGGCACCGCCTCCGCGTCCCTCCGATCGAGGCCGCGAATTACCCGCGCCGCCTCGTATCCGCTCATCACCGGCATCATCAAGTCCATGAGCACGCAGTCGAAGGTCCCCGGCTCCGCCGCCGTAAACGCGTCCACGGCGGCTTTCCCGTTGTTGGCGATCACCACCTCCATGCCGGCGCTCCGGAGGATGTAGTCCACGATCTCGCAGTTGATCTCGTTGTCCTCCACCAGCAGCACACGCATTCCGGCGATATTGTCCGGCATATTCCAGACCTCGTCCACAGGCGCGCCGCTGGCAGTCTCATCCACGCGGATAGGCAGCGTGATCCGCACCACACTTCCCTTGCCCACCCGGCTGTCGATCTCCACCGTCCCCTTCATCTGATCGACCAGCTTCTTCACAATGGACATGCCCAGCCCAACGCCGTTGTAGTTCGTCCGCGCCCCTTGGTGCTCCTGTGTGAACGGCTCAAAGATGTGCTTCTTAAAATCCTCCCCAATGCCGATGCCGGTGTCCTCCACAACAAACCGGCAGCTTGCGGTCCCGTTTTGGAGGGAGAGCTCCTCTGCCCGGACAAAGACGGCGCCTTGGGGCCGGTTATAGCGGAGCGCGTTGTCAATCACATTGGTCAGAATCTGCTTCAGATGCAGCGGATTGCCGATAACCCTGCCGTGCCGCAGCCCGGAGTCCTCCAGCTCCAGCCGGATCTCCCGCTCCTCCGCCAAGGGGGAGAGGATCGTGATGCAGTCCTCCAGTGTGCGGTGGAGGTCAAAGGGCTCCTCCACTGCCGCCGGCCTGCCGCTCTCCAGCTTGCTGACCTGCAGCACATCGTTCACCAGGGACAGAAGGTGCTCCGTTGACACGCGGATCTTCTTCCGGCACTCCCGCTGCCGCTCCGCATCGTGCTGGCTTTTCTCCAAAATGGAGAGCATCCCCAGAATCCCGTTGATGGGTGTGCGCAGGTCGTGGGACATATGGGAGAGAAATTCGCTCTTCGCGGAGTTCGCCTGCCGCACCCGCTCCAGAAGCTCCATAATGGACTGCTCCTGCTTCTTTCTCGTCACCATGGTCTCCGTGATGTCCTGATGGTACCCGTTGAGGCTGGCGCCGGATTTTTTGAAGGTCTTGTCCGGCACACCGCCGCAGCGGACATAGATCTTGCCCAGCTCCGGGTGATTCCAAGGGTAGACCACCTCGGAGCGCCCGCTTTTCAGCATCTCCCGCACGCTCTCCTCTACCATCTCCACATAGTCCGGCTCGATGCCGTCAAACCAGTGCTGGTAGCAGGCCTCCGGCCCGATGTTCTCCGGCACGCCCAAGAGAATACGCATGGTCCGGTCCGCGTACATCCGCGGCGGACAGCCCTCCTCCAGCTCGATGGTCCAGATCCCGGTCCGGGCCCCCTCCAGGATGTCCTCCAGACTCTGCCGCGCCTCCAGCTTGTACTTCTCCTCCTGCTCCACAAGGGCATTGACATCCCGCTGCGCAAAAATCGCGCAGTTTTCCGTCGCTGTCCTCTCCGTGGCGGAGAAATGGATCTCCAAATATTTGAGTCCGGAAAAGCCGTCCTTTACCTGATAGCGAACCGAAAACTTTTTCTTGGTCCGAAGCTGGGCGAGCACATAGCTTTTCTTGGTCACCCTGCGAAGCCGCTCCTGATCCCGCGGGACCACATACGCGGATATATACCGCTCCATCGCCGCCGCGTAGCTCTCCTGAAAGCAGGTCGCCCAATCCACGCCCATCTGTCCGCTGCTGCGGTAGACCTCGCATTCGCCGGTGTCGAAGTTCACCTCACAGATGTCCAGATAGTCCACGCTGAGGGCGTGGAGCACGTTATAGCTCCGCTTTTGAAGCTCTCGGACCAGATTGCGCCGTTTCAGGGAGGACACAATAAAATACGCCGCGGTCTGAAGCATGTTCGACGTGTACTCCAGCGACTTCACGGGGGGATTATCCACCCCGTAAAAGCCGATGATCCGCTTGCCGTCATACAGGGGGACCACCACAAGGGAATGGACGCCCTGCCGCTTCAGATTCTCATACTGCAGTGGGTCCGTCTCCCGAATGTCCTCCAAGCTCTCAATCACAATGTGCTTGCCCACGCTGAACTTCCGGTACCAGCTTGCGCACACCTCCGCGGGGACGTTTTGCAGGCTCTCCTTCTCCGGCTGTATCCCCTCCGCCGCCCACTCATAGGTGTTGTCATCGCCGCCAAACTCATTCTGCTCAAATATGTACGTCCGCTCCCCGTTCAGCGCCTTTCCCAAGTGCTCCAGCAGTACCTCCAGCGACTGATCCGGCGTCTCCTCCAGCAGGGCGACGCGCAGGCCCTCATTGATGACGGCCTCCAGATTCTGAACGCTCTGTATACCGCTGTGCCGCCCCAGGGCCTCCGCAGCGGAAGTGCTCTCCCCAGCCCGCTCCAAAAGCCCCCCTGAATACTCCATATACCTGCCCTCCATATTGACCGGTACCCGGTTGCAGTGACCGCAGTGTCCCCACAGAGAGGATCATCCTGGAAGGCCCCGCCTCACCACGCCGGTATCATTCCGCTCTATTCCCGCGGCATCGCCGCAAAAATCAGAAAAATCGTTGACATGATATCATGTACCCCACAATCATGTCAATAATATGCAGCAGAAAACTATACCCGCATTTCAACGTAAAAGAAGTACCCTCAAGCAGGAAATTTGTATACTAAGCACGAATTTTGGTATATCAACAAAAATCCATTCTATATAGACCCATCAGCAGAGTCCCCCGACACCTGCGCGGTGCGTTTACCTGTAAGATACAGGACATTTTTTCGATAGAATACCATATATAGAGACGCAGGATATGGAGCGGTAACACACAGGGCGGCGGGATAGTCAATGTCTATCACCGCCGCCCTTGTAGAAACCGGGGGTTGCCAAATTCTTTCTTCTATTTGACGAAGAGAGCTTTAGAATCAGGGGGATACGTATACAAGGTTTCTACAGGAAATCCGATACAGTCAAGTAATCCTTGAAAAAATGCCTCCCGCTTTTTTCGCTCTTCATCAAAACCGGTGTACACGATCTCTCCATTCTCTTCATAATACCAGTAATATTTGACCAGAATGAAATAGTACAATATATCTTTTCTTTCGGGAAATTCATAAATTTCTTTTATTGTATCATGCTCCGAATAATAATGTCGATTTGGCAGCAGTTCAAAATACCACAATCGTCCTTGCTCATTGCTCAATCGTCCTTCTTTCGAACATGAAAGTCCCACACCCCATTCATACCATTTTTCGGCGGCGGCGGAGAGAAGATGACTGCGACCAATGTATTTTGGCAGACCCGCTCCACGCACTTTTGTCTTTTTCATATATTGATCCAAGCGCTCAATAATGCTCTGCAAGTCCTGCGGCTTACAAATAATCCCATATTCATTTGCTTCAGAATATACGTTTCTTTCATCTTCTCCGGGCCTTATTCGTAATCTCCAAAACATAATGATACCCCCTTATATGTCCCTTGCTCTTGCTTATGAACAAAGTATAGCGCGTCCTCCCGCATCGCGTGGTTCCCGTGCGATAAAAGCCGCGTACTGCGCCGCAGTATCCCTCTCTCACCTGCTGGTATCCTGATACTCCGACGGCGACACGCCAACCAGCTTCTTAAACGTGGCGGAAAAATAGGTAATATCCCGGTACCCCACCTGCTCCGCCACCTCGTACACCTTCACCCGGCAGTCCTTCAGCAGCTCCATGGCCTTGTGAATCCGGTAGCGGGTCAGATAGTTCAGCAGGGTATAGTCCGTCTCCTTCTTAAAGAGGTGGCTCAAATGCCCCTCGCTGATCCCGAGGTGCTGGGCGATCAGACCGATGGAGATACTGGGGTCGCTGTAGTGCCGGCCAATAAAATCCATGGCCTCCAGCACGTACTTGCTCTTGTCCCCCTTGCGCAGCTCCGGCAGGGCGAGGGCCGCCTCGCCGCTGTCGGCCTCCATCCGCCGGCGCAGGGCTGTCACCGCCTGCTCCAAATCCCCGTCGTGAAAGGGCTTTACCAAAAAATCCACCGCCCCTAAGCGCAGGGCGCTCTGGGCGTAGGTGAAGCTGTCGTAGGCGGTGAGGATGATCACATAGACATTGTTCCCCTGCTCCCGGAGACGGCGGAGCATCTCCAGCCCATCCATCTGGGGCATCTTCAGGTCGGTGATAATGAGGCTGGGCCGCAGCCGCTCCACCGCCTTCAGGGCCTCTAAGCCGTTGGCGGCCTCGCCCACCACCACGCAGTCCAGCGCCGCCCAGTCCACCGCCAGGACGATGCCCCTGCGGATCATCTCCTCGTCCTCCACCACTAAGACCTTCAGCATCCTTCCTCCTCCTCTCTCCGCACGGGCAGCACGGCGGTGACAGCGGCCCCGCCTCCGGCGCGGCTGCGCAGCTCCAGCCCCGCGCCGCCGCCGTAGTGCTTGCGCAGAATTGTATCCACATTGTAGAGCCCAAGGTGTTCCCGGCCGGGGCTGAGATCCATGTCCTCCGGCAGGCCCCTGCCGTTGTCCTCCACGGTGATGCGGAGCATCTCCCCCTCCTGCCGGGCCTCCACGGTGATGGTCCCGGCGCTGACGCCCTCTAAGCCGTGGAGAATGGCGTTCTCCACCAGCGGCTGCAGAATCATCTTGGGAATCAGGCAGTCCAAAAGCGCCTCCGGCACCGACAGCGAGAAGGTGAAGGCGTCGGACATGCGGATCTTCTGGATCTCGATATACCGCTGTAAAATCTCCGTCTCCCGGCGCAGGGGGACGAACTCCTCCGGGGAGATGCCGAAGCGGAGGATGTCCGCCAGATCCGTGGACATCAGGGCCACCTCGGGGACCTTGTTGATCTTGCTGATCCACTTCATGGTGTCCAAGGTGTTGCACAGGAAGTGGGGGTTCAGCTGGGCCTGGAGCATCCGGATCTGGGCGGCGTTCAGCTCCCGCTGGTTTTCCACCAGCGCCTCCTGATTCTGCCGGAGGGCGGCGACCATGCCGTTGAACCGCGCCGCCAGTGACCCCAGCTCATCCCGGCCCTCGGCGCTGACCTGCACACTGAGGTCGTTGCGCTCCACCGCGCCGAAGCCCTGGTGCAGCCGTTCGATGGGCCGGGACAGCTGCCGGCTGAGCTTGAAGCTCATCCCCACCGACACCGCGATACAGCACACCGCGCAGGTAAGGCTCACCGTGTACAGCAGGCGCATCGTCTCCTCGGTGAACACCTGAGGCCGCTGGAGCACCAAGTAAAGCCCGCTGGTCTCGTGGCGGGACACGGCGTAGAGGAAGGGGTCCGCCCCGCTGCTGAGGGCCTCCCCGGCCAAAAGGCGGCTCCGGAGCACAGGCGTCAGGGAGGCGGCCAAGGCGGGCTGGACGCAGTACACCGGCCTCCAGTATCGGCTGAGGAGGAGGAGGTCGTTCTGGGCGCCGTACTTCCCCTCCAGAAGGGTCCGGAGGTGGGACTGGTAGAGGCTGACCAAGGCGTACCCCGCCGGCTGTCCGGCGTCGTCGGTGAGGAGGACGGCGCACTGGAGCAGGGGGGAGGCGGTGTCGGTCACATCCGCGCAGGCGGTGAAGCG
Organism: Oscillospiraceae bacterium; assembly: GCA_022801715.1. GTDB lineage: Bacteria > Bacillota > Clostridia > Oscillospirales > Oscillospiraceae > CAJFPI01. The sequence continues at coordinate 35,439 of JAAWSV010000012.1, forward strand.
CAGCGGCTCCCCCGCAGCGGCGGCAGCGGAGAGCACGCCCCAGTCCGTGGGCAGGCGGCTCTCCCGGGGGGTCTGCCAGGTGGAGTAGCGCCAGAGGCCCGTGAGGTCGTAGAGGTCAAAGCCGGCATAGCTCCGGGCGGGCTCCGCGGCGTCAAAGAGGGCCTTGTACACCGCGGTATCCTCCACCCCGCCGGTGAGAGCCTGGGCCAGAAGGGGGTCCCCCCGCAGGGCCTCCGCCGCCTCCCGCAGGGCGGAGAAAGCCGTGTCCATGGAGAGGCTGACGGCGTGCAGCTGCTCCTCCATCTCCCGCTGGGCCTCCCGGACCAAGCGCAGACGGAAGATTTGCAGCAGCATAGCCGAGCAGATCAGAAGGGGAATCAGAGAGACGATCAAAAACGCCGCGAACAGCCGGCGGCGGAAGGGGACGGTCTGTCTCATGCCGCTTCCTCCCCGCCTAAATAGAAGGCCCAGGTCATCAAGACCCCGTCCCGGTGCTCGCTGGCCCATGCCACGTCGTACTCCGCCGCCGGCAGCTGGTCCAGAGGCGGCATGGTCTCCGCTGCGGGCACATCCTCCCGGACGGAGCGGCGGCAGAAGGCCCCGGTGAGCAGCCGCTGGGTCTCGGCGCTGACAGTGAAATCCAAAAACAGCTTGGCGTTGTCCCCGTGGGGTGCCCCCCGGATCAGGGCGCTGGCGTCGGGGACGCAGCTGGTGCCGTCGGAGGGGTAGACCAGGGCGATGTCGTACCCGGCGGCCACCCCCTTCAGGGCGGTCTCCTCCAAGGTGATCCCCACCAGATCCGTCCCTCCGGCCACCGAGGCCACCACGTCCCCGGAGCCCTGGAGCTGACGGCCCCCTAAACTTTCGGCAAAGCGGCGGAGCACCTCCTCGTCCGTCCCCTCCACGGCGTGGAGGGCGGTGACAAGGGCAGTGAAGCTGGAGCCGGACACCGCCGGGTCGGCGAAGGCGATGCGCCCGTGGTACCGGGGGGAGAGCAGATCGTCCCAGCAGGTGAGGGCCCCGGCCCCCACCAGCTTGGTGTTGTAGATCAGCACCACTGGCAGAGCGGAGAAGGGGGTCCACAGATCCCCCGGAGCCTGAAACGCCGGGGCGATGGCCTCCGCGCCGGCGCAGCGGTAGGGGGTGAAGCAGTCGGCGTAGGAGGTGAGGCTCTCCACCCCGCCGCCGAACATCACGTCCGCCAGGGGCGTGTCCGCCTGACTCTGGATCTTCTCCAAAAGCTCATTGGTCCCCCCGGTGACCACCTCCACCCAGATACCGGTGCGCTCCTCAAACTCCTTGACGATGGGCCAGTAGACCTCCTCCTTGTGGGAGGTGTAGAGCACCAGACGCTCCCCCTCCTCCGGGGCGAAGCTCAGCTCCGGCGGCGTCGACTGCGCCGCGCAGCCGGTGAGCAGCAGCGTGAGCCAAAGGGCCAGCAGCCGGCGGACCATGAAAACACCTCCCAGCGGTCCCGTACCCCTGCCGCGGACAGGGGATGGGTGATTTGCCCTATTATAGCACAGAGGAGCGGATGGTTTCATTACATTTTGACAAAAATATCAAAAGAAAACAAAAAAGCGCAGATTTGTCCCCTGTACCTTTTTTGCCAAACATCATACAATGAAATACACCAACAGACGCGGACATACCTGTCCGCTCTTTGTCGAAAACAACGAAGGAGGATTTGTCATGAAACGTTTCATCGCGCTGCTTCTGTCTCTTGCCATGATGCTTGCCCTGGTTGCCTGCGGCAACAACGGCAACAACAGCCAGAACAACCCCGGCACCAACAACCCGGATCAGGGTGCCACCGGTGACACCGGCACCCCGGACCCCGGTCCCAGCGATGCGGACCTGACCGAGACCCAGAAGATCATCAAAGAGGCCCAGGGCATGACCCTGGAGGAGCTGGCCCAGAAGGCCATTGAGGAGTCCAACGGCAAGAAGTTCTTCGGCGTGGGCAACTCCAGCCGCGGCAAGAGCGCCCTGCCCCTGTTCATTGAGTACTTACAGTCCATCGACCCCAGCTACAACATGGAGTTTGACTGGCAGCAGCCCAAGAACAACAAGATCTTCGACCAGCTCACCGCTGACTCCCTGAAGCCCGAGGGCACCTTCGCCATGACCCTCATCCAGGACGGCAACCAGATCGAGTCCAAGATGGTCCAGACCGGCATCTTAGACACCTTCGTGCCCAAGGAGTGGGCCGAGGCCAACGGCGTCAGCGCCGACAGCTACGACGGCTATCTGGCCCTCCAGACCCTGAACAAGGTCTTTATGTACAACAACACCGGCTCCAAGTCCTACGACAACTGCTGGGACTTCGTGGCCGAGGGCGAGCACGGTCTCTTTATGGACATCGACTCTGAGATCGTGGGCAAGAACTTCCTGTACATGCTCACCGAGGACACCTACGCCGGCTGGCTGAAGGAGGCCTTCAACGCCCTCAGCGCCGACGAGCAGGCCTACTTCCAGCCCACCATCAAGGCCATGGAGTCCGAGGCCGCCGACTTGGGCCTTGGCGCCGACGGCGCCTATGCGCTGGCTTGGATCAAGCTGTGGGTGGAGTCCTACAACGCCCAGACCGACGACGGCCCCATCTGCAACACCTTGGTTGACAAGTCCGCCACCGACCAGTTCGGCCTGCTGGTGTACTCCAAGCTCCGCAGCGTGGAGGAGTCCAGCTCCGTCAGCGTCAACAACATCAACGTGGCGGCCTATAACGACGGCTATCAGGGCATCGGCGGCTATGGCTACTGCCACTACCTGTTCGTCACCGACAACAGCCCCCTGCCTTGGACCGCCTGCGCCTTCATCGCCTACATGACCGAGACTGTGGACGGCTTCTCCGCTTGGGGCAAGGACATGGGCGGCTACTCCTCCAACCCCACCGTGGCTGAGGGCACCGAGGCCAAGTACGGCCACTCCAAGGGCGGCATGGCCGAGGACGGCACCACCGTACAGTTCGAGGCCAAGAACGACCGCGGCTACCAGTGGTGGACCACCGATGGCAAGCTGGTGCTGGAGGATCCCGAGTACTGCGCCAGTGTCTCCTTCACCGTGGGCAGCTGGATCGAGATGCTGACCAAGTACAGTGCGGGCTGATAAAACCGCGACAACAAACCTGAAGCAATGAAAGAGGGTCCGGGGGGCGCGCGGCGCGCCCCGGACCCCTTGCTATACCGGGGTCATATGGAACACGGATAAAACATCGCCCCCCTGTCGGGGCGCACACAGCGCCGCCTTACGGACGCGGCGTACCCCTTGCGGGCATTGTGCGCCCGCTCTGTCGGCAGTCATCAGATCAGGGCAGGACGGGCGGACAATGTCTGTCCCTACAACCGATGTCCCATAAAACGTCGTATCCCCTAAGTCACCACCTGGCTAATCTGAAGTTCTTTTTGATTCTTTTTCTTACAAGAAAAAGAATGAGAGGAGAGACCTATGAATCAATCGACGACCCTCCAGCCCAGCGGCTCCGCCGTTGCGCTGAATAAGATCAAGACCTTCTTCTCCAAGCCCCACAATGTCATCCTGCTGCTCATGGGCATCGTGCTGACCTTCAGCACCGTGGCCCCCATCATCGCCATCATCGAGGACACCTTCAAGATCCACCCGGGTACCATCGACGCCCACCTCACCGGTCAGGCCGCCGGCTATACCGTGGTGAACTACATCGACCTCTTCACCAGCCGTTTGGCCAAGACCAACCTGTGGACGCCTCTGCTCAACACGGTGCTCCTGGCCGTGGGCACCTGCGTGGTGTCCATTCTCTTCGGCGGCGTCTTCGCCTTTTTGATCACCCGCACCAACATGGCCTGGCGGAAGTATCTGAGCTCCATCTTTATCTTCCCCTACATCATGCCCCAGTGGACCTTGGCCGTGGTGTGGCAGAACCTCTTCAACTCCAACGCCGTCACCGGCACCTCCAATGGCCTTCTGGCGGCGCTGTTCGGGGTGAACATGCCCATCTGGTGGTGTCAGGGCCTGTTCCCCAGCCTGGTGGTATTGGGCCTCCATTACGCCCCCTTCGCCTATATCCTCATCGGCGGCATCTTCCGCAACATGGACGCCAACCTGGAGGAGGCCGCCACCATCCTCGACACCCCCAAGTGGAAGATCATGACCAAGGTCACCCTCCCCATGGTGAAGCCGGCCATCCTCTCCACCATCCTGCTGGTATTCGGCAGCGCCATGGGCTCCTACCCGGTGCCCCACTACCTGGGCCTCACCACCCTCTCCACCAAGTACGTGTCCATGAACTCCAAGTACACCGGAGAGGCCAGCATCCTGGCCATCATCATGATGGTTTTCGGCGTGGCCATCATGCTCTTAAACCAGCTCTCCCTCACCAGCCGCAAGAGCTACACCACCGTCACCGGCAAGTCCGGCCAGATCTCCAAGATCAATCTGGGCCGCGCCGGCAAGTACGTCATCGCGGCGCTGCTGGTGGTGATCACCTTCTTCACCAGCATCTTCCCCATCGTCTCCTTCGCCTTTGAGACCTTCCTGCCCAACCCCGGCGACTACTCCTTCCTCTATACCGGCGACGCCAGCAACCTGACCACCAAGTGGTGGGTCACGGACGAGAACGTGTCGGAGAACGGCATGTACGGCCAGAAGGGCATCCTCCACAACGAGACCATCTGGCGGGCTTTCAAGGGCACCATCTGGGTCAGCGTGGCCTGCGCCCTCATGGCCGGCACCATCGGCACGCTGATCGGCTACGCGGTGTCCAAGAACCGGCGAAGTAAATGGGCCAACTATGTCAACAGCGTGGCCTTCCTCCCCTACCTGATGCCCTCCATCGCCGTGGGCGTGGCCTTCTTCATCCTCTTCTCCAACGAGTATATCAACCTCTTCAACACCTACACTCTGCTCATCATCGTGGGCACGGTGAAGTATATCCCCTTTGCCAGCCGCAGCGCCCTGAACTCCATGCTCCAGCTCTCCGGGGAGATCGAGGAGGCGGCCATCATCCAGGATATCCCTTGGATCAAGCGGATGACCCGGATCATCATCCCCATCCAGAAGTCGTCCATCATCAGCGGCTACCTGCTGCCCTTCATGACCTGCCTCCGCGAGCTGAGCCTCTTCATGCTGCTGTGTACCCAGGGCTTCATCCTCTCCACCACCCTGGACTACTTCGACGAGATGGGCCTCTACGCCTTCTCCAGCGGCATCAACCTGATCCTGATTGTGACAATCCTGATCTGCAACACCATGGTGAATAAAGTCACCGGCGCCAGCTTGGATAAGGGGATTGGCGGATAAGGGCTTTTCGATTGAAATCTGCGGATTTCAATCGAGGAGGGGAATAAGGATTTCGTTTGAAATCTTTGGATTTCAAACGAGGATTTGATTTGCGGGGGGCTTTTTTCCTGAAAGCGGCGCGGCCGATTTCAGGAAAAAAGGTTCAAACCGAGCGCGGTTTGCAAGGTGTTTTTCCGAGGACGCGGTCCCCGGAAAAACGGATTTGAATTTGTTTCGCGCCTGCGGGCGCGAAAATCTGCGAGGCTTACTATTGCTGAGGAGGATAGACTATGCCTGAGATTAGATTGGAGCACATTACAAAGCGCTGGAATAAGTTTTATGCTGTGGACGACTTGAACCTTGTCATTGAGGACAACGCCTTCGTCACCCTGCTGGGGCCCTCGGGCTGCGGCAAGACCACCACCCTGCGTATGATCGCCGGTTTGGAGACGCCCACCAGCGGGCGCATCACCATCGGCGACAAGGTGGTCTTTGACAGCGCCTTGGGGATCAACATCCCCGCCAACAAGCGGAAGGTGGGCTTTTTGTTCCAGAACTACGCCCTGTGGCCCAACATGACCGTCTACCAGAACATCTCCTTTGGCCTCTCCAACATCAAGGAGCCCCTGCCCAGGATCGACTTCGAGGCCAAAAACGCCGCCCGTCTGGCGGAGATCCTAAAGACCCCCGCCGAGGTGGTGAAGGTCCTGGAGGACTGCCGGGACAAGACCGGCAGGATTGACGAGAAGAAGGCCTACATCAAGCTCATCGACGCCTTCACCATCTCCCTCTACACCGCCAAGCGCCTCTACGGCTACCACGTGGAGCAGAACAAGGACCTCTCCGGTGAGATTGCCGCCCTGGAGGCCAAGGTCTCCGCCGCCCGGCAGGCCCAGACCTTGGACGAGGCGTTTCAGGTGCTCCAGAACGGACAAGTGGTCATGGAGACCCGGAAGCTCACCAAGGAGGAGATCGACCTCTCCGTCCGCCGGGTGTCCCGGATCGTGAAGATCGGCATGTTCATGGACCGCTACCCGGCGGAGCTCTCCGGCGGCCAGCAGCAGCGTGTGGCCATCGCCCGTACCCTGGCCCCGGAGCCCTCGGTGCTGTTCATGGATGAGCCGCTGAGTAACCTGGATGCCAAGCTCCGCCTGGAGATGCGCTACGAGCTCCAGCGTCTCCACGTGGAGACCGGCTCCACCTTCGTCTACGTCACCCACGACCAGATGGAGGCCATGACCCTGGCCACCCAGATCTGCCTCATCAACAACGGCGTCCTCCAGCAGTACGACGCCCCTCTCACCGTGTACAACCGGCCCAACAACCTCTTCGTGGCGGACTTCGTGGGCAATCCCTCCATCAACTTTGTGGAGGCCAAGGGCGCCCAGCGGTCCGACGGCGGCGTGGAGCTGACCATATTCGACGATAAAAAGGCGGTGTTCTATCCGGCGCAGCCCATGGACCTCCCCGCTTGGTTTCAGGCCCGGGACGACGGGGAGGCGGCCTTGGCTGAGGAGCGCAAGCGCCAGGCGGCGGAGAAGAGCTACGTGGAGAAGGGCAACAAGGACGAGGTCTTTCGCTACCACATCGCCAAGGTGGAGGAGGAGGACGACTCCCTCATGGAGGAGCCGGTACTCACCAACGAGGACCTGGTGCTGGGCATCCGCCCGGAGTTCCTCGACATCGCCGACGACGGCGCCTTGGCGGGGGAGATCTACGGTGCCATGCCCACGGGCATGGAGTCCACCATCAAGGTGCGCATCGGGGAGTATCTGCTCACCGGCGTGGTCTTTGGCAGCGCCCTGTTCACCATCGGCGCAAGGGTGCGCTTGGACATCGGCGGCATGAATATTATGCTTTTTGACAGAAAGAGCGGGAGGCATATTGCGTCGGGAAGACTTGAGTGTTGAAAAAGAGGGAGGCCGGAGGACCCGGCCTCTTTCTTTTTTGGGGGGGATGGGGGGGACGCGCCGCCACGGCGCGGGATGCCCACGCCTCCGGCGTGGGGACGGGGGTGTCGCCCCCCCGGGGCGACTGACTTTTCTCGCGCGAGAAAAGTCAGCAAAAGCGCGCTTAGGGGGACGGGCCGGCGGGCTTTAGCCCCGCCGCAGGCGGGGCATAGCCCTTACGCCCGTCCTCCTAAGAACCATAGGACGCGACGCAGCTTCGATAGACTGGTGCGGGATTTTGGCTTGGTGCTTCGGACGCGGCGGCGGTGGCTCTCGCAAAACAGAAGGTGTCCTGAGAGCGTTCCCCCGTCTTTCGCCATGCTGTAGGCGTCCGCTGCCGCTCTGCCTGCGTCGCTTCGACTTGCCCCCGAAACTTGTTGGTTGTTTCGCTGGCCCGGTGCAGCAAAGGCCGCCGTGCTGGCCGGTAATGTCGGTATACCGTGTGTAGGGGCGCACATTGTGCGCCCGCTCTATCGACGCTAACTGCACTGGGAAAGGACGGGCGCACGATGTGCGCCCCTACGCCTGTTTTCACAAACCACGTCCGATGCCCGAACCCGTAGGGCGCGACGACCCCGGCACGCCGTCCTTCGTCTGCCGAAACCCTCCGATAAACCGCCCATTCTCCCCAATCTTAAACAAATCTTAAACCCTAAACAAACAAATCTATGCTACAATACTCCCAACACAACAGCGGGGACACCGCTTGTAAGGAGGAACTGCCCTATGACGACCAGACTGCGGCGTCTCGCCGCACTGCTGCTGGCGCTGGCGCTGACGCTGTCCGCCACCGCCTTTGCCGCGGAGGACCAGCGCACCGCCCAGCGGCGGGAGGATCTTGATGTCCTCTACAGCACCCTCACCGAGAAACATCCGGACCTGTTCCACCGCACACCGGAGAGCGCATTCCTGCAAAAAAAGGCGGAGATCGAGGCGGAACTCCCGGAGATGGACGATCTGACCTTCGCCTTCGCCCTCCAGTCTTTAGTCAGCTTGGCCGGGGACTCCCACACCACGCTGAGCCTGAGCCTCTCCGAGACCCATCTCTACCCGGTGGCCCTCTCCCAGCTGGCGGAGGGCTGGGTGCTCACCGCCCTGCCGGCGTCGGAAAAAGCCTGTATCGGCTGGACGGTGGAGCGGGTCAACGGCATGAGCATGACCACGGTGGAGGAGCGTCTGGCCGACATCTACAGCTATGACAACATGGTGCGCCTGCGCCGGCAGGTCCAGCAGGGCTTTGCCGCGGCGGAGCTGCTGCGCTATGTGGGCATCACCGAGGACATGGGCCCCCTCGCCATTGAGGCCGCCGGCCCCGGCGGGGAGCGGAGGACCATCACCCTCCCCCTCCTCCCGGAGGAGCAGGAGCAGTGGCCGGAGATGGCACGCCTGACGCCCCAAGGGACTCCCGCCACCGCCTTCCAGCGCCGGGCCTACTTCTCTCTGGACTTGGGCGACGCCTACTACATCCAGTACAACACCTGTCAGGAGGACCCGGAGCTGCCTATGGAGCAGTTCGCCGCCCAAGTGGAGCGGGATTTAGGCGCCAAAAGGTACGGAAAAGTCCTGATAGATCTGCGCAATAACGGCGGCGGCTCCGATGGGGTACTGGTACCGATCCTGATGCTTCTGGCTCCTAAGATCCGCGCCGGTGAGACGGAGGTCTGGGGCCTTGTGGGGGAGAGCACCTTCTCCTCCGCCCTCATCAACGCCGCGGAGATCCGGGAGCTGGGTGGCTTCTTGGCCGGCACGCCCACCGGGGGCAGTGTGGACCACTTCGGCTCCGTGAGCACCTTTACCCTGCCCAATTCCGGTATCCGGGGCCAGTATTCCAACAAATATTTGGAGCTGGGCGGCCTTCTGGAGAGCGCCGCCGGCATAGGGGTGGCGCCCCTCCAGCCGGACCTGTACCTGCCGGAGACCACCGCGGACCGTCTGGCGGGCCGGGACACGGTGGTGGAGGCTGTTTTGGCTCAAAAAGTTCCCTATATTCCGGAAATAGAGGGGAAACGCCCTCTGTCCCGGGGCCGATTTGTGGGGATGCTCAGGGAGGCCTTGGGGGCCGGGGCGGAGAGCTGGGACAGCGGTTTTGAGGATTTGTTTCCCCTGAGCTGGTTTGTGCCCGATGTGGTCTGGGCGGAGGAGAATGGGGTCGTCTCCGGTACGGGGGCGGGGTCCTTTGCGCCCCTGCGGACCATCACCTGTCAGGAGGCGGCGGTGCTGGTGGAGCGGGCCCTTGCCGCCGCCGGCAGGACGCTGCCCGCTGTGCAGGAGGGGCCGGCTCCCGAGGGGGCCACCGCCTACGCGGCGGAGGCGGTGGCCGCGGCCTTCCGTCAGGGCCTCCTGCCGGAGGGCGTCTCCCCGCAGGCAGAGCTGTGCCGCGCCGACGGTGAAGCTATTTTGGCACGCCTGTCTGACGCGCTGAAATAGTTCTGAAAATTTGTGAAATTGGCGAAAAATACAAGCATATAGCCGGAAAAATGGTGGGCGGATTTTTCGCATACTCCGCGCCGCCTTTGGGCATACTACCTCTGACAGGGAGGTGGCAGTATGCCCAAGAACACCCCGCCTACGGAGCGGGTGCCCGGATATCCAGATGGTCCGGATGATGTGATCAACCTCTACGGCACCTACGAGATTCAGCCCACGGCGGACACGGATCACCGCTATCCTATGATCGCTCAGGGGCTGTCCCAGGAGGAGCGCCAGCGCAGCCGGGAGAACGCTCGCCTGCGCCGGATTGAGGAGCAGAAGAGGGACAAGAAGTAACAGGAGGGACGCAGGTTCTTCCTGTTATTTCTTGTTTTTACCTTTTTATGGTAAAAATGGGGGTAAAAAACCACGATTTTTGCGAAAAAAACGGGGAAAAACGTGAAAAAAACGGAAAAAAAGAGGGGGGTGTTGCACGCCATGTTGCACGTTAAGGGACTTTTTGAGGACGTGGCACCCCCCACTTCCGCCTGATGCTGTTGAAGCCGGTTTTTGAAATGGGAGGTTGGAGTCCATTGGCGGAAAGATCTGATAAAATATAATTTAATCATACATTGAGTTGATCTCATGAGCGGGGCATCTGCGCGCTGCCCAGCCTGCGAAGAAGTCGTTGAAGAACTTGCAGTATTCAGGTGTTATGAATTTTGAGAGCAGAGCGCCGCCGCTGGTGACGATTAGCGTGTTGCTGTCTCGCTCCTGCTTCATGATCAGGACTTCTCCGCCGCCGCCGTATCCGATTGCGATATACTCCGGGCAGTATTGGTCCATTTCGTGCAGCGCTCTCTCCTCCGGCAGCTCCTCCAGTGAACAGAGGCTGATATCTCCATAGCTTTTGCAGTAGGCCTGCGGGTTGTTGTCGGAGATCAGCAGGAATTCTATGTAGCTTTCCGGTAGGGTGTAGTGGTGCTCTCTTTCAAAGGCCTCGATGGCGGCTCTGTCCATATGTGGCCTCCTTTGTTTGTAAGGTGCCGGTTTGCTGCTGTGATGATAGCATGGGTCCGGTTTTCTGTCAATTTGTTTGGTGGGTTTGATTAGGGGGGCGTGGGGGGAGACCGAGGGGGCGGCGCGCCGGGTCGTCGCGCCCTACGGGGTGGGGCATCGGATGTGGTTTATGGAAACAGGTGTAGGGGCGCACACAGTGCAGCCGTTGGCGGCTCTGCCACTTACGGATGCGGTGTACCCCTGCGGGCAGCGTGCGCCCGTCCTTCACCGGCGCGGTGGGTGTCGATAGAGCGGGCGCACAGTGTGCGCCCCTACATACGGTATACCGAAGTATTCCGATTGACGGGGGGCGGCGGTTTTGTTGGGGGGTGGAGCAATCCGGGGAACGGGGGGGTGGGTGGGCTTGGTGCTTAAACTGCCTTGACTTTTTTCGTTGCTGACGATACAATAGGAGCGCGAAAAACACCACCATTTTATATAGATAGGAGAATAACGCTATGGCACAGGATAAACGGCAGGTGGAGGCCATCACCTCCCGGGATGTGGACTTCGCCCAGTGGTACACCGATGTATGCACCAAGGCGGAGCTGATCGACTACTCCAGCATCAAGGGGATGTTTATTTACCGCCCCTATGGCTACGCCATCTGGGAGAATATCCAGCACCTGATGGACGCCGAGTTCAAGAAGACCGGCCACGAGAACGTCTACCTCCCCATGCTGATTCCCGAGAGCCTGCTCCAGAAGGAGAAGGACCACGTGGAGGGGTTTGCCCCGGAGTGCGCCTGGGTCACCATGGGCGGCAGCGAGCCGCTGGAGGAGCGGTACTGCATCCGGCCCACCAGTGAGACGCTGTTCTGCGAACACTACAAGAACGTGATCCAGTCCTACCGGGATCTGCCCAAGCTCTACAACCAGTGGTGCAGCGTTCTGCGCTGGGAGAAAACCTCCCGGCCCTTCCTCCGCCACCGGGAGTTTTTGTGGCAGGAGGGGCACACCATGCACGCCACCGCCGAGGAGGCCAGGGAGGAGACCCAGCGGATGCTGAACGTCTACGCCGACTTCTGCGAGAAGGTGCTGGCCATGCCCGTGACGCGGGGCATCAAGACCGACAAGGAGAAGTTTAACGGCGCCGAGGAGACCTACACCGTGGAGTGCATGATGCACGACAAGAAGGCCCTCCAGGCGGGCACCAGCCACTACTTCGGGGACGGCTTCGCCAGGGCCTTTGACATCACCTTCGCCGACAAGGACAACGGCCGCAGCTATCCCCACCAGACCAGCTGGGGCGTCTCCACCCGGCTGATCGGCGGCATCATTATGACCCACGGCGACGACAACGGGCTGGTGCTCCCCCCCCGGATCGCCCCCATTCAGGCCATCGTGATCCCCGTGGCCCAGCACAAGGCGGGGGTGGCGGAGGCCGCCAACGGCCTCTTAGAGCGCCTGCAGGCCGCCGGGGTGCGGACGAAGATCGACCTCAGCGACAAGGCGCCCGGCTGGAAGTTCGCCGAGTACGAGATGCGGGGCGTGCCCATCCGGGTGGAGATCGGGCCCAAGGACATGGAGAAGGGACAGTGCTGCATAGCCCGCCGGGATACCGGGGAGAAGATGTTCATCCCTCTGGAGGAGCTGGAGGGGACAGTGGCACGGCTGCTGGACGAGATCCACGACAACATGTTCGCCATGGCCAGGAAGAACCTGGAGGACAACTTCTTTACCGCCGAGACGCTGGAGGAGGTCAAGGAGATTTTAGAGCGCAACGGCGGCGGCTTTGTGATGACCAAGTGGTGCAAGTCGCTGGAGTGCGAGATGGCCATGAAGGAGCAGGCGGGCGTCACCAGCCGGTGCATGCCGCTGGCCCAGCGGCGGAATTTGGGGCGCTGCCCCGTGTGCGGCAAGGAGTGCGGCACGGATATTATCTGGGGCGTGGCCTATTAAGCCGGTTGGAATACGGGCGATTGACGCGGTTAAAAAACCTATGCTTCCATCTGGAAGCATAGGTTTTTTGTGAGGCTGCTGACAAAATGAAGTGGTAAACATGTCGGCGGCCGGGGGCGGCTCTGTATTGACACCTGCCCCAATGGGGGCTATAATAGGTCCATGTCGAAAGGGAGCGAATTCTGGGGCCTTTGCCTTGGGGCGGGGGCCGCGGAGAGAGAAATGGAGCATTGTGTGATGAAAAAACAGATCATTGCCGCCGTCCTCGCGGCGGTCTGCCTGCTCACCGGCGGGGTGGCCATCGCCATAGCCGCCGACAGGGAGCCGGCGGAGCTCTCGGCGGAGGAGCTGGCGGCCGGCGTGGAGTCGGCGGAGCCGGAGGAGCCCCCGGTCACGCTGGCCGACATCCGGGCCGGGGCCAGGATAACCGATATTGACGCCAACACCCCCGCCTTTGACGCGGCGGCCTACCTGATGTACCGGGGGGCCATCTACGGGCAGGGGGGCGGGCGCTTTGCGCCCCACACGGCGGTGACGCGGGCCGAGGCGGTAACCGCCCTCTTCCGTCTCAGCGGGGAGGAGGCCCCGGCGCCCACCTCCACCATCACCGTCAGTCCCTCCAGCAATCCCAGGGAGATGCTGGTCACCATCGGCGATGTGGAGGAGATCCGCGCTGCCGAGGAGGAGCGGATGGGGGAGTTTGTCACCTTCTCCGATGTGCCCAAGGACAGCTGGTACGCCGAGGCGGTGACCTGGGCCCACGCCGCCGGCATCGTCACCGGCAGCGTGGAGGGCAGCTTCCACCCCAGAGATCCCATCACCAGAGCCCATTTAGCGGTGATGCTCCAGCGGTACGCCGGGCACATGGGCCTCCCCTCGGAGGGGAGCGGGGATCTGAGCGCCTACACCGACGCCGGCGCCGTCTACCGCTACGCGGAGGAGCCCCTCCGCTATGTGATAGGCTCCGGGCTCTACCGGACGGTGGTGGCGGACACGATCCACCCCGGCCTCCCGGTGTCCCGTGTGCAGATGGCCCAGATTCTCACCGGCCTCTGCGCCGGGGAGGACCCGCTGGCGGCGGAGATCTTTGACCGCCAGCCCTCCCGCACTGTCCCCCACGCCGCCAGGGACAGCCACGACGCCATTCAGGAGGCGGTGGAGGCGGCGGCCAAGAAGTATGGGGCCATTGGCGTCCAGGTGGCCGTGGTGGAAAACGGGGAGGTGTCCGACACCTTCGCCTGCGGCTGGGCCACACGGAACAGCGATCCCATGACCGCCGACCACAAGATGCGGGTGGCCTCCCTCTCCAAGGTGGCGGTGGGCCTGGCGGCTATGGCCCTCAGCGAGGAGGGGAAGGTGAATTTGGATGAGAGCATCGGCAAATACTGGGGCTTTGAGGTGAAAAATCCCCAGTACCCGGACAAGCCGGTGAGCCTCCGTACCCTTCTGACGCACACCTCCTCCATCTTTAACGCCGGGGACAGCGAGTCCAGGTCCTATGAGAGCGTCAAGTCCCGGCTCCGGGGCAGCGGGTTCAGCGGCGGCGTCCCTGGCTCCATCGGCTACTGGAACTACAACAACTACGCCTATGGTGTGCTGGGGATGACGCTGGAGCTGGCCTCGGGGGAGTATGTGGACGAGATCCTGAACCGCCGGCTCTTTGACACCATGGGCATTGACGGGGCCTTCGCCGCCGGCACCATCAGGGACAAGACCCGTATGGCCACTTTGTACTATAACGGCGGCGCAGTGTCCCGCACCGCGGACACCCAGCGGAGGATGGGGCGCTGGGCCTTCCCGGGGGCCACGGGCACCTACTTCGCCGGGGGCCTCACCATCAGCGCCCGGGATATAGGCAAGCTGGTGGGCCTTATGGCCAGCGATGGTCGCTTTGAGGGGGTGCAGCTCCTGAAGGCGGAGACGGTGGCGGTGATGGAGAGCTATGACCCCACGCCGGTGCCCGGCGGGTCCTATCAGGCCCAGCCCATGCGCCGCTGGCCGGAGCTCTATGGCCGGCAGGATGTGTACTTCCACACCGGCAGCGCCTATGGCGTGTTTAACTGCATGTCCTATGATCCAAACACCGGCGACGGCGTGGTGGTGCTTACCGTGGGCGCCAGCGGGGCCAAGGATGAGTACGGGATCTATAGTATTTGCAGTGAGATCAATCAGGTAATATATGAGAAAATCGCGTGAGAATTTCGCTTGAAATCTGCGGATTTCAAGCGAGGGGAATAGGGTTTTCGTTTGAAATCCTTGGATTTCAAACTTGGATTTGAATTGACGGGGGGATTTTTCCTTGGAAGCGCCAAGGGCGATTCCAAGGCAAAAGGTTCAAACCGAGCGCGGCTATACTCAAAAAATGCAAGCATTTTTTGAGGGGACGGGGGTTACGCTTTTGCCTTGGAAGCGCCGGGGGCGATTCCAAGGAAAAAGGTTCAAACCGAGCGCGGTTTGCAAGGTGTTTTTCCGAAAACGCGGTTTCCGGAAAAACGATTCTTAGATTTTTTGCGCGAAGCGCAAACTCTGCCGAGGGCTTTTTGATGGGGGCTTGAAGGGTTTTTGTTGGTACATCATTGATAAACTTTTTTTACGGAGGAACGCTATGAAACAGTCTTTATTGGCGCTGCTGCTCTGCTTGGTGATGGTGGGGTGCAGCGCGGCTAATGCGCCGGGGGAGCCGGCGGATGCGGGGCAGTCCGGCATTGATGATACGCAGGTGACAGAGCCGGTGGAGCCGCCGCCTCCGCCGCCTCCGCCGGAGCCCATTGAGTCCACCCTGGTGGTGATCGGCGACATCATGAACCATCTGCCCCAGGTCAATGACGCCTTTGACGGGGAGAAATACGACTATACCAATATGATGGGCGCCGTGGCCCCCTATGCCACGGCGGCGGACTGCGCCGTGGGCAACTTTGAGACCACCCTGGCCGGGGGGCCGCCCTACTCCGGCTATCCGGCTTTCAACTCCCCGGATGACCTGGCCTACAGTCTGAAGGACATGGGCTTTGATTTGATGCTTACGGCCAACAACCACAGCCTGGACCGGGGGGGCAAGGCGGTGATCCGCACCCTGGACGTGATGGACGAGGCGGGGCTCAGGCACGTGGGCACCAGCCGCACGCAGGAGGAGTATGACAACAACATCCAGGTGATGGATGTGGGCGGCATCTCCGTGGCCTTCCTGGGCTACACCTACGGCACCAACGGCATTCCCACGCCCAAGGACGCCCCCTATGCCGTCAATCTCTTTAATACGGACTATCTGACCCACATGTCCACCCTGGACGAGGAGAAGGTCCGGGGGGACTTGGAGAAGGCCAAGGCGCTGGACACCGATCTGATCGCGGTGATGATCCACTGGGGCGTGGAGTACCAGACCAAGCAGAACAGCTATCAGGATCAGGTGGCGGACTTCCTGTTTCAAAACGGCGCGGACATCATCCTGGGCGGACATGCCCATGTGCTCCAGCCTATGGAGCTGCGCACGGTGACCATGCCTGACGGCACCGAGAAGCAGGGGTTTGTCTGCTACTCTTTAGGGAACTTTATCTCCGCGCAGAATGACCCCCTGACGGACACCACGGTGGTGCTGACGCTGGAGCTGAAGAAGGATTTGGAGACCAATGAGACCACCATTGAGGGCTTCAACTACCGGCCCATGCTGATGCTGGACCGGGAGGCCGGCGCGGAGGTGCGCTTCCAGCTGCTGGACGTCTACGCGGAGATCGCCAAGGGCGACGGCGCCGCCGTGTCTCAGGCGCGGCTCCAGCAGTGCATCGAGGACTGCCACCGGATTCTCGGCGCGGAGCACGATGTGGGCGCGGCGGAGTAGGCCCGCGGCAGGGTTTTGTCTATCAAGAAAAAAGGGTGCCCATAGGGAGATGGGGCACCCTTTTTTGGTTTGTCCGCGCTCAGGGGTTCTCGCCGCACCACCTGGCAATGGCGGTGATCAGCTTTAGGGGGAGGGGCTTGCCGTGGGGGAGCTGGATGGCGCCCTTGCTGGTGGGGTAGTCCGAGAGCCGCGGGGCAAAGGCCGCTACGGCCTCCGGGCCGGGGTAGAGGCCGATGTGCTTTTTGGAGGCGGCGAATTGGATCAGATTCCGGCCCCGCCAGTAGGTGGGCATGCTCCAGGAGATTTTCTCCGCCGCCTCCGGGAGGCCGGCGCGGACGGCGGCGTTTACTTGCCGGAGGCGGTCCTGCACCGCCTCCGGCTGGGCGGCGATGTAGTCCTCGATGGTCTTTGGGGCCTCTCCGCAGTAGTGGTCCTGCTCCCTATGGCGAAAGGATCGGCCGCACCTGGGGCAGGTCCACAGGGGGGACTCCCCCGGCTTTCGCAGGATTTTTTTTAGGGGGCGTCCTCTGGCCAGCTCGTCAATCAGCTTGTCGAGGTATCGGATCTCCCGGAGGAGGGGGTCCTCCACCTCCTCCACCCGGACGCCGCAGACGGTGCCCTTGATCAGTACCCGGTCCGGGTTGGGCGCCGGGGCCTGGCGGAGGAAGTCCCCGTAGGGGACGGCGGCGGCGCGGCGGATCTGGTCCGTGGAGTAGCCCGTCAGCCAGGAGATGATGGCGTCCACCTCCGCCTCCGTCCGCCCCTTTCGGAGGGCCTTGTCCAAGAGGAGGCCGTAGACCCTCCCGAATTCCATTTGAAAGATTTTTTCATGGCGCATGGCTCCACTCTCCTGATTGTGATGGGGGTATTTTATCACAGGGAGGGGGATTTGACCAGAGGGGGATAGGGGGAGCGTGTTTTTTTTGACAGTTTGCAGAATACCACATTTTTCTTAATTGCACTTTTCGGCGCGGTGGTGTATACTATACCCAATGGACGAGGACTACACTGACAGAGGGGAGGACGCTCCCTTATGACCATCACGATTACCGCCGCCCAGGATGGGCGCACGGTCCGCGGGGTGCTCCGGCAGGACCTTCTGGTCTCCGCCACCCTGCTGGGCCGCCTCAAGCGCCGGGAGGGCGCTCTCCTCCTCAACGGCGCGCCGGTGTTCACCAATGCCCTGCTCCGGGCGGGGGATGTCCTCACGGTGGACCTGTCGGACCCGGCGGGGGCGGGGGGCGTGCCCCCTGTCCCCATGGAGCTGGAGATCCCCTATGAGGACGAGGACCTTTTGGTCGTCAACAAGGCCGCGCCTCTGGCGGTTCACCCCTCCTCCTTCGCGCCGGGGGAGCCCACCCTGGCCAACGGTCTGGCCCACTATCTGGGCGGGGGGCGGCCCTTCCACCCCGTCAGCCGTCTGGACCGGGGGACCACCGGTCTGATGACGGTGGCCAAGAGCCAGTACATCCACAATCTGCTGCGCCAGGAGCTCCATACCGACCGGTTCTACCGGGAGTACCGGGGCATCGCCCTGGGGGCGCCTCCGGCGGAGACGGGGCGGATTGACCTGCCCATCGCGCGGGCGGAGGGGTCCCCCATCAAGCGGTGCACCGAAAGCGGCGGGGCGGAGGCCCTGACGGAGTATCAGGTGCTGTGCCGCCGGGGGGAGCTGACGCTGCTCCGCCTGACGCCCCGCACCGGGCGCACCCACCAGCTGCGTGTCCACCTCGCCGCCATAGGCTGTCCCCTGCTGGGGGACTGGCTCTACGGCACGGAGGATACCGAGCGGATCGGCCGGCCCGCCCTCCACGCCGCCCTTCTGCGGCTGCGCCACCCCCTCACCGGAGAGGCGCTGTCTCTGGCGGCGGCGCTGCCGGCGGATATGGCCCGGTTCTTCCCGGATTGGCGGGAGGACTGAGGGAAGTCAAACATTTTTGCTGTTTTGCCGTCCCGTTGGACGGATGAGAAAGGAGTATTCCACCATGAGAAAGCTGCTGATCCCCCTGCTCCTCTGCGCCCTGCTGCTCACCGCCTGCGGCGGGCAGGAGGCCGACGACGGACCTGCCGCCGCCGGGCCCAAGCGCACCTCCTCCGCGGAGCAGGATGAAAAGAAGGAGGCCGTGCGTTCGGCGGTGAACAGCGCCCTCTCCGGCACCTTCGACGGGGAGCTGACGGTGCGGGTGCGCACCGACCGGGTGGAGGTCAGCGTCCTCCTCAACGACCCGGCCTACTCCGCCGACGCCGAGCCCCCGGCGGACTGGGCGGAGATGAGGGAGGAGACGGCGGCAACCACGCTGTCCCTCAGCGAGGCGCTGAAGGACCTGGGGGAGTACCGGGCGCTGATCTACCTGATGGACCAGCAGGAGGCCATCCTGCTCACCGCCTTCAACGGCCGGGCCGCCTTCGACAAGTTTGAGAAGCGCTCCGGACAGAGCGGCGGGACGGAGGGCCTGACGCTGGCGGCCTTTGACAGCGTGTTCGAGGGGATGGGCTACGAGGAGGTCTGCGGTCTCTTAGGCGGCGAGGGGGAGCTGCTGTCCTCTGTGGAGGACGGGGAGAGCCTCAACGAGATCTACTCCTGGTCCGGCGCCGACGGGGCCAGTGTGACGGTGGTCTTTGAGAACGGCGCCATGGCCAGCAAGAGCCAGGTGGGCCTGGAGCCTGTTTTCGATGATTTCGGCGGCGATTCGTCCTCCGGCGGGAGCTTCGGCGGCGTGGCGGTGCTGCCCGGCGGCAGTGTCAGCATCGGCGGCGGGTCGATTGTGGGAGTGGAAGTGGAAGTGGTGCCTCGGTAGAGGCCGGCCTCTGTGCCGATTCCGGGGATGGGGCGCCTTGGGGCGCCGGTATGGGATGCTGCCATGTGGACCCGCAAGGGGAAAGGAGTGGATCTGATGAGCCTGAGAAAACGACTGACCGCGGCGCTGCTGAGCGGCGTGCTGGCGCTGGCCCTGTGCGTGCCGGCAGCGGCGGCGGAGCTGCCCAAGAATGACTGTACCCTCTATGTGGGGCGGATTACCGGCATCATCCGGGACAGCGAGGGAGGTGTGGCCCGTTTGACCATCACCTCTGAGGCGGGGGGCGCCTACTATACCCTGCTGATCTCCCCGGCCACCGTGTGGGTGGACGCCGCCGGACGAAAGATGGACAGCGGCGCGGAGCTGAAGGAGGGGGAGCGGATCTATGCCGCCTGTGACAGCAGCAGCCGGTCCGACGACGAGGACAGCGGCGATTTGCTGACGGTGTGCGCGGTGGTGCGCAACGTGGCGGAGGAGGCGGACTGCGCCTTCTACCATGTGGTGTCGGACTTCGCGCCGGAGAAGGACGGCGGCTGGCTGATCACCGTCAACGGCGGCGGGATGTACCTCCATGTTGACGGGGATACCACCCTCACCGACTACAAAACCGGGGAGGAGCTGTCCCTCTCCCAGATTGAGACCGGGGACCGTTTGATGGCCTGGTACGGGCCGGTTCTGGCGGCGATCTATCCGGCGGAGGCCAGCCCCAGGTATTTGATGCGTCTGCCCGAGGCGGAGGGGGAGACCCTCGCGGAGGGGGCGGCGCTGTCCTTGGTGATCAACGGGAGCGAAAGTGAGCTTACCGGGCGCTATGAGAGCGGCGTGGCCATGGTGCCGGCGGCGGCGGTGGCCCAGGCGCTGGGGCTGAAGGCCTCCTATGTGAAGGGCGAGGAGGGCCGCGTGGTCACGATTGAGAGCGAGACCTTCGCCGTGACGCTGGCGATTGACGCGGGGGTGATCTCCGGGGCCACCAGAATTGCGGGGGCGGTGGGCGCCACCGGGCCTCTGCGCTACGGCAGGGGGGCCTATATTGAGGAGCCCGGTGTCACTTGGGCGCCGGCGGAGCTGTTTCGTATGCTGGGCCAGCGGGTGACGCTGGAGGGGACGACGCTGACCATCGGGCCGATGTGACCTGATGGGGAGAGAGAATGGAATCAAAAGACGCACCGGGGGCGGCCTTTCGCGGCTGCTCCCGGTGTGCGGCGTTTTTGGGATATGGGTGCGGTTTTTGGGGGGGATTACAGGTAGCCCTTCTCCACCTTTACCACGGCGAAGTAGTTCCCCGGCATGGTCTGGATGAGGGCGCGGATGCGCAGGGCCGCCTCCCGGTCGGTGAGGGGGAGGTCGAAGGGGACTTGGGCGTCGAAAATCAGGTTGGTGTGGGTGGGACCCTCCACCATGCGGAAGTCGTGGATACTGATCCGATCGTCAATGGTGCGCAGGAGGGCGGCCACCTCCTCCCGCTTCTCCGCCACCGCCTCGTCGCAGCTCACCGGGTCCATGTGGATGGTGGCCAGACAGTGCATCTGCCGGCCCAGCTCCCCCTCCACCGTGTCCACCACGTCGTGGAGGACGATCATGTCCCCGTCGCAGCGGACCTCCGCGTGGAGGGTGATCATCAGGCGGCCCGGCCCGTAGTCGTGGACGATGAGATCGTGGACGCCGATAATCTCCGGGTGGGAGAGGACCAGGGCCTCCACCTCCCCCACAAACTCCGGGGAGGGCGGCTGCCCCAGGAGGGGGCTTATGGTGTCCTGGGCGGCGCTCCAGCCGCCGCGGAGGACAAACAGCGCCACCAGCAGGCCGAACCAGCCGTCCAGCGGGAGGCGGGTGCAGTGCCCGGCCAAGGTGGCGAGGAGCACCGCTGTGGTGGCGGCGGCGTCGCTGAGGCTGTCCGCGGCGGTGGCGGCCATGGCGGAGGAGCGGATCTTCCGCCCCAGGCGGCGGTTGTAGGCGCACATGTACAGCTTTACGGCGATGGAGAGAACGAGAATCAGGAGAATCACCGGGTGGAAGTCCACCGCCTCCGGGCGGATGATCTTCTCCACGCTGCTTTTAAGGAGCTCGAAGCCCATGAGGATGATCAGCATCGCCACAATCAGGCCGGAGATGTACTCCATCCGGCCGTGGCCGAAGGGGTGGTCCCGGTCCGGCTCCTGCGCCGCCAGATGGAAGCCGAGGAGGGATACCACCGAGGAACCGGCGTCGCTGAGGTTGTTCAGCGCGTCGGCAGTGATGGCAATGGAGCCGCTGAGGAGGCCGGCGAAGAGTTTGAGGGCGCACAGCAGCACATTCAGTACGATTCCCACCAGTCCGCAGAGCATCCCGCACCGCCGGCGGACGTGGGGGTCCTCCGTGTTGGGATAGCCGGGAATCAGACGGCGGGCCAGAAGTTCAATCACAGTTGATCCTGCCTTTCTTGCGGGGCGGACGATAGGGCCGGTCGGGCGCCCCCCGCGGGGAAGAAGTATTTTTTCGTGAACAGATACGTCAGGGGCGTCAGCCACAGCAGCGCCGCGTAGGGCAGGGCCTCCGGCCCCACGCCGATCATGGCCAAGGGCACCGAGGAGGCAATCGACCAAGGCACCAAAGCCGGCAGGAGCACGCCGGAGTTTTCGATGTCAATGGCCAGCTCCGTGCGGTCGCTATACCCGGAGCGCAGCAGCTGTTCCGAGAGCATGACGGCGATGGTCTGGTTGCAGAAAACCATGGCCGACCCCAAGCCGGTGAGGATCGCCGTGGGAAAACGGCCCAAGCGGCGGCACAGTGACAAGACCTCCTTTTGCAGCGGCTCCAACACCCGGATTCCCTCCAGGAGGCCGGAGTAGAGTCCGGTGAGCAGCACCACCAAGCAGGTGGAGACCATGCTCCGCACCCCGCCGCCGGAGAGTACCGCTGCCAACTCCCCCTCCGCCTGATAGCCGAGCAGGGCGGCCCGGACCACCTCCGGCAGGGACAGACGCTGTACCCAGACGGCCACACCGGCGGCGGCCGCCATGCTGCCGAGCATCGCAAGGCGGATGGACACGTGGAACAGCGGCAGTACCAGCATCAAAAGCGCCGGCAGCAGGGCCATCCAAGAGAGGACAAAGGCCTGCTCCACCGCGCCGGCCACCGCCGGGTCCACCGCTTGAAGCGGGTGGCGCGGCGAAAGGGCCGCGTACAGCGCCGCGCACAGCAGCAGGGGCGGGAGGCCGGTGACGAACATCCTCTTTACGTTGGCATAGAGGTCTGTCCCCGTCACGGACGCCACCAGAATGGCGGAGGAGGAGGCCGGGGACCCCCTGTCCCCGAAAAAGGCCCCGGACAGCACCGCTCCGGCGGCCGCCAGCTCGCTCACCCCGCCGAAGCGGGCCAGCGCCATCAGCACCACGCCTGCCGTGCTGGCCACGCCGAAGGAGGTTCCCAGCATGTAGGACAGCGCGGCGCAGATCAGAAAGGCGATCAGCAGAAACAGCGGCGGCGTGATCAGGCGCATCCCGTGGTGGATACAGTAGGTGATGGTGCCGCTGGCACGCCACAGCCCGGTGATGGCGCCCATGAGAAGCAGCGCCGTGATGGCCACAAGACTTGTCCGGGCCTTGTCCCCGGCCATGGCGCACAGCTCCTTGGCCGAATAGCCCCGCCGCAGGCCCAGGGCGAAGAACAGCGCCAGTCCTGCCAGCAAAGCCCAGCCCACGAACCAGCCCTTTACAATACACAGCAGCAGTACCCCTAAAAAGGTCAGAAATACCCCTATGGTCATGGCTTCGCCCCCGATCCCCCGTCCGCCGCGGGACGGCCCGGGATGGTCAGGGTGTACCGGCAGCAGAGCTGGTCCAGGTCCTCGTCGGTGGCCGCGCCGATGCGCAGCTTGCCGCCGCAGTCCTGACAGACCAGATCCACCGCTCCGCCCCGCACCGTGATGGTATACCGGCGGCTGCCGCAGGCGCAGGAGATGCCGCCTCGTCCGGCAATCTCCCGCAGCTCGGAGAGGACCTCGTACATGATCACACTGTCGGCAAAGGGGGCCTCCTGGCTCTCCCGGAGCTTCTCCGCGGCGATCTGGAGCTGCTGGAGGGCGGCCATCACACGGCCCTCCTCCCCGACACAGCAGCAGAGCTGGTGCCGCTCCGGGCAGCTGAGGGCGACGCTCTCCCCCTGGAGCACCCGCTGGGCCTCCAAGCGGGCGACGTGCTCCCCGCCGCAGACGCCACAGGGGACTTGCAGGCGCAGCCGAAGCCCCTCTGGCTCCGAGACCAGCTCCGACTCCCCGCAGTCGCAGACCAGGCCGGAGAGGCCGGCGGAGACGGCGAAGGCCGTCCGCTCCCCCACGACGCTCCGCCCGCACTTGGGGCAGATATAGCCAAATGTTATGTTCTCTCTCACAGGTTCCACAGGGCAGGTCCTCCTGACAATGACGGGAATGTTTTCCCTCCGTTTTTTTCCTTCCGGGCCGTTTTGAAGCCCCGGCCCGCAGGCCTGGCGGTTTGTACAGCTCCTTATTATACGCCATGGCGCGGGGTTTTTCCAGAGGAGGAGGGAAAATCTTTTTGGGGACAGCGCAGAACCCCCGCCGAGGGAGACCCTGGCGGGGGTTCTGAAAACATCTACTCCTTCACACTGCCGTCCGCGTTGAACACCGGCAGCGGGGCCAAATAGACCAGATCGCTCCGCCGCAGGGCGTCCCCCTCGGCCAGAATGGCCGCCCGGCCCGTCACGGTGCCGCCGGCCTGACGCACCAGCTCCTCCATGGCGTGGAGGGACTCCCCGGTGGAGATCACGTCGTCCACCAGCAAGATCCGCTTGCCCTTGATGAAGGCCGCGTCCTCCCCGCCGATGTACAGCTCCTGCTGGTGCAGGGTGGTGATGGAGCGCACCGCCACGTGGAGGGGATCCGTCATGTACACCTTGGGGCCCTTGCGGGCGATGAAGTACCGCTCTGCGCCGGACTGGCGGGCCATCTCGTGGATCAGGGGAATGCTCTTGGCCTCGGCGGTGAGCATATAGTCGTAGCTGTCCGCGGGGATGGCTTTGAGCAGGTGCTCCGCGCAGGCCACCGTCAGCTCCGCATCGCCGAAGATGATAAAGGCGCCGATGTAGAAGTTCTCAGCCACCTTGCACAGGGGCAGCTGGCGCTCCAGTCCGGCAACGTGCATGGTATAGGTCATAGGGGTGCCTCCTTCAGGTTGTATAGGTAGGGTTGATGGGGCGGCAGGGGGGGTTAATTGCACCTCCATTATATCTTCTTCCGTGGAAAAGTCAAGCCGGGGGCAGAGGGGGGCGTATGGTGCGGGGAAGGTTCCAGGGGCGATGGGGGTGATTTTTGCGGCTTTTTTCTGTTACAGGTTGTTCAGGGGCAATCTGTAACAAACCGCTTCGCACAAATCAAAATCGAAAGACCAGATTTCGCTTGTTCAGAGCGAAATCTG
>JAAWSV010000065.1 GCA_022801715.1 Oscillospiraceae bacterium
GCACACCTGCTCCCACGTGCTGGCCCAGGCCATGAAGCGGCTCCACCCCGAGGTGAAGCTGGCCATCGGCCCCAGCATCGACAACGGCTTCTACTACGACTTCGACACCCCCGAACCCTTCTCCGAGACCCAGCTGGAGGAGCTGGAGGCGGAGATGCGTAAAATCTGCAAGGAGAAGCTGAAGCTGGAGCGGTTCGAGCTGCCCCGGCCAGAGGCCATCCAATTCATGGAGGAGAAGGGCGAGCCCTTCAAGGTGGAGCTGATCAATGATCTGCCCGAGGACGCCGTCATCTCCTTCTATAAGCAGGGGGAGTTTACCGACCTGTGCGCCGGCCCTCACCTGGACTCCACCGGGCGGATCAAGGGCAACGCCATTAAGCTCACCGCCTGCAACGCCGCCTACTGGCGGGGTGACTCCAGCCGGGAGACCCTCCAGCGCATTTACGGCGTGGCCTTCCCCAAGAAGGACGAGCTGGACGAGTACCTGGCCAAGATCGAGGAGGCCAAAAAGCGGGACCACCGCCGGCTGGGCAAGGAGCTGGGCCTGTTCATGCTCCGGGACGAGGGTCCCGGTTTCCCCTTCTTCCTGCCCAAGGGCATGACCCTGAAGAATACCCTCCTGGACTACTGGCGGAAGGTCCACAAGAAATATGGCTATGTGGAGATCTCCACCCCCATCATGCTTAACCGCCAGCTGTGGGAGCGCTCCGGCCACTGGGACCACTATAAGAACAACATGTACACCACCGTCATCGACGAGGTGGACTTCGCCGTGAAGCCCATGAACTGCCCCGGCGGAATGCTGGTCTACGCCAGCGAGCCCCACTCCTACCGGGAGCTGCCCCTGCGGGTGGGGGAGATCGGCCTGGTCCACCGCCACGAGCTCTCCGGCGCGCTCCATGGCCTGTTCCGGGTACGCTGCTTCAACCAGGACGACGCCCACGTCTTCATGACCCGGGAGCAGATGCAGGAGGTGATCCAAGAGACGGTGCGGCTCTTCGACGAGGTCTACTCCGTCTTTGGCCTGAGCTACACCATCGAGCTTTCCACCATGCCCGAGGATCACATCGGCACTGTGGAGGAGTGGGAGCGCAATCAGGACATCCTGAAGGCCGCCATCACCGATATGGGCAAGGATTTCGTCATCAACGAGGGCGACGGCGCCTTCTACGGCCCCAAGCTGGACTTCCATCTCTCCGACTCCCTGGGCCGGACCTGGCAGTGCGGCACCATCCAGCTGGACAGCCAGCTCCCCGAGCGGTTCGAGCTGGAGTATATCGGCGAGGACGGGCAGAAGCACCGCCCTGTGATGATCCACCGGGTGGTGCTGGGGTCCATCGAGCGCTTCATCGGCGTCATCACCGAGCACTTCGCCGGTGCCTTCCCCGCCTGGCTCAACCCGGTACAGGTCAAGATCCTCCCCGTCACTGACCGGGCCGCCGAGTACGCCGAGACCCTCTCCGGCCAGTTGGACAAGGCGGGCTTCCGCGTGGAGGTGGACGCGCGCAATGAGAAGATCGGCAAGAAGATCCGGGAGGCCACGCTGGAGAAGGTGCCCTATATGCTGGTGGTGGGCGACCGGGACATGGAGAACGGCACCGTCTCCGTCCGCCACCGCACCGGCGAGGACTTGGGCGCCATGAGCTTGGAGCAGTTCACCGCAATGCTGCAGGCGGAAGTGGAGAGCAAGAGCATCAAGTGAGAATTGGGAATGCGGAGTTAGGAATTAGGGATGAATGTGTCCCGCGGCTTTGCCGCAGGGGGATTTGAAAAGCGGGCAGGGACAGTAAGGCATATCGCTTTACTGTCCCTGCTTTTATGCGGCTTAGATCGCTCCGGCAGAAGGGATGACTGCCAAGTTTCTTTCATTCCTCATTTCTCATCCCCAATTGGGACACCTCCTGCTGTTTCCGCATAGAATGCAGAAACAGCAGGAGGTGTCCTATGCCCATTATCTATCTGAGTCCGTCTACACAGGAAGGGAATATGTATGTGACCGGCAGCGGCAGCGAGGAGTACAACATGAATCGGCTGGCCGACGCTATGGTGCCCTACTTAGTCAGCAATGGAATCCAGTACAAGCGCAATACGCCGGAGATGACCGCCGCCAGCTCCATCCGGCAGGCCAACGAGGGGTGGTATGACTTCTATCTCGCCCTCCACTCCAACGGCGCGGCCCCGGAGAATTACGGCAATGTGCGGGGGATTATCGCCTTCTACTATCCCACCAGCTCCAGCGGCCAGCGGGCGGCGGAGATTTTCGCCCGGAACCTGCGGGATATCTATCCTCTGCCCAATCTGGTGGTCACAAGAGCCACCACCTCCCTGGGGGAGGTGCGGGACCCCCATTTTCCCTCGGTGCTGCTGGAGCTGGGCTACCACGACAACTATCAGGATGCCGCGTGGGTGGAGAACCATTTCACCCAGATCGCCCAGAACATTGTGCTCAGTCTGACGGAGTACTTCGGCCTGCCCTTTATCTGGCCCATTGACCCCTACGACGCCACAGTCCGCGTGGGCAGCGGCACGCTGAATCTGCGCAGCCGCCCGGACCCCAACGGGACGGTGATTGCCAGCATGCCCAATGGTGCCAATGTGCGGGTATTTGGAAAGTGGAACGGCTGGGGCGTGGTGCATTATGGCAATTTTGTGGGGTATGCGGCGTTGGAGTATTTACAGGCCTGACGGCTTTTTTGTGCCGCGGCACAGTACATAGCTTTCGTGCAGACCACAATGCAAAGAAAGAGGTGCGGCTTTTGCCGCGCCTCTTTTACCGGATAAAGTTCGTCTGGCACCCGCGCTCCGCCTCCGGCGGCAGGACTCCGGCCTCCCGGCCGGCCTCGATGCACTTGAGCAGCCACGCCATATTCCTCGCCGCGTTGCGCATGGTCTGCATCCCCTCCTCGTCCTGGGGGACGTCTCCGGCCTCTCGGCCATGGACCATGGTCCAGTAGGTGGAGGAGACCACCGGCATCTGGTTGATGGTGAAGTGCTTCATCACCGCGTCCAAGGACGCCGTGGTGCCGCCCCGGCGGGCTACCGCCACGGCAAAGCCCGGCTTGTGCCGGAAGGCCGCGCCGCCGGCGTAGAAGGCCCGGTCCAAGGCCGAGAGCAGCCGGCCGGAGGGGTGGGCATAGTAGACCGGCGTGCCAAAGACGAAGCCGTCGGCCTCCGCCGCCTTCTGGATCAGCTCATTGACGCAGTCGTCCTTGAACACACAGGCGTTTCTCTGTAAACGGGCGCAGCCGCCGCAGCCGTTGCAGTCCCGGATAGGCTCGCCCCCCAGCTGGAAGATCTCCGTCCGGACCCCCTCGGCCTCCAGCGTATTGGCCACCTCTGAGAGGGCGGTGAAGGTGGAGCCGGCTAAGTTGCCGCTGCCGTTGATGAGTAGTACTTTCATTGGGAATTTACCTCCAAAAGTTGGATTTTCACACCCTCTGGGGCGGCGCCCCATGGCGATGGGACCAGTATACCATACCCGGCCCATGTTTTCATTGTTTTTTTCCAAAACTATGCTATACTAAGATATTACACTGTACCGTATGATACTGTATGATGAGACAGCAGTCCAGCAGAACCGGGGAGGTGCGCTTTGAGAAAATTTCCGCTGTGGGACCGGCTGCGCCGCCGGCCTGCCGTCGCCTTTTCCCATGAGCTGATCGCGCGCTATCACAGCCACGACATCCCCCGGCAGAGCGCGGCCCTCTCCTACTATATCCTCTTCGCCCTGTTCCCCATCCTCATCTTTATCAGCACCCTCCTGGGCCTCCTGCAATTGGATGTGGACAGCATCCTGCGCGTGCTGGACACGGTGATGCCCCGGGCGGCGGTGGAGCTGTGCGGAACCTATTTGGAGTATGTGGGCCAGACCGCCAGCCCCTCCATGCTCTGGTTCTCCCTGATATTCTCCATCTACTTTCCCATCCGGGCCGCCAACTGCCTCATGCGGGGGGTCCGCCGGGCCTACGGCCTCGAGGGGGGCGTGGGGCTCTTTGTCTACTATCTGCGGCTGCTGCTCTACACCGTCTCGCTGCTGCTGGTGCTGGCGGTGGCCTTGGTGCTAACCACAGTGGGCCAGCGGCTTTTGACCTACCTTACCGCCCATCTGTCCTTCTCCCCCTATCTCATTGAGCTGTGGCACTACCTGCGCTTTGTGGTGCTGGCGGTGTTCCTCTTCGCCGCCCTGGGACTGCTCTACGCGCTGGCCCAGGACCGGCCCCAGGCAGCGGAGGGCATTGTCCCCGGCGTGCTGATCTCTCTGGCGGCGTGGATGCTGCTGAGTTTGGGGTTCTCCTTCTATGTGGAGAACTTCGCCAGCTACTCGGTGATCTACGGCACCCTGGGCGCGGTGATTGTGCTGCTGATCTGGCTCTATTTCAGCTCCATCACGCTGCTTTTGGGGGCGGAGCTCAATGCCATGCTGCTGGCAAGAAAAAACTTCCCCAAGGAGGGCACATAATCCATGAAAATCATCATCATCGGCAACGGCAAGGTGGGCTACACCCTGGCCAAACAGCTGGCGGGCGAGGCCCACGCCCTGGTGCTTGTGGACGAGAGCGTGGAGGCGCTGAAGGAGGCGGACACCTCCCTGGATGTGCTGTGCATGGAGGGCAACGGCGCTTCCATCCGCACACTGAAGGAGGCGGGGGTCCGGTCCGCGGACCTTGTGATCGCCGTCACCGGCTATGACGAGGTGAATATTATCTGCTGCCTCATCGCCAAGAAGCTGGGGGCCAAACACACCGTGGCCCGGATCCGCAACCCGGAGTACTACAACGAGGCCCCCCTTCTCAAGCAGGAGATCGGTCTGGATATGGTGATCAACCCCGAGTACGCCGCCGCACAGGAGATCTCCCGGATTCTGCGTGTGCCCTCGGCCTTCAGTGTGGAGACCTTCGCCCGGGGCCGGGTGGATATGATCGGCTTCTATGTCACCGAGACGGACGGCCTGGCCGGCGTACCGCTGTACCAGTACAATAAAAAGAACCCCAACGGCGTACTGATCTGCGCGGCGATCCGGGGCAGCGAGGTCTTTGTGCCCAACGGGCGCTTTGTGCCCCAGATCGGGGACAAGGTGTACATCATCGGCAGCCACCGGGAGCTGAACAAGTTCCTCCGTCTCTTGGGCCGGCCGGCCAACCCTGTGCGGACGCTGTCCGTACTGGGGGGCAGCCGTATCGCCACCTACCTCGGGTGGGCCGCCGAGCGCATGGGCATGAAGATGAAGCTGGTGGAGCTGAACCGGGAGAAGTGCCTGGACCTGACGGACAAGCTGCCCAGCGCCCTGATCATCCACGGCGACGGCACGGACCACAACCTTTTGGAGGCGGAGGAGATCCTGTCGGCGGACGCCTTCGTCTCCCTGACCAACCGGGATGAGGAGAACCTCCTGATGGCCCTCAGCGCCCAGCGCTCGGGGGTCAAGAAGGTCATCGCCAAGATGAGCCGGCCCAACTACATCGAGCTGATGCGGGAGAGCGGGGTGGACAGCATCATCAGCCCCAAGGACATCACCGCCAATCAGATCAGCGCCTACGCCCGCTCCCTGGCCAACAGCGAGGGCAGCGCCGTGGAGCACCTCTATAAGCTCTTAGGCGGCGCCATGGAGGCGGTGATGTTCACCGCCAACGCCGCCACCCACTTCCTCAACACCCCCCTGAAGGACCTGCGCTTCAAGGAGGGCCTTCTGGTGGCGGCCATCGTCCGCAACAACCAGACCATCATCCCCGACGGCAACTCAGAGATCTTAGACGGCGACAAAGTTATCGTCATGGCCAAGAGCCTCTTTTTGCAGGATTTGAATGAGATACTACAATAATTCGCTTGAAATCTGCGGATTTACGCTTCGCGTTCGCTTGAAATCTGCGGATTTCAAGCGAGGGGAATATGGTTTTCGTTTGAAATTCTTGGATTTCAAGCGAGGATTTGATTGACGGGGGGATTTTTTTCGGGAAGCGGCAGGGCCGATTCCCGAAAAAAAGGTTCGGGCCCAGCGGGGCACGAAAGGTGTTTTTCCGAAAACGCGGTTTCCGGAAAAACGATTTTGATTTATTTCGCGCCCGGAGGGCGCGAAACTCTGCCGAGGGCTTTTTTGTTCTGCTCCTTGTGTGGGTAGAGTGAGGGGCTTTTGGTACCTTTTTGAGTAATGGCACAGGAGGTGCTTATGAATTATACATTGGTGCTTCGGATGTTAGGCCAGATTCTGCGGATTGAGGCGGCTTGTCTGGTGCTGCCCTTGGCGGTGTCCTGGGGGACCGGCGGCGGCGACGCCATGGGGTTCGCCGTGACCATCGCCCTTGCCGGCGTCATCGGGCAGGTGCTCTGCTGCCTCCCCGGCGGGGAGCGGCGGATGCAGGCCCGGGACGGCTTTGCCGCCGTGGCCCTCAGCTGGATCGTCATGTCCGCCTTCGGGGCGCTGCCCTATGTGCTCTCCGGGGCCATCCCCAACTACATCGACGCCTTCTTTGAAACAGTCTCAGGCTTCACCACCACCGGCGCCACCATCCTGACAGAGATCGAGTCCCTGCCCCGGGGAATCCTCCTCTGGCGGGCCCAGACCCAGTGGATGGGCGGCATGGGGGTGCTGGTGCTGACGCTGGCCCTGCTGCCCAAGACCGGGGAGGGCAGCGTCCACCTGATGCGGGCGGAATCCCCGGGGCCCATCAAGACCAAGCTGGTTCCCCGCGTCCGGGACACCGCCAAGATCCTCTACAGCATCTATGTGGGACTCACCGTTCTGGAGATCATCTTCCTCATGGTGGCGGGCATGAGCCTCTACGACGCCGTCACCCACGCCATGACCACCATCTCCACCGGCGGCTTCTCGGTGAAAAACGCCAGCATCGCCGCCTACAACTCCCTGACCATCAACTGGATCATCATCGTCTTCATGTTCCTCTCCGGCGTCAACTTCAGTTTGCTCTACTATGCCCTGTGCCGCAACTACAAGGCGGTGCTCCACAGCGAGGAGCTGCGGCTGTACACCCTGCTCACCATAGGGGCCTCGGCGCTGATTGCCGCCAACCTAATAGTTGTGGGGGGACAGGCCCTGAACGCCAGGACCATCACCGACGCGGTGTTTCAGGTGGTCACCGTGGCCACCACCACCGGCTACGCCACGGTGGACTTCGCCCTCTGGCCCACCTTCTCGTGCATGATCCTATTCGCCCTGATGGTCACAGGGGCCTGTGCCGGCAGTACCGCCGGCGGCGTCAAGTCCATCCGCGTGATCCTTCTGGTGAAGAACCTGCGCCGGGAGGTGCACAACATCCTCCACCCCCGTGTGGTGCAGACCATCCGCGTGGACGGGAACCGGGTGGAGGAGAACACCCTCTCCGGCGTGTCGCTGTTCTTCTTCGCCTACATCGCCCTGACGCTGATCGGGGCGCTGGTGGTGGCCTGGGACAACGTGGGCTTTACCGAGGCCCTCTCCGCCTCCATGACCTGCGTGGGCAACGTGGGACCGGGCTTGGGGGCCTTGGGTCCCACGGGGAACTTCAGCGGCCTGTCGGCTCTGAGCAAGATCGTCCTCAGCTTCAATATGCTGCTGGGGCGTTTGGAGATCCTGCCCCTGCTGCTGATGCTGTTCCCGTCTATGTGGAAGTAAATTCGCTTGAAATCTGCGGATTTCAAGCGAGGGGGGAATAGGGTTTTCGTTTGAAATCCTTGGATTTCAAACGAGGATTTGATTTACGGGGGGATTTTTCCTTGGAAGCGGCGCAGCCGATTCCAAGGAAAAAGGTTCGGGCCCAGCGGGGCCCGCAGGGTGTTTTTCCGAGGACGCGGTCCCCGGAAAAACGATTTTAATTTTTTTCGCGCCGGAGGCGCGAAACTCTGCCGAGGGCTCTTTGCTGCTTTGGCCGCAAAATTTGGCGGGGGTTGGGCAGACTATGGCTAATGCTGAGGATAAGGAGGATACTATGGAGAATAGATTGCAGGAGTATGCCCGGTTGGTGGTGGAGGTGGGGGTCAATGTCCAAAAAGGGCAGAACCTGATCATCGCCGCGCCGGTGGAGTGCGCCGACTTTGCCCGGCTCTGCGCCAAGGCGGCCTACGCCGCCGGCTGCCGGGAGGTGATCATGAGCTGGCGGGACGACGTGCTGACCCGGGAGAAGTATCTCCACGCCGCCGAGGACGTGTTCGACACCGTGCCCGAGTGGGTGCGGCACTTCTACAACGGCTACGCGGAGGAGGGCGCCGCCTACTTGGCCATCTCCGCCACCGATCCGGAGAACCTGAAGGGCGTGGCCTCGGACCGGATCGTCCGCAACCAGCGCGCCAGCAGCGAGGCGCTGAAGCCCTTCAACCGCCTCCAGATGCAGAACAGCTTCCCTTGGTGCATCGTCTCCATCCCCATCCCCTCCTGGGCCCAGCGGGTGTTCCCCGGCTGTGGTGACGCCATGGACCGCCTCTGGGACGCCATCTTCGCCGCCGTGCGCATCACCGGCGACGGCAGCGCCGTGGAGAGCTGGCGCTCCCACTTGGACCTGCTCCACCGGCGCAAGGACAAGCTCAACGCCCTGCGCCTGCGCTCCCTGCACTACCAGAACAGCCTGGGCACCGACCTGACCATCCGCCTGCCGGAGAACCACCTGTGGGCGGCGGGGGACTCGGACACCCCCAGGGGCCAGCGGTTCATCGCCAACATGCCCACGGAGGAGATCTTCACCGCCCCTCTGCGGGACGGCATCGACGGCGTAGTCTGCGCCTCTGTGCCCCTCTGCCACGACGGCAATGTCATCGAGGGCCTGCGCTTTGTGGTTAAGGAGGGCAAAATCGTGGAGGCCTCCGCCCGTCAGGGGGAGGAGACCCTGAAGGCCGCCATCACCGTGGACGAGGGCGCCTCCTTCTTCGGCGAGGTGGCCCTGGTCCCCTACGACAGCCCCATCTCCAACCAGCACCTGCTGTTTTACAACACCCTCTTCGATGAGAACGCCGCCTGTCATTTAGCCTTCGGCGAGGCCTACCCGGAGTGCATCGAGGGCGGCGCGGAGATGACCAAGGAGCAGCTAAAGGCCGCGGGCCTCAACGACTCCATCACCCACGTGGACTTCATGGTAGGCACCGCGGACCTCTCCATCGTGGGCACCACGCAGGACGGGGAAGAGGTACCGGTGTTCGTGGATGGAAATTTTGCGTTTTGAGAATAAAGACAGGGGACTGGGTGGCCGGTCCCCTGTTTTGTTTGATGTTCCCGCAAGGGGGGGTGTTCGATTGGGAGGGGTTCGGCGGCGGGGGGCGGGCCGGTGAGGACACCGGCCCCTGCGGGTAGGATGTTTTACCGGGGATTTCCGGAGGACGGACACGACGCGCCGGGATCGTCGCGCCCTACAAAAATAAGGCATCGGACATGGTTCGTGAAAACGGTTGTAGGGGCGCACACAGCGCAGCCGTTGGCGGCTCCGCCGCTTACGGATGCGGCGTACCCCTTGCGGGTAGCGTGCGCCCCTACATGCGGTATACCAACAGGCACGGCGGCATTTGCTGCACCGGGCCAGCGAAGTGACCTCCAAGTTTCGGGGGCAAGTCGTGGCGAGGTTGGCAGAGCGGCAGCGGCGGTTTATCACAAAGCTATAGACGGGGGAACGCTCGCCAGTACCATCTGCTATGCGAGAGCCACCGCCGCCGCGTTGGGGGCGTCAAGGTTGGGTAAGCACCGGTCTATCGAGGGGGCGCCGCGTCCTGGGGTTCTTAGGGGGGAGCGAATAAGGGCTGTGCCCCCGCAAGGGGGCTAAAGCCCGCCTGAGCGGACACCTAAGCAGCCTTTTGCTGACTTTTGGGCTGCGCCAAAAGTCAGTCGCCCGGGGGCGAAACCCCCGTCCTGTTTACCAATCATTTTCCTACTTTACTTTCACACCATAAAGTGTTACTATATCCCCAAGACCACACCCCAACGGAGGAAAAACTACTATGGCTCGTATTGCAAAAAAACCCAAGAGCGACAACCTCTACCAAGCCCTCCTGCTGCTGAAGACCGAGGAGGAGGCCTACCGCTTTTTCCAGGACCTGTGCACCGTGACGGAGCTGCGGGCCATGGAGCAGCGCTTTGATGTGGCGCTGCTGCTCAAGGACGGGATGATCTACACCGACATTCTGGAGCGCACCGGGGCCTCCAGCGCCACCATCAGCCGGGTGAACCGCTCCCTCAGCTTCGGCGCCGGGGGCTATCAGACCGTGTTCGAGCGGATGGAGGAGGAAAAAGATGAGCAGCTATGAGGCCCTGGCCGGCTGTTATGACGCCCTGACAGAGGACGTGGACTACGCCCGCCGGGCGGACTTCCTCGAGAAGCTGATGCGCCGCAGCCGCATCCCCGTACATACAGTGCTGGATCTGGCCTGCGGCACGGGGAGCATGACATACCTCCTCGCCCAGCGGGGCTATGAGCTCATTGGGGCCGACGGCAGCGAGGACATGCTCTCCGCCGCCCGGGAGAAGTGCGCAAATCTCACCGGGGAGCCGCCGGTCTTCCTCCACCAGGAGATGCCCAAGCTGGACCTCTACGGCACCGTAGAGGCGGCCGTCTGCTGCCTGGACAGCCTGAACTACCTGACAAGCCCCAGGGACGTACAAAAGACCCTCTTCCGCCTGCGGCTGTTTGTGGAGCCCGGCGGCATCCTGATCTTCGACGTGAACACCCCCGACAAGCTCCGGGGGCTGGACGGGCAGGTGTTTTTGGATGAGCGGGAGGACGTGTACTGCGTCTGGCGGACGGAGTTTGAGAAGCGAAGCAAGATCTGCTCCTATTTTATGGACATTTTCAAGCGCCAGGCGGACGGCAGCTGGCGGCGGAGCTTTGAGGAGCACCGGCAGCGGGCCTATGAGGTGGAGGAGCTGAAGGCGTGGCTGATGGAGGCGGGGTTTGTGAACATCCGCACCTACGGCGACTGCCGCATGAGCGGCCCCCGGGAGGGGGAGGAGAGGGTTTATTTTTCAGCGATTCGGGGAAAAAGCTGAATTGGGTTTTGAGCGAGGAGCTGTGATGTCCCGCGGAGCGGGACGGGAATTTAATTGTCCTCTCTTTTCTTTTGTCTGTATAGGCGCACGGTGAAGTAGGCTAACACTAAGGCCAAAAGGCCGCGGGTGATGCCGACGGCGATGGCGAAGACAGTGGAGGGAGCGCGAATTTCCGGTATGGTGATGTAGAGATACAGACGCTGGAGGCCGCCGATCAGGCCCCAGGGGCATACGGCGACGTAGGGGTTCAGTACCAGACAGCTCAGACCCACCGCCACCCAGCCCGCGACAAGCCAAGGGTGCTTTTTTGCCAAGATCAGAGGCAGGCTCAGGATGATTAGGGCCAGCGCGGGCAGGATCAGGAGGGCCACGCTGATCAGTCCGATGACGGCTAAAATAGCGCCTGCGACGGCAAGGACGACACCTGCCGTTTGTGTTCCGGTCCGCTCACGCTTTTGGTGTACGTAGATCACCTGCGGCTGAGGCGTCTCCTGCGGCTTCTGCTGTTCCTGCGGCTGAGACGGCTCCGGGGACTGGGGGGCCTCGCCCTCCCGCACCAGCTCGTCTACGGTTACGCCGAACAGGTCGGATAGGCGTATGATTTTATCCAAGTCGGGGGTGGACTGGCCGGAGTAACATAGTAAAAGACATCAATCAATCTTGCCGACAAAGCGATAAATAATCTCAATTTCCTGTACCCTGTTGCCGTCCTCGTCTTTAGTGGCCTCGTGAACAAGGATTTTTTCAATCAGGGTATTGAGCATATCGGCGGTTAACTCCGTGGGGCTGGAAAACTGCTTGATTAACTCCACCCACTTGTTTATGCCGTCCTCCTGCTCCTTGGTGCTGGCAAGCTGG
>JAAWSV010000066.1 GCA_022801715.1 Oscillospiraceae bacterium
GCGCGAGTGGTGGAATTGGCAGACTCGCTAGATTCAGGTTCTAGTGTGCAATACGCACGTGCGGGTTCAAGTCCCGCCTCGCGCACCAAGTTGCATTGACAAAAAAGATGCAGGCAAAAATCCCGCACTTCGGTGCGGGATTTTTGCGTTGAAATGGCAATGATGCAGGAAATGGGGAATGATTTTTGGAAGTTTCAAAATTTTGGATGCGCAAAATAAAAATAACGCGCCAGAGATGCAAATCTGTCAAATTTGGAGTTTTTTGGAAAAACACATGACTCGAACCCTCCAGCACTCAAAAAAAAGAAGAAAACCGCCGTCCACAGTCTGCTGGTTACCAAGGCAGATCCGTGGGCGGCTTTTTCATTATCCAGTATGTTCACATTGGTGGTTATGCTTGGTTTGTCTGTGGTTTCTTAGTGGTAATGATAATAGCTTTGTCGATGCCTTTCGAGTATACTTGCGTTGCAATCAGCGGAAAGGAGAGAACACCGTGCCAGAGACAAGAAATTTGTGTGCCCAGCTCCCCCTCGAGCTGCACCAGCGTGTCTGCGAGGCCAGAGAGCAGTCGGGCCTGACCACGGCGGAGTACATTACCAACCTGTTACTGGAATACTACGAAATGAAAGAAAAAGGAGGAAAAATGACTATGGCAAACAACAGCAGGACGATGGCCTTCCAGATCCCAGAGGAGCTGTTCCAGCGGATCAAAGCCCACTTGGAGCGCGAGAGCCAGCGCACTGGCCGGAAGCTGACCCAGCGGGAGTTCGTGCTGGGGCTGATTGAGGAGGCCCTGGAGGCGGCGGAGCGGCAAGCTGTGGAGGATATCCCGGAGCCGGAGGAGGAACAACCCGGCGAGGACGCCGATGTCAGCCCCTGTGAGGCCCAGCCGGAGGGCAGCGGCACCCAGCCCCAAGAGGAGGGCGAACCCGCCGTGTGGGGCGCGCAACGAACCGTGTGAGGCCACAGCAACTGAACAGTGGACGAGAAGCCCCCAGAGCATCCCGGTGATCGGGATGCTCTGGGGGCTTCTTTTCGTTTCACCAAAGGGAGGTGAATCAAGACGAAACAAAGTGACGCCTTTTGTTTCACAGACGAGGAGATGGAGACCGCTAAGGGGACAGATCTGCCGGACCTGTTGGAACACTTGGGTTACAGTGTCCGGCGGGTAGGCAGCCGCTACTATACCACTAAGGAGATGGACAGTATCCGTATCAAAAACCGCCGCACTTGGAAACGGTACTCCAGTGGTAAAAGCGGGGACGCTGTCACATTTCTACAGGAGTTCTGCGGCAAGGATTTCCGGGAGGCGGTGAACTACCTGTTGGAGTTCAATGGGGGCCGCGCCAGAGACTCCCCCATCCCCCACTCCAAGCCTGTCCAGAAGAAGGAAAAGCTTGGATTTATGCCGCTTTCGTGCGGATGTA
Organism: Oscillospiraceae bacterium; assembly: GCA_022801715.1. Taxonomy (GTDB): domain Bacteria; phylum Bacillota; class Clostridia; order Oscillospirales; family Oscillospiraceae; genus CAJFPI01. The sequence continues at coordinate 1,428 of JAAWSV010000066.1, forward strand.
CAACAAGCTAAAGCTTCATGAGGGCATCATCCTCAAACCCACCCTTGTCCAGCTCCGCAGCCTGAACGATGCTCTTCAAAGAGGCAATCCCGCCATGCTGGAGGTGAACAAGGCCATCGCCGCCGCCTCTGAGCAGAGCTATAAGGTTAACACACTCCGAAGCAAGGGCCTGCTGGACGAAGCTGCCTGTTCCGCTAAGCTGCTGGATATCGAGGCCAAGCTGGCAGGGCTCCGGCGGGAGCGCCGCCGTTTGCTAAAGAACGAGGATATTGAGGAGGTCATGGACACCCTGCGTCAGACGGCGGATATCATCCATAGCGGTCCGAAACAGCTGGGTAGCTTCGATGAAGCCCTGTTCGCCGATCTGGTGGAGAAGATCACAGCGGAGTCCCAGACCTGCATCCGATTCCGCCTCTACGGCGGCATTGAACTGGTGGAACAGCTCCGGGAGGTAGGCAGATGATAAATCGGAAGAATTTATATGGCTATCATATTGAAAACGGCGAACAGGTTATCGTCCCCCAAGAGGCGGAAACAGTGCAGCGGATCACAACGCTGTATATCGCCGGCGGTTCCTATCAGAGCATTGCGGAAACGCTCAACGGTGACGATATCCCTTTCAGCGCCGAGACCCCGCTCTGGAACAAGCACAAGGTGAAGCGACTGCTGGAAAATCCACGCTATACCGGCCAGAACGGGTATCCCGCTATCATTGACGCTGAGACATTCCAAGTTGTCCAGAGACTGATCCAAGAGAAAACGGCTGGCTACGCGCCATCAAAGGACCGTCCCGTCCTGCGGCTGAAGAAATATCTGCGCTGCGGGGCCTGTGGCGGACGTCTGCTGGGAATAGGTGGCAAGGGACAACGGCGGGATACGCTATACCTACGGTGTGAATACTGTGGTATGTTGGTCACACTTCCTGATACCAACCTGATGAACGAGGTATCCCGCCAGATGGTGGAGCATGGCCGTCCTGCAGGACAGCCTTACGCCCCGTCTGGCGAGGTCATCCGCTTGTCCAATGCCATCGACCGGGGGCTGGAGCATCCTGATAAACCGGAGGACATCGTATCCCTGATTTTGCAGGGAGCCTCCGCTCGGTACACCTGCTGTCCCGCTGTAGCTGAATCTGAAACCTTCAACCGCCTAATCGAGGTGGACTTTAAGTCCTTCGGTCAGGCGGTTTCTCATATTACCATCACGGATAAAAAAATCATAATAGTACACTTCAAATAAGCCGAAAGGAGACGGGTATGGAACAAATAGGATTGAAACGCAGCGTCCGCGTTATCCCCGCCACCAAGCCTACATCCACCAGCGGGCCGCGCCACAGCGGTAAACAGCGGGTGGCCGCCTATTGCCGGGTCAGCACTGACAGCGAGGAACAGCTCAACAGCTACGCCGCCCAGAAGAACTACTACACACAAAAGATTGAGGAGAATCCCGATTGGGAGATGGCCGGTGTGTTTGCTGATGGGCCTGTTAAAATAGGACTAAATCAGAAACACCCCACAGCAAGGGGCGCGCTGGTTTAGTCCTGTTTTAATTCTTATGAACATAGAAGGAGGCCAAGATGGGAAAAACAGCTAAAATATCGGCCATCTGCAACCAAAAGGGAGGTGTGGGAAAAACCGTAACAACTGTCAACTTAGGTATCGGACTGGCACGGGAGGGCAAGAAGGTCCTCCTGGTGGACGTAGACCCCCAAGGTTCGCTTACCACAAGCCTTGGTTATCAGCACCCGGACCAGCTTGAGAGTACCCTTGCCGATGTGCTGGGGTTCATCATTATGGACAAGCCTTTGATTCCCGGAATGGGTATCATTCATCAGGCGGAGGGGGTTGACCTGTTGCCCGCCAACATTGAGTTGTCCGGTTTGGAGGTCACTTTGGTGAACACCATGAGCCGTGAGACGATTTTGCGGGACTATCTGAACAGTGTCCGGGAGCAGTACGATGTGATCCTGCTGGATTGCTGTCCGTCCTTGGGTATGCTGACCATCAACGCCTTAGCCGCTGCGGACGAAGTAATCATTCCAATGCAGGCGCACTACCTCTCCATCAAGGGATTGGAACAGCTTATTCGTACTATATCAAAGGTGAAGCTGAAAATCAACCCTCGTTTGGATATTGCGGGCATCTTAATCACCATGGCGGATATGCGGACCAATTACTCACGCGAGATCGTGGATTTGCTGAGAAACGCCTATGGAAACGGTGTACGCATTTTTGACAGTATCATCCCTCTGTCCATCCGTGCGGCAGAAACCAGCGCAGAGGGCCGAAGCATTTACCTCCATGACCCTGCGGGTAAAGTCTCCGCCGCCTATGCCGCCTTGACGCGGGAGGTCTTGGCATGAAAAGCAGTGCCGGGAAGATCGCATTGACCGGCTTAAACGATCTGTTTCGGACAGGCGGCGAGACAGTACAGGAGGTTCTGCTGTCAGAATTGTTTCCCTTCAAGGATCATCCATTCCATGTGCGGGACGATGATGCGATGCGGAAAACGGTGGAAAGTATCGCACGGAGCGGCGTTCTGGCTCCCGGTATTGTCCGCCCCCGGCAAGAGGGCGGCTATGAGATCATAGCGGGCCACCGGCGCAAGCGTGGGAGCGAACTGGCAGGCCGGGAAACGATGCCGGTACTTATTCGGGAGTTGGATGATGATGAAGCCACCATCATCATGGTTGATTCCAACCTTCAGCGCGAGAAAATCCTGCCCAGCGAAAAAGCCTTTGCCTACAAGATGAAACTGGAGGCATTGAAGCACCAAGGTAAGCGGAGCGACCTAACTTTGGAACCGGCGGTTCCAAAGTTGCCTGCACGGGAGAAAATCGCGCAGGATGCCGGAGAGAGTTGCGGCCTGACGGTCACACGGTACATAGCCTTGACCAAGCTGATTCCTCCCTTGTTGGCCTTGGTAGACGCGGACAAGCTCTCGCTCAGTACCGCCGCTGACTATATTTCCGGTCTAACTGAACAGGAGCAGACACTTCTTGCTTCGGTGATGGACAAGCTGAATGTAATTCCTACAAGAAGTCAGCTTGCGAAAATCAAAGAGCAGCGCAAAACCGAGGCGTTGACTATCACCGTCATAGAGGCCATTCTATCGGAGGGACGCTCCGCCACTGTGCAGGTAGTGCTCAAACAAACAAGGCTGCATCAATACTTTCCGCCGTCGTACACTGCCCAGCAGATGGAGGAAGTGATCGTGTCCCTGCTGGAAACGTGGAGTGTTCAGCATAAATAATAGTGGAGGGAGGCAGTATTATGGGTGCTTGGGGCATCACTGCAAGGCAAAGCGACGATGGCTTAGACCTGCTGGACATTGTTGTGGCAGAACAACTGAGGAAGGTGAAATTTACCGTTTTCTACGTGTCATTGGAAGAACCCTTATAGGAAGGAGGCCCAACATGGCAGATTTACAAGCGGCGCTTTCGGAGGCGGTCAAGCTGAACCGAAACATTGCGCAGTTTCTCAAATTCTCTACCTACACGGAGTACGATGATCTGAGCGGCCTCGACATTGATTTTGCCGATGGCGAACAGCTCCTTCTTTGGGAGGAACTGCGGCGCATCACGGACAAGCTGGCGGATGTGCAGGAGTACATATCCTATCTGACCCGGCCCATCACAGAGGTCAGCCGTCTGCGGAAGGGAACCGCTGGGAAGTACTGGACGGCGAAGGGGCACTACTACGATTGTTGCAGCAACATTGAGGCTCTGGTGACGGACGAATATCACGATGTTCCCTACTGGACCCGGACCACCGTGGAACACAACGGAACGGATTATTACCTCGTTGGCTACAAGGGCCTTCCCATGGAGGGATTGCGCGTCCGTGTGAGAGCAATCTTTTGATCCATCAGACAAGCCCGCCAGCAACTGACTAACAATCAGTTGCTGGCGGGCTTTTTTGCGTTTGCAGACAAATCTACAAAGCGGCAGGAGCATGAGCGCCCCGGCGACTAACACAGTCGCTGGGGCGCTTTTTTTGTTTCCCCGCACATTTCAAAGGAGGCAATCACCATGCCGTCAAACTTAAATCTGGACTACTACTACGGCGCCGAGGCGGACCAGTACAGCTTTTACCGCATCCCCAAGACCCTGCTGACAGACCGCCGCTATAAGGGCGTTTCCATCGAGGCCAAGGTCCTCTATGGCCTCCTGCTGGACCGTATGGGTCTGTCGGTGAAAAACGGCTGGATGGACAGCGAGAAGCGCGTCTACATCTACTTCACCCAAGAGGACGCCATGAACCTTATGAGCTGCGGCAAGGACAAAGCCACAAAGCTGTTCCGGGAGTTGGACACGGACGGCATTGGCCTGATCGAACGTAAGAAGCAGGGCCAAGGACGGCCTACGAAAATCTACGTCAAGAACTTCATTCTGCCCCCGGAACCCGGCCAGCCCCAGCCGCCGGAACAGACGCCGCCCCCGGCCCCCCAGACTGCGGAAAATCAGCAGTCAAGACCGCTGGAGAGTGCCGCACTCTTGACTGCGGAAAAACCGCAGTCTGCACCGCTGGAAACGCGCGGTCTTGACGGCGGCTTTTCCGCTCCTAATAAGACTGAAAAGAAAAATACTGATTTGAACGATACTGACCCATCCATCCTTCCCCCTACCCCCGCGCCTCCTGTCGGCAGACCCAAAGACCGAATGAGGATGGATGAGATGGATAGATACCGGGAGCTGATAAAAGAAAATATCGACTTTGACCTCCTGCGCCAAGAGCATCCCTACGATGAGGAAACGCTGGAGGGCTATGTGGAGCTTATGGTGGAGGTCTGCTGTTCCCGTCGGGACTTCATCCGCATTGCCGGGGAGGAAATGGCCGCTGGCGTGGTCAAGAGCCGCTTTTTGAAGCTGAACCATGAGCATATCGCCTACGTTCTGGACAGCCTGAGCCAGAACACCACACTGGTGAAGAACATCAAGGCGTACACCCTTGCGGCGCTCTACAACGCGCCCACGACCATCGGCCAGTATTACGCATCCTTGGTCAGCCATGATCTGGCCCAGGATGCCGCTGGAATATAAACGAAACGGAGGACGTTACATGGCAAACGAGATCAACATTCTGGTGGTGGAACCCGGCGAGGCTCCCCGCCCCGCGAAGGTGGAGGACACACTGGAAGCCTTTCAGAAGATCGTGGGCGGCCCCATTGAGGCCGGATGCTACCTGCCCCAGCGGGTGATGCTGGTCTGCAACAGCGAGGGGAAGCACATGGGCCTGATGCCCAACCGGGAGAACCCCACGGACAGCGGGGACTTCATCGCAGGAACTTTCCTGCTCTGCGGCTTCGAGGGGGAGCACTTCGCCTCCCTGACCCCTGCCCAGCGGAGGGAGTTTGAAGCATACTTCGCCCTGCCGGACGCCCCGGAAAAGGGGGATTCCGTATGAACGTGACGCGGCGGAGCAGAGCGCCCCCCCCCGCACCAAGGTACAGTGCTCCAAAACAGTCAGACGGCCCCGCATGGCCGTCCTAATTTTACCGATAAGGAGATGAAGAAAATGACAAAACGGCGGATTTCCATGCTGTTGTGCGCCGCTGTCCTGACGCTGTGCATGGCGTCGCCCCCCGCTTTGGCTGCTGACCGTTCTGCGGCCTGCTATTATCCCATCGAAGTGGAGTCCTATACCGCTGGCGACTTTGACCAGCCCCGTATCCGCAAGGTCTACCAGCTTTCTCTCTCGGACGATCCGGCGGGCATCCCCACAGAGGACTTTGAGGAATACGGCAGGACCTTCCACCTCATGGAGATGACCCGGAAAACGGAGGTGGGCGTGGACACCCAGCCCCTGACCAAGACTGTCACCACCGACAGCAAGACTGGCGACCTGGGCGAGATTTTGAAGCAGCTTGACGCGGAGATCGAGGCCGAAACAGAGGATGGCTATGCCGGAGTGCTGAAGCTGGACTACAACAGTGTTCAGGTGGAAGTCAAAGGCTACGGCACCTCTACCCGCAGCCTCTCCGCCTCCCGGACCTATCCCAACCTGTCCGACACCGACCTGTCCCTTGTGCCCAAAACGGTGACGGAGGGCGGCAGGACGCTCAACCTGGCGGATGTGAAGTGGTCCAGTGCCACCGACATGGAGGGCGAGGACGTGGTGACACGATACACCGCCACAGCCAGCTACACCGGCTCGGTAAGCAGCCGCTACGTCACCGGCTACACCGTGACCGCCGACTACACCGGGGAAGTGGCGAAAACCTCCTGTGAGGTTGTGATCTATACCGCGATCTTTGGATGTACGGATGTGCCCTATCACAATACAGCCCCCACCCAGGGGAACGGCAATCCGGGCGGCGAGGGGCAGGACGCCCCGGAGAACAGACCCACCGAGAGCAATCCCCCGGAGGACAGTTCCTTGGCAGACGGCGACACGGCCACTGACACCGCCACCCCGTCTGGCGGATCAGCGGCCCTCTCCATCGCCGGATGCGTGGGCGGTGTCGCAGCCCTGCTTGCCGCCGCCTATTGGTGCTTTGAAAAAATCAAGGAAAGGAGATCGGCCACATGAAGCTGAAAACCCATCTGAAATCCCTGCTTCTCTCGTCCCTGCTGGTTACGCTCTGCGTTACCCAGGCCAGCGCACTGGAGTACGGCTTTGACGGTGCGGACGATTACCTGTTCGCAGACCCCACCTCCCAGGAGGTAATCTATCAGGCGGAGGACCAGAACGTGAACAGGAGCAAGACCGCCGCCCTGATCGCTCCGGGTTTCGGAACACCCACCAGCTATCTCCGAGGCTCTGGGGAGTACCTGACGCCTAACTTGGCCCCCGGCACTATGTCTGGAGGGCTGGTGAACGCCGTGGGAAATAACAGCTACACCGACACCGGCCCCGGCGCCTATCCCGCTCCCGATACCTCCATCAGCGCGGGGACTTATCCCCCTGCTGGTAATGAGAACTTCACCGCCAGCACCATCGGCTACACGGACGTGACCAGCGACCTCTATTACGATGGAGGACACCTGGGGATGCTAAAAATCCCCGCTATTGGCGTGAATGTGAAAATCTATCAGGGAACGGACAGCGCCACTCTCGCCAAAGGCGCGGGCCACTTCACCGATACCAGCATTTGGGCCGGAAATGTCTGCGTGGCGGGCCACAACCGAGAAACCAACTGTTACTTCGGAGAAATCCATACGCTGAACATCGGGGACGAGATCACGCTGACGACCAAGCTGGGGACCCGCACCTACTCCGTCACCAGTGTCCAGAAGATCAGCGAAACGGACGGCAGCGCCACCGGCTCCACCAGCGATAACCGTATTACACTCTTTACCTGTGTCCGCAACGAGAGCGCCTACCGCTGGTGTGTGACAGCCATAGAAAGAGCTGTGTAGGACCACCAAAAAACACGGCTCTTTTTCTACATCATTCGCGTGTTCTCCAGCTTGCTTTCTGTTCGCTTTTAGTATATAGTATAATTGGGTTATTTTACAGAAAAATATGATACCAACCACACAGGACAAAAGGAGGACATTATGAAAAACGCAGGAAAGACCATTTTGACCCTGTTTGCCGGGATGCTCTTTGGCGCGGCTCTGTTCAGCGGCGGCGTGGCACACGCGGCAGAAATCTTCTACAAGGCGATCCCCAGCACAAACGTCATCTATCTGGACGGCCAGCGGGTGGAACTGGCGGCGTTTGCCATTGACGGCAGCAACTATGTGAAGCTGCGTGACGTGGGTGAGCTGGTGGGCTTCAACGTCTATTGGGACGGCACTGTTCAAATTGACAGCGATGCCCCTTATACCGGCGTAGCACCGGGCACCGGCGCGGCGGCGCAGACCCCCGCACCGGCAGTCACTCCCGCCCCCATAATCACCGCTCCAGCGGAGACTTCTCCCTCCGGCCAGCCCTACACCATCCATGCCGACCACTGGAGCAGAGAGGATTTCTCCCAGCAGGCCAACCCCGCCGTGTTCACCGCCACCTATGACCGGGCGCTCTACAACGCCATCCGGCAGACGATGGTGGACGGGACCAGCGAAACCGCTCCCGCCTATACCATGGTAGCCAAAGGCGAGGAATACAGTGCCGTCAAGAATCTGCTGGGCCGTATGGAGGGTGCTGTGCGGTATGAGCATCATGTCCCGGAGAATTTCACCAACTACTATGAGCATCTGGAGTACTTCGCTGTGTCCGCCGCCATGCCGGAGAACTATCAGGCCCCGTATGAGTTCATCCAGCCTGTGATCGAGCAGGCAAACCGGCTGGGTTCTGACCGGGAAAAGGTGGCCTATCTGAACGACTACCTCTGCACCCTGCTGGCCTATAACAAGGGCAGGACCGCCGCTGTCACGGAGATATTCTCCCAGCACAGCAATGAATTGGAGGCCGCCTGCGGTACTTACGCCAGAGCGTTCAAATTCCTGTGCGGCGCGGCTGGCATCCCCTGCTTCACCGTCAGCACCAGCAATCACGGCTGGAACATGGTCTATGTGGACGGCCAGTGGCTCCATGTGGATGTGTCCGCCAATGATCTGTACCGTCAGCACTACATCCTTCTCGCGGAAACGGTGCAGGGCCGCACCGACCGGGCGCCGGAGCAGACGGCTTTTCTGAAAGAACTGCTGATTCCCGGCTCGACAAAATGACCCAAGAACGATCTATCAATTTCATATCCAAAAGTCAAGGCAGACCGTTTTGCGGCCTGCCTTTTCTTTATGCCTGGATGAAGAAAGGAGCAATTTTTTTGATGAAATACAAGCATTTCAACCGTCTGCTGTCCATGCTGCTGGTGGCGGCCACGCTGTTCGGCATGATGGCGCTCCCGGCCAATGCCGCGTCCCTCGGTGACAGCGGCACCGTTACCGTCCAACAGGCTGGGTACGGCAACTATCTGAGCAGAAGCACAGGCGGCACCATCGGGGGCGGCTACTGGAAGTACACCAGCAATGACGGGCTGACCGGAGCCGCCTACTGTGTCAATCACGGGTTGAAAGGGGTGTCCCCCTCCAAGGCCCTGACGGTGCAGGAGTACAACCGGAATCCCAAGACCATGGGGGCCTTTGCCAATGGTTATCCCAACCGCACGTTGGAGCAGTTCAAGGAACTTCACGCCGATGATGTGCGGGGCATCGCCAATCTCACCGAGGACGAGTACAAGTACGCTACCCAGGCGGCGATTTGGGCCACCTGCGGACAGCTTGCCGTCCCCGGCACGTCCTTCACGGCAGGCCGCGAAACACTGGCCGTACCTACCTCAGACGCCCAGAAAATCCGGGTGTTTGACAGCGTAAAGGCTATCCTGACCCTCGCCAACGGCTGGACAAAGTACCTCTATACCGAGATGTACCTCCGGGCGGAGGAAAACCAAGATGTGCGCGGTGTGGAGGTCGTCAACGAGTACGGTCTGGAGGGCGCAGCCGCCAGCGGTGAGGACGGCATCAAAAAGGAAACCATCAACGGGAAGGAGTATTACACCCGCGTGATGTATGTGGCTTCCGCCACTTCCGCCTGGATTGACGGGCGCAAGACCAAGGTATACTCCACCGACGCCCCCCCAAGGCACTATCTTTGTGGCGGAGAACAATTCGCCGCTGGAAACGGTGCAGGAGAATGGGGCCACCTGCTACAAGGTGGATACCAGCAAGGAGCGAAGCACCAACCTCAACGCCAATGGCAGCGAGTATTACGGAGCGTTCAAGGTCTGCATCCCTGTGGACAATGCCGCTGACGAAGGTTTCTTCACCATCAAAGCCATTGGCGGCGTGGCGCAATTCAACCTATTCTTGGCCTATAATCCCGCGGCTTCGGAGCAGTCCTATATCATCTCCGACCCCGGCTATACCACCTGTGACGCGCGGGCAGACTTCAAATGGAGCGGCACCAAGAATCTGCCCGAAACCGCCAGCCTGCAAGTGGTGAAGGCCGGGGCGGGCGGCGCTCCCTTGGAGGGAGCCGAGTTCACTCTGACCGGCAGCGGCGGCACCACCGTTACCGGCACCACCGACCGCAATGGACAGATCGTTTGGCGTGACCTTCCCGCAGATGAGAAGTTTACGTTGACCGAAACCGCCGCCCCGGAGGGCTATCAAATTGTGGCCCCCATGAATGTCACCCTGACCGCTGGCCGCACCGAGTACCTGACTGTGACGGACGACACCGAGAAGGGCTTTACGATCAAGAAGGTGGACGCGCAGAACAAGGGCAGCTTGCAGGGGGCGGTGTTCCGCTTTGAGCAGATCGACGGCTCCTATATGACCACCGGCATCACCGGCTTTGACGGCACCATCTCCTTTGAGGGCGACGAGCTGTCAACGCCGATATGAAATTGTAAGAAAACGCCGAAGAAATTTTGTAGTTTTTCGGCGGCAAGGGGGGGACAAAATCAAGCGTTTCCTTGCTCAAAA
>JAAWSV010000067.1 GCA_022801715.1 Oscillospiraceae bacterium
CTAATCCCTCAAACATATTTTCTTTTTTGCCCGCTTTTGGGGGCTTGGTTTTGTGCGCCCTTTTGGGAAATGCTACTTAAATTACGATGTTTCAACCTTCTCCCTCCTTGCGCAGTGTGTGGATATAGCGCGCCTCCCGCACCGTTTCCCCGTCAAGGACGGTGCTGGTGCGCTCAGGGGCCAAGACGAAGCCTTGGGTCTCATAAAACCGCCGGGCGCGGCTGTTCTTCTCCGCAACCCAAAGGTAGATGTTTGAAAATCCCCGCTGCCGCAGGCGGTCCATGGCCGCTTTCAGCAGCAGTGTGCCGATGCCTTGCCGCTGGTCCTCCGGCAGCAGGTAGAGGGAGACGATCTCCCCCCAGTCCGGCCACCGGCTGTCCCGGGCGGGGATGGCGCAGACAGTGCCCACCAGAGCGCCGTCGATCTCCGCCGCCAAGCTGTCCCGCCGCAGCTTCTTCAGCGCGGGCAGCCAGAAGCCGTCCTCCAAGCGGTCCAAATAGCTCTGGGGGACAATGCCTTGGTAGGCCTCCCGCCAGCTCCGGGCGTAGATGGCGGAGACAGCTTCCAAGCTGTCCCCACTTTCCAGTGGACGGATGGTCGCCACGGCTACACCTCGATGGCCCGGAGGACCGCGGCGGCTTCCTCGATCCGGCGGAGGAGGACGCCGGGGAGGGGGAGCTGCTCCACCGCCGGGCCGGCGGGGGTGAGACAGCTGTGACAGCCCATGAACACGCCGTCCAAATAGCCGCTGCTGTAGTGCCAGCGGCCCTCGATGGCCGCGAGTATCGACAGCGCGCCGGAGGACAGGGCCGGGGCTACATAGGGCTTGAAGCCCAGCTCCCGCATCTCCAAGTTGGCCCGGAGGGTCTTGGCGGTGAGCTCCTGGGAGAGGGCGTCGTCGTAGCGGGCGATGGAGTTTGCCACGGTGAGGCCCTGCCCGTGGGGGCCAAAGCTACGGCCCTCGGTGAGGAAGGAGGCGAGGCGGGGGTCCTTTTTCGCGTAGTAGGCGGCCCGGGCGTTCATCACACCTAAACCGAAGCCCCGGACCTGGTGGGTCAGAAGGCCCCGCCCGTCAAAGACGCCGTTTTCGTCCTCGTTGCTGCGCAGGAGGGCTGCCCGGCACAGGGGGTCCACCGGGTCGCTGACCACGCAGAAGAGGCCCCCGTAGCCGGCCTGACGGGCCTGGCGGGCGTAGGAGACCACCAGCTCCCGGTTCAGCGCGTACTGGGCCATGCGCACATCCCCGGATTTCACCGCCGTGTCCGGCACGAACCGGGAGGCGCAGAAGAGGAACACGTCGCAGTCAAACAGCGCCTCCTGAGGGACAATCTCCACCGGCGGCAGGGCGTCGTAGGCCATGGGCGGGGCGATCTGGTTCAGCTCGAACTCCCAGCGCTTTGCCGCTTCCTCCCGCACGTCGCAGATCCCAAGATGGCTGATGGATTCGCCGCCCAGGAGCTTCAGGCCGATAAGCAGGGTGCTGCCCACGTCGCCTAAGGCCAGCAGGTTCACCCGCTTCTTCCCTTGGGGCAGGGGGGAGGTGAGCAGGGCCTCCCACCGGGGGTGGTCGAGGTTTGCCGCCGTCACACGGCCCTCGGCGACGGCCTCCGCCAAGGCGGGGGGGATCTCCGGGGCGTCGGCGGCGTCGGTGAGAGCGGCCATGCTCTCCTCCGCTGTCAAAAGGCGGGGGTGGGTCACAGCGAAGGCGTCCCGCCCGGTGAGCGGGGGGCGGCGGAAGAGGAAGGCGATGGTGCCGGTGTCGGGGAGGCGGTTCAGCTTCTCGAAGGGCAGGTTTGGCTCAAAGGAGCAGAGGGCACGGCTGTTGTGTTGGTAATAGTACATGGTATCTCCTTCTGTGGGGCTGTATTCATCGCCGCCTTGGGCGGCGGCTTCCGGCGGAGAGGACGGGCAATGCCCGCCCTGGCAGGGCCTTGGGTCAGATCCCGTTTTCGTCCTCGTTGCCGATGACGATCTTGACCTTGGAGCGCATACGCCGCAGCATCATAAGATCGTTCTCCAAGTAGGTGGAGGCGGCCCGGTTGGAGTCGTAGTTCATGCAGCTCCCCCGGTCGGGGCACAGGGGGAGGATGATGGCCTCGCTGAGGCGGCTGAGGGTCAGGTTTCTGGCGTAGAGGGTCCGGTACTCCGCCTCCAGGGCGAGGAGGATGTCCCGGGCGTTCTCCAAGCAGCAGAGGGAGAGCTGGTAGGTGGAGCCGTCGGCGCAGTCCTCGGAGTAGTCCGGGGCGGCGTAGGGGAAGATCCGGTTTACCGCCGGCTGGAGGCCGCCGGCCATGGGCTCGCTGCGCTCCACGGTGTCCCCGCCGATGAAGGGGTAGAGGGTGGACTCCACAAAGCGCATACGGAGGTTGGGCAGGTAGTAGATGCAGTCCACTTGGTGGCCCATCTCCTGCATGGTGTCCCGGCCCATGCCGGTGAGGTAGCCCACCAGTACCTCGTCGATCTCCGCCCCCTCGGCCTCCATCAGGGGGACCACCCGGCGGACGCGCTTCCCGTCGTGGAGCATGTCATCCACCAGGATGGCGGGGCGGTGGAAGGAGCGGATGGTCCGCACCTGATAGCGGAGGGGGGAGTAGCCGGGGTAGGCCTCCACGGAGTAGCCGGAGAGGTCTGGGGCGTATACCTTGTCGGTGTGGAGGGTCTTGGTGACGGTGTTGGGCACCGCCGCCCCTCTCAGGATCTTTCCGAAGGGGACGCAGATGCACGGTCCCAGCTTTCGGGGGACGGTGGGGGCGGAGGGGACGCCGTTGCGGGCGGTGATGCGGCCCACCAGACGCCGGTGGAGCAGGGTGGCGGAGATGGAGAGCACCAGGTTCCCCGGATAGAGCATGGTCAGCGTCCGCTGGAGCCGCCGGTGGGCGGCGGTGAGGGCCTCCCGGACCCGGCGGCTCTCCCCCAGGGGGGCCTTGATCACCGTGTCCATGTCCCTTGTGAGGACGATGGGTCGGCGCATGTCCACCACCAGCAGCTCCCGGGTCTCCGGTACCTCCGGGGCGGGGATAAAGCCCTGGAGGGTGAGAATCTCCCGCAGATGGGCGGGGCAGCTGCCGGTCATGGGGTAGAAGAAGGCGTAGGTGATCTCCTGCCGCAGGGCATAGGCCAGGGCCTCGGTAAGGAGGTACTGGCAGAGCTCCTGCTGCTCCGGGCCCTTGGGGGCGTAGATGCCGGAGATGGCCAGGGCCTTGCCCCCGGCGTTCTGCCGGACGAAGGCGGAGAGTTGGGTGTTCCCCAGACGGCCGTAGAGCTCGTGGGAGTCCAGGCAGCGGAGGGAGACGAAGCCGCAGACCTTTCCCGTCCGCTCCTGGCGCAGGGTGATCACCGTGTCCTCCAGGACGCGGATCTGCCGGCAGATCTCCTCCCCCTGCTCCCGGCTCTTGGGGGCGGCGGGGAGCAGGGCCTCGGCCAGGGTGTCGTCCAAGCGGCCGTAGCAGTGAAAGGACAGGTCCTCCGCCTGGAGCACCGGCTTGTTCTGGGGCTCCCGCAGGTAGAGGTTGTGGCGGTAGATATACTCCTGCGCCACTGGGTCGATGAGGTTGGAGATGTCCCGGTTGGCGTCGATGGCGTCCCGGATGCGGGTGGAGCTGATGTCCTCCAGATGGGGGGGCAGGCTCAGCTCCACCACCTCCCCGGCGATGCGGCTGTAGTCCCGCTCCCGCTCCTCCTCCCCCTCGTTGACACGGCGGAAGATCACGTGATGGAAGGAGTGGATGGAGTTCTCCTCCGGCTCCGCCCTGTAGGAGGAGGCGTTGGCCACCACGTCGCTGCCCACCACGATGTAGACCTCCTTGCCGGGGAAGGCCTCCCGCAGGGCGCGGAGGTTGTCGCTGCTGGCGATGTTCACCGGGAAGTCCTCGGGGAAGATGTGGACGTGGAACTCGTCGGCCACGGAGATGGAGGCCAGACGGCGGCGAATCCGGTGGGGCTGTGTCTTTTTGGACCAGCTGAACTCGTCGATGGCCAGCATCACCTCGAAGCCGAGGTCCCGGATGGCCCGGATGATCCCCTTGTGGCTGAGGGTGAAGGGGTCGAAGGTGCCGGGGAAGAAAGCGATCTTCCGCCGCTCCTCGAACCGGAAGCCCCTGTGGAGGAGCTCCTCCTCGGTGATAAAGCGGTAGATCCGGCTCATGGCGGCGGCGCGGTAGAAGAAGGTCAGCCCACCGCCGCCGTTTTCGCGCATCAAAAACAGAAGCTTCTTGCTGGTGAGGAGGAAGGCCTGGCGCTTCTCGTGCTCGCTGAGCACCGGTGAGCCGAAGACGCTCTCGCCGATGACCTGCAGCGCCTCCTGCCGCACCTCGCTGCGAAAGCCCGCCAGACCCTTCAGGAGCATCCCCAAAAGCCGCTCCCGGCGGCTGCGGTAGTCCCCGTCCGCCTCGGGAAACCGCTGGCGGTAGGCGCCGTAGTTCTCATAGACCACCCCCACGGTGGCGAGGGCCGCCGCCACGATGGCGCTGTTGGCGCTGCACAGGGTGTCCTGTAGTTCCAAAAGCCGCTCCTCCAGCTGGGCGGGGGGGAGAAACAGGTAGAACTGGCCCAGGAAGCTGGGGATGTACTTGGAGAACTCCTGCTGCCCGGTCTCCAGGCCCCGGGTCAGTTCCACGGCCACCTCGCTGCGCTGGTCGCGGCTGAGAAGGGGGGCGATGGCGAGGAGGGCATTTCCCGCCGTGCGGCGGATGGTGACCTGTTCGCTGACCATCAGGAGGTTGGAGAGGTGGGTGGCGATGTGCAGGTGGTAGGAGGGCTCCAGGCGGGCAAAGACGGTGAGGAGGCGGATGTTCCCCTTCTTGATGATCCAGGGGGTGGCCGCCTTCAGGTTTTCAAGGAAGATCTCGGAGATGTCCTCATCCTCCAGCGCGGCGATCACGTCGTCCTCGTGGCCGTCCCGGAGGCGGCGGAGAGCGTACTGGCGCTGGAGGCTCAGGCTGCGGCTGTCCGAGAGGGGCATGGCCGACAGAAGCGAGAGGGCCTCCTCCCGGCCTGTTCCCTCCAGGGCCAGCACGGTGAGAAGCTCCAGGGCGGCGGCCCGGACGTTGACGGCCTCCCGGTGGGAGAGGGCGGCGGCGAAGCGGAGCAGGGTTTCAAGTTGCTCCGGCGTGCAGCAGTCCAAGGGGAGCTGGGCGGCGGCGTCCAGGAGGGTGAAGGCGGTGGTGTCGTCCATGGCCTCCGCCCCGGTGAAGTGCGACAGGAACAGTGACAGGAACTCCCCCTGCCGCTCCGGCGCGCACCGGGAGAGGAGGGAGCCCACCACCATCTTCAGCGTGTAGTTGAGCCACCGCTTGTGCATCTGGGTCAGCTTGTGGTCGGGGTAGAGGATGCGGTCGATATACTGCCGGGCGAGGGACACGTCGGTGACGGCGTCGGGGGGCAGCACGTGGTCGGTGGGGACCTCCTTCACGTAGCCGGCGTGGAACTTGGCCAGGATCTCCCCCATCAGCGCCGCCGCCTGACGGCGCACGTCCCCCTCCCGGTGCATCAGCTGCTCATAGAGGAAGGAGAGCATCATCTCCTTCTGGGCGGCGTTGAGGTAGATGGAGTAGGTCTCGAAGATGCTCAGGTAGGCCCGCTGGCGGTTCCAGCTGGTCTCCCCCCGGGCCGCCTCTAAAATGGCGGAGAAGCTGCGCTGGTTGCTCAGCCGGTGCATAAGATTCAGGTTGTGCTCCACGCCGCTGCGCTTCAGGGCCTCCACCACCTCGCCGCTGTCCATCAGGGCGATGTCCCGCCGGGGGGCGGGGGGCAGCCTCCGGCCCAAGAGCTCCGTGTCCACCCCCATGGCGATCATGTACCGCTCAAAGTCCCGGAGCTTGGCATAGACGAAGAGGTATCGCTGGCGCTTTCGCTCGTCCACGTTGTCCAGCTTGGCGAGAATTACGTCGAAGGCCTCCGCCAAGGTGAAGATGTGGCAGATCTCCTCCCCGTTGGGACCCCGCTCCTGCTTGGAGCGGAAGTCGGCGTAGATCAGAATCAGCGACTCCACCGACAGGTTCTCCAGCTCCAAATCCCAAACCGAGTGGTTGGCGGCGATATGGCCGATGGCGTCCAGCCTGTGCCGGCGGCACCAGTCCAAGGTGTAGTAGTAGTGAAGGTAGGGCACCCGCTCCCCGCTCCGGCAGCCGAACTTGCCGATGTCGTGGGCCACCGCCGCCCCGGAGACCAGAGCCAAGTCCACCGCCGCCCCGGCCCGCTTCAGGTCCTCCGCCACGGACATGGCCACGAAGTTCACCCCGGCGATGTGCTCCAGCGCCCGGAAGGGGGTGGCCTCCAGCCCTAAGCGCATGGTCTCATAGACAAACTCCCGCCGGTAGGCGGTGACAAAGCGGTGGTACTCCTCGGCGTAGGGCCCCTCCTCCGCCTCCCGCAGCAGGGCGATATCCAGCAGGGGCTCGGGGGGGAAAAAGCGCCGCTCGTCGTCAAAGATCGCCTGTAACAGGGCCAAAAAGAACAGGGCGGAGGCACCTTGGGGGGCCTCCCGCAGGTCCCGGTTGTCCGGCCGGGGGAAGAGGCGTGCGCAGGCGTACTGGTAGGTAAAGGCCAGCCACCCCGCCTCCGGCGCCGGCGCCAGAGTGCCGAGGATGTCCTCGCACAGCAGCAGCGTCCGGGCGCAGGAGGGGCGCTGCCCCTCGTTGAGAAGCGTCTGCACCCGCTCTAAGAAGTGCTGGCACTCCAGCAGTGCGGCGGTCTCCTCCCGGGGGAGGGGGAAACGCGCCCCGCCCTGCTTGCCGCTGAGCGCGCGGAGCAGGGTTTCAGTGATCTGTTGGGTTCGTTTTTTGGACATGGCTGGTCCCTCCTGAGGGTCAGGGCAGGCGGCCCTGAGCGCCTGTTTTTTTGTGTGTATCCATTATGACGTAATTGACGGGAGAGTGCAAGGGTAGAATGCGGGATTTTGGGATTTGTTGTGTTGTGGGGGGCGCAGGAGGGGTCGCTTCAACGGGGGGCGGCACGGCTTGGCGCGCCGAGCCGAGTCGTCGCGCCCTATGGGTGGTTTTGACAGCCCGCCTTGGTGTCGGCAGGGCGGGCGCACGATGTGTGAAGGAAAACCATATGGTTTTCCTTCGCGTTCAATCAACCCACAGCAGCGACAGATTTCGGCTGTGGCCGAAATCTGCTGGGTCTGGGGACTTTGTCCCCAGACCCAGTCGCCCGGGGGCGAACCCCCCGTCCCTTTTTACAAACGGATGCAGCGGACAAAAATCCCCCCAATACCCGCCATGATAATTATCATTTCCCACAAAAAGAAAACCCTTGACGAAATATCCCAGCTGTGTTATAATTTCAGCCTGCGTGGATATGTTCTGCGAATTTTTCTGTGCCCAAATGGAGGAAGTCCCGTGCTGCGTAAGCTGATGTGCCAAGACAAGGTCGTGGGGGTCAAGCAGTCCCGCCGGGCCATCCGGGAGGGACGCGCGGAGAGGGTGTTTCTGGCCTCCAATGCCGATCCGGCCCTTGTCAGCCCCATCGAGCAGCTCTGCCGGGAGCGGGAGATCCGTGTGGACGCAGACTTCTCCATGGAGGAGCTGGGCCGGGCCGCCGGGATTCAGGTGGGCGCCGCCGTGGTGGCCCTGCTGCGCCAAGGGGCGCGGCCGGAGATACAGAAAAATTGATTCCTTTGGTTTTTGCGGGATATTTTTCCGTATCCTGTCAAAAATATATGGGGCTGTGCCCCAAACACATCTTTGGTAGAAAGGAGAAAACTATGCCTACTTTTAACCAGTTGGTTCGCAAGGGTAGAGATCAGGCGACCTACAAGTCCAACAGCCCTGCCATGCAGCACGGGCTGAACACCCTGAAGAACAAGGAGACCGATCTGCCTTCTCCCCAGAAGCGCGGCGTGTGCACCGCTGTTCGTACCTCCACCCCCAAGAAGCCCAACTCCGCCCTGCGGAAGATCGCCCGTGTGCGCCTGACCAACGGCTATGAGGTCACCGCCTATATTCCCGGCGTGGGTCACAGCCTTCAGGAGCACTCTGTGGTCATGATCCGCGGCGGCCGTGTCAAGGACCTGCCCGGTGTGCGTTACCACATCATCCGCGGCACTCTGGACACCCAGGGCGTGCAGGGCCGTATGCAGGCCCGCTCCAAGTACGGCGCCAAGCGGCCTAAGAACAAGTAATTGGCACCGCGCACCGCTTTGCCGAACAGGTAGACATGGTTTTTTTGCCATACAAGCCTCTTTGGCAGGCAACACGCCGCGTTTATCGCGGAGAGTACCTATGAATTCATAATTCTTAATGAAGGAGGGAAGCAAAGTGCCCAGAAGAGGTAACGTTCCCAAAAGAGAGATCTTACCCGATCCTATGTACAATAGCGTTCTGGTAACTAAGCTCGTCAACAGCATCATGCTGGACGGCAAGAAGGGCGTGGCCCAGAAGGTGGTCTATGGCGCTTTTGATATCGTCAAGGAAAAGACCGGCAATGATCCCTTGGAGGTCTTTACCACCGCCATGGAGAACATCATGCCCAGCCTTGAGGTCAAGGCCCGCCGCGTAGGCGGCGCCACCTATCAGGTGCCTATGGATGTCCGTCCCGCCCGCCGCCAGACCTTAGGTCTGCGTTGGCTTACCAGTTACTCCCGCTCCCGCAGCGAGCGGACCATGGCCGAGCGCTTGGCCGCCGAGATCATGGACGCCGCCAACAACACCGGCTCCGCTGTGAAGAAGCGCGAGGATACTCACAAGATGGCCGAGTCCAACAAGGCCTTCGCCCACTTCCGCTGGTAAGCGTCGCTTGAAGACCGCTTCGCTGGGTCTTCAAGCGAGGGGGTTTCGCTGCGCTCTGCGCCTCGGACTTTGCCCGTGGGCAAAGTCCTGCGACGCTCGCTCCGCGCAGAGTGTTTTTTCCGAGGACGCGGTCCCCGGAAAAAACGATTTTAGATTTTTTGCGGCGTGCGCGCCGCAAACTCCTGCGGAGGGCTTTTTGTTCGCGGCTGAGGCCGCGAACAGGGGCGGGACCCTGTGTTTCGTTTGATTAGTTTCTTAGTTCAAGTATAGGAGAAAAAGTATGCCGAGAAAGGTATCTCTGGAAAACACAAGAAATATCGGCATCATGGCTCACATTGATGCAGGAAAAACCACCACTACGGAGCGGATCCTGTATTACACCGGTGTCAACTACAAGATCGGTGAGACCCATGACGGTACCGCCACCATGGACTGGATGGAGCAGGAGCAGGAGAGAGGCATCACCATCACCTCCGCTGCTACCACCTGCTTCTGGCGGGACCATCGGATCAATATCATTGACACCCCGGGTCATGTGGACTTTACTGTGGAGGTGGAGCGCTCTCTGCGCGTATTAGACGGCTCTGTGACCGTCATGTGCGCCAAGGGCGGCGTGGAGCCCCAGTCTGAGACTGTGTGGCGTCAGGCGGACCACTACCACGTGCCCCGCATGATTTATGTGAACAAGATGGACATCATGGGCGCGGACTTCTTCAACGTCCTGCGCATGGTTGATGAACGTCTCAAGTGCAACGCAGTGCCGATCCAGCTTCCCGTCGGCAAGGAGGCGGATTTCCGCGGCATCATCGACTTGGTGGAGATGAACGCGGACATCTACTACGATGAGCTGGGTAAGGACATGCGTGTGGAAGCCATTCCCGATGACATGATGGAGCTGGCAGAGGAGTACCGCGAGAAGCTCTTGGACGCGGTCTCTATGTTCGACGATGAGATCATGGAGATGTATCTGGAGGGGAAGGAGATCCCCACAGATAAGATCCGTAAGGCGATCCGCCAAGCCACGGTGGCTGTGGAGATGATCCCTGTGGTCTGCGGCACCTCGTACCGCAACAAGGGGGTCCAGAAGCTGCTGGACGCTGTCGTTGACTATATGCCTTCTCCCTTGGACATTCCCGCCATCAGCGGCGTGAACCCCAAGACCGACGCGGAGGAGACCCGGGAGGCCTCCGATACCGCCCCCTTCTCCGCTCTGGCGTTCAAAATCGCCACCGACCCCTATGTGGGCCGCCTGAGCTTTATCCGCGTCTACTCCGGCGTGCTTAACACCGGTTCCGCGGTGCTCAACTCCACCAAGGGCCAGCGTGAGCGCATCGGCCGCATCCTCCAGATGCACGCCAACCACCGGGAGGACATCGAGACCGTCTACTCCGGCGACATCGCCGCCGTGGTGGGCCTCAAGAACACCACCACCGGTGACACCCTGTGCGACGACAAGCACCCGGTGATTCTGGAGAACATGGAGTTCCCCGAGCCTGTGATCCGCGTGGCCATCGAGCCCAAGACCAAGGCCGGTCAGGAGAAGATGGGCATCGCCCTGATGAAGCTGGCCGAGGAGGACCCCACCTTTAAGACTTGGACCGACGATGAGACCGGTCAGACCATCATCGCCGGCATGGGTGAGCTCCATCTGGAGATCGTGGTGGACCGGCTGTTCCGTGAGTTCAAGGTGGAGGCCAACGTGGGCGCTCCCCAGGTGGCCTATAAGGAGACCATCAAGAAGAGCGTGCAGCAGGACACCAAGTACGCCCGTCAGTCCGGCGGCAAGGGCCAGTACGGCCATGTGAAGATCCGTGTGGAGCCCAACGAGTCCGGCAAGGGCTACGAGTTCATCAACGAGGTGGTGGGCGGCGCGGTGCCCAAGGAGTATATTCCTGCGGTGGACGCGGGTATTCAGGGCGCCATGCTCTCCGGCGTCTGCGCCGGCTACCCGGTGGTGGACGTGAAGGTCACCCTCTACGACGGGTCCTACCACGAGGTGGATTCCAGCGAGATGGCTTTCAAAATCGCCGGTTCCATGGCCTTCAAGGAGGCCTGCCAGAAGGCGGAGCCTACGCTGCTGGAGCCCATTATGAAGGTCTGCGTCATCGTCCCCGAGGAGTATATGGGCGATGTCATTGGTGATCTCAACAGCCGCCGCGGCCAGATCCAGGGCTTCGAGGCCCGCACCGGTGCCCAGCAGATTGACGCTTTTGTCCCGCTGAGCGAGATGTTCGGCTATGCTACGGACCTCCGTTCCCGTACCCAGGGCCGTGGGCAGTACACTATGGAGCCCTCCCACTACGTGGAGATTCCCAAGAACATTCGTGAGAAAATTGTGGACCAGCGCATGGGCCGCAAGGGATAAACGCGAAAAACCTGTTGCATTTTTTCACCATATCATGTAGAATAAGGGTGTTATGACGTTAACACCAAAATGACGAAAATAAATTTTTGATCTGATAGGAGGATTTCCCAAAATGGCCAAGCAGAAATTTGAGAGAAGTAAGCCCCATGTCAACATTGGCACCATTGGCCACGTTGACCACGGCAAGACCACCCTCACCGCCGCCATCACCAAGTACCTCGCCATGCAGGGCAAGGCGGACTACACCGACTACAGCTCCATCGACAAGGCTCCTGAGGAGCGTGAGCGCGGTATCACCATCAACACCGCCCACGTGGAGTACGAGACCGACGCCCGCCACTATGCCCACGTTGACTGCCCGGGCCATGCCGACTATATCAAGAACATGATCACCGGCGCTGCCCAGATGGACGGCGCGATCCTGGTCATCGCCGCCACCGACGGCCCCATGGCCCAGACCAAGGAGCACATCCTGCTGGCCCGTCAGGTGGGCGTGCCCGCCATCGTGGTCTTCCTGAACAAGTGCGATCAGGTGGACGA
>JAAWSV010000013.1 GCA_022801715.1 Oscillospiraceae bacterium
CCGCCCTCGGCGGCATGCTCCGCCCGGTCAGGCCGGGCGATTCCCGCGCCGTAGAGGATCACGGCCAGACAGGCCGCCGCCGCGGCCAGCCGCCAGAGGGGGCGGCGTCTGTGCTTGGCCCTCTCCTGACGGACCCGCCCCATCACCGCGGCGGTGAGGTCCGCCGGGACCTCCGGCTCCTCATAGGCCGCGAAGGCGTCATGGAGCAGCAGCGTCTGCTCATAGGCCTCCCGGCAGGCGGGACAGCCGGATAGGTGCTCCAGCAGCTGCCGGTGCTCCTCCGGACTGAGGGCGCCGTCCACGGCGGCGCTGATCATGCCGCTGTAGTGCCCCCGCTGCTCGCAGGTATGATTCTCCATCCCTCAGCCCTCCCTTCCTGCGGCTTCTGGTACGTTAGACGGCAGGTAGTCGGAAAAGTTCCCGCTCTGCGTCAAATATTTCCGTAGCTTATCCCGCGCCCGGGCGATCCGGGATTTCACCGTGCCCAAATCCAGCTCCAGCGCCCCGGCGATCTCCTCGTAGCTCAGCCCCTGGAGCTCCCGCAGCAGGAGCACCTGCCGGTGCTCCGCCGACAGGGCCCGGAGCCCCAGGGAGAGGGCCTCCCGCAGCTCCTGATTCTCCGCGCGGCGCTGGGGGGAGGGCCCCGGGTCCGGCGGCTCGACAAAGGCGTCCTCGTCGTTGAGGGACACGCTCCCCTCCCCCTGCCGCCGCTTCCGCCGCAGGTAGTCGATGGCCGCGTTGGAGGTCAGGCGGTAGAGCCAGGTGGAGAAGCTGCTGTCCCCCCGGAAGAACTTCAGACCCCGCCAGGCGCTGAGGAAGGCCTCCTGGGCGATCTCCAGGGCGTCGTCCGGGTCGCCGCACATCCGCAGGGACAGGTGGTATACTTTTTTCTCATAGGCGCGAACCAGCTCCTCAAAGGCGGCGTCATCCCCCCGCCGGGCGGCCAGCACCAGCTCCTGTTCAGTCATGCAGGTCCCTCTTGATTCCCCTTGTGACCCGATAGAGGTCGTCCAAGGTCTCCATGTGTACGATCTGTTCCTTGTAGTAGGCGGCGTGGGGCACCCCCTTGAGGTACCAGGCGCAGTGCCGCCGGGCATCCAGGAGTGCCAAGCGCTCCCCCCGGCGCTCCGCCGAGAGCTCGATCTGCCGCACCACCAGATCCCAGCGCTCCCCCAAGGGGGGCCTCGGGGGGATGGGCCGGCCCTCTATGGCGGCCTTGGCCTCCCGAAAGACGTAGGGGTTCCCAAAGACCCCCCGGCCCAGCATGGCCATGTCCGCCCCGGTGAACTGGAGCACCCGGAGCACGTCCTCGGCGGAGAAGATGTCCCCGTTGGCGATGACGGGGATCTTCACGGCCTCCTTCACCTCCCGGATGGTGGTCCAGTCCGCCTGTCCGGCGTACATCTGGGTCCGGGTCCGCCCATGGACGGCGATGGCGGCCACCCCCGCCTCCTCCAGCATCCGGCTGAGGGGCACGGCGTTGATGCTGCCCTTGTCCCAGCCCCGGCGCATTTTCACCGTCACCGGCACGCCGCTGGCCTTCACCACCGCCTCCGCCACCCGCAGGGCCTTCTCCGGATCCCGCATCAGGGCGGAGCCGTCGCCGCTGGAGACCACCTTCCCCACGGGACAGCCCATGTTGATGTCAATAAACGCCGCCCCGCTGACCTCCGCGGCGATCTGGGCGGCCTCGGCCATACAGACCGGGTCGCTGCCGAAGATCTGGGCGCAGCAGGGATTCTCCCCTGGGAAGAGGCGCAGCAGCTCCCGGCTCTTCTTGTCCTGATAGCACAGGGCCTTGGAGCTGACCAGCTCCGTGTAGGTGAGCCCCGCCCCCATCTCGCTGCAAATCTGGCGAAAGGCGCTGTCCGTGACCCCCGCCATAGGGGCCAGAGCCAGCCGGGAGTTGATCTCAATAGAACCAATGCGCAGGGGGCTCACCTCCTTGTAAAAAAGCCGTCGTCATCTCAGTGGGTAACAGTATACCACACCCACCGCCCCCAGCGCAAGCCGGGAATGAGAGGCTCCCTTTTAAGGGCGTGCCGCTGGGATATCACCTCGGCGATTTTTGTAAAAGCGCATTGATATAACGGGGGCCTTATGCTATAATCGGCCCAACAAATCCTATCTGTGAGAGGGAATGATGAACGCTTATATTAGACCGCTGTCAGAGGGAGAAGAAGGCCTGCTTCAAGAGTTTTTGTACCATGCCGTCTTTGTGCCGGAGGGAGTGCCTGCCCCGCCTGAATCCATTATCAATCAGCCCCAATTGCGTGTATATACAGCCGATTTTGGCAAGAAAAAAGACGATATAGGCTTGGTCGCGGAAGTGGATAAAAGGGTTGTCGGTGCTGTTTGGGTACGCGTGATGAATGATTATGGACATATAGACGACGACACGCCGTCCCTTGCCATTTCCTTATATAAGGAGTATCGGGGATTTGGAATAGGAACGGATTTGATAAAGAGAATGCTCCATATTCTGAAGGTCAAAGGGGTTAAACAAGTGTCACTGGCGGTACAAAAAGCAAACTATGCTGTGCGAATGTATCAAAAAATAGGATTTGAGATAGTAGGTGAAAACGAGGAGGAATACATCATGATTTGCCGTTTGTAATGATATAACCTTCGGCAGCGTCAATCTGAAAAGGGACATGAGAGTCCGCCGCCCCCCGCCGCAAAGAACCTCTTCCCCCCGCGAAGCCGCTGTGGTACAATGGACAAAAAAGGAGGGACGATGGAATGGAGAACAAAAAACGGGACATCCTCCTCTGGACAGACCTGATCCTCACCGCCTTGGCGGCGGCGTGGATCTACTACCTCTTGGCCCGGTGTCAGGAGTACCTGTCCTTCGCCGGCTTCGCCGCCCTGATCGCCATGGTCATCCTGCTCCCCGGCTTCCTCTGCCTGCTTCTGGAGCTCTTCCTCCTCTACGCCGGAAGCCGGGGCCGCTCTTGGTGCCTTACAGCGGCCTATCTCCTCCAGATCGTGGCCGCCCTCCCCAGCCTTTTCCTGCTGTCCATAGACCCGGTGCTCTTCGACGTCCTCCTGGTCTACCCGGCGCTGATGGTCCTCGGAATCATCGGCCTCCTCCGGACGCTGGTCCGCCGCCGGCGGCAGGGGGGTGTCCGCCCCGCGAAAACTTTATGACTTGCTTTTGTGCGGCAGATATGGTACACTGCATACGATTCCCCTGCATCCAGCTTTTGGACGGACACAGCCCGCGCTCCGCCCCTCCGGTTGCAGGGGAAAATTTGACTGTAGATGGAGCCCCATCTATCACACCAGCGGAGCGCTCAGCGAGGCCGCGCCATCCATCCAGCCCCGCCGGCGGCTCCGCCAGAGAGGAGAAGAGGAAATGGACTTTACAGCGTATATCGACCGAGCTATGGAGCCCCTGGCGGCGGACATCGCCGCACTCTGCCGCATCAACAGCGTAATGGGTGAGGCAAAACCGGGTATGCCCTTTGGCGAGGGTCCCGCCGCGGCGCTGAAGGCGGCGCTGGACATGGGGGAGGCCATGGGCTTTCAAACCGAGAACTTTGACAACTACGTGGGCCACATCGAGACCGGCGAGGGCGAGGAGCTCTTGGGCATCGTGGGCCACCTCGACGTGGTCCCCGCCGGCGACGGCTGGAGCCACGACCCCTGGGGCGGCGAGATTGCCGGCGGCAGAATCTGGGGCCGGGGCACGCTGGACGACAAGGGCCCGGTGCTCACCTGCCTCCACGCGCTGAAAATCCTCAAGGACTCCGGCGTCAAGCTGAGCCGGCGGGTGCGGATGATCCTGGGGACCAACGAGGAGACCAACTGGGACTGCATGGCCTACTACTTAAAGGAGGTCAAGCCGGAGCTGCCCACCGTGGCCTTCTCCCCGGACTCCCGCTTTCCCGTGATCTACGCGGAGAAGGCCATGCTCCAGTTCATCCTGACCCGGGAGCTCACCGAGGCCATCGACATAGAGGGGGGCAACGCCTTCAACTCCGTGCCCTCCTCCGCCCGGATCACCCTGCCCGCCGCCATGGAGGAGGCCCTGCGCGCCGCCATCGCCGCCAGCGATGAGGCGGAGCTCTACGACTGCCGGATCTCCGGGGACCGCCTGACGCTCACCGCCAAGGGTGTCGGCGCCCACGCCGCCCGGCTCTACGACGGGAAGAACGCCGTCAGCTATCTGATGAAGCTGCTGTCCCGGCTGCCCTTGGAGGGGGAGCTGAAGGAGGTGGTGGACTTCTACAACGCCCGCTTCGGCACCTGCATCTACGGGGAGCTGATGGACCTGAAGGTCTCCGACGAGACGGGCCCCCTGACGCTGAACGTGGGCCGGATTTTTGTCAAGGACGGCAAGCTGCACCTGTATTGCGACTGCCGGATGCCCATCTGCAAAGAGATCCCGGAGGTGGAGGAGAAGGTCAAGGCGGCCATCGCCGGCTCCGGCTATACCTACGCCGTCCAGAGTACCGAGGGCTCCCTCTACGTCCCCAAGGACTCCCCCCTGGTCACCACCCTGATGGGGGCCTACCAGAAGGTGACTGGAGACACCCAGCGCCAGCCCATCGCCTCCGGCGGCGCCACCTACTCCCGGACCATTCCCAACTGCGTCAGCTTCGGCTGCCTCCTGCCGGAGCAGGAGGACCTGATGCACAAGGCCGACGAGTATGTGGAGCTCCGCCACCTGCGCATCTGGCTGGAGGTCATGGTGGAGGCCATCTACCGGCTGGCCAAGTAAAGAACTGTGATAGGAGAGAGAACAGACTATGAAAACCTTTAAGATGCCCAGCGCGCTGTCCATCGTCATGATCTTCTTAGGGATCGTGGCCATTCTCACCTGGATCGTCCCCACCTCCGTGGTGGTGACGGACGACGACGGGAACAAGGTGATCCACTACAACGCCGCCTTCGACGGCGACGGCAACGTGGTGGAGGACGCCGGCACCGACCCGGTGGGCCTGTGGGACTTCTTCATCGTCCCCATCCAGGGCCTGATCTCCGCCGCCGACGTGGCGGCCACCATCTTCATCTCCGGCGGCTTTCTGGCCATACTGAACCACACCGGCGCCCTGGACGCGGGGATCAGCGCCCTGGTCAAGAAGTTCAAGGGCAGTGTGCTGATTGGCATTCTGATGTTCGTATTCGCCCTGATGGGCACGGTCTACGGCGCCTGCGAGGAGCTTCCCGCCTACGCCATTGTCATCATCCCCCTCTTTGTGGCGGCGGGCTATGACGTGATTACCGGCATGATGGTTATCCTCATCGGCGCCGGCATCGGCAACATGGCCAGCATCGTCAACCCCTACTCCATCGGCGCCGCCATCTCCGCCATCGGCAACGAGGAGCTGTCCATGGGCGACGGCATCCTGCTGCGCCTGGTCCTCTTTGTGGTGCTCTTGGCCATGGGCATTGTCATGGTCACCCGGTACGCCGCCAAGGTGAAGCGGGACCCCAAGGCCTCCTGCGTGGCCCACTTGGACGACATCAACACCCGCATAGACGGCGACAATGTTGCCGCCGAGGTCAAGATGACCGGCCGGCAGAAGGCGGCTCTGGCGGTCTTTGGCATCATGGTCCTCATCTGCGTCATCGGCTACATCCCTTGGGACGCCATCCCCGTGGGGAACGGCACCGCCTTCGACCTGGTCAACGGCCTCCAGTACAAGATGCAGGGCACCTTCATCGGGAACCTCCTGGGCGCCAACAACTTCTGTGAGCTGGGCTGGTGGTACTTCAACGAGTTCTCCTGCGTGTGGCTCATCGGCGCTGTAGTGGTGGGCGTTATCGCCAGGATTCCGGAGAAGACCTTCGTCTCCGTGTTCACCAGCGGCTGCAAGGACCTGATGGGCGTGGTGCTGGTGCTGGCCACCGCCAGAGGCATCTCCATCTTCATGGGCTCCAAGACCTATGGTATGAGCATCACCTTCATCTACTGGATTCAGAAGCTCCTCACCGGCGTGCCCCTGTGGGCCTTCGTCATCGCCGCGGTGCTGGTGTACCTGCTCATCGGAATCTTCCTCCAGTCCACCAGCGGCGTGGCAGGCATCACCATGCCCATCTTCGGCGCCATCGCCTTTGGCCTCTTCGCCTCCTCCGGCGCCGGCTCCATCGGCGGCCAGGTGGTGCTGCTGTCCGCCTTCACCTGCGGCATCAACTTCATGAGCTGCGTCTATCCCAGCGCCACCAACATGGGCGTCTGCGAGCTGGTGAACGTGCCCTACAACGTGTTCTTAAAGCAGTGGGCCAAGATTCTGGTACCCATCCTGGCGGTGTCCGCCCTGATCATCTCCCTGGCGCCCTACATCGGCCTGGCCTGACGGCGGCCGTCCCCCCCGCGTACAAAAGACCTTGGACCGGCAAAGCCGGCCCAAGGTCTTTTTACAGAGTGAACCCCTACCCCTCCACATTCCGCAGCAGATAGATGCGCGCCGCCAGCGCCAGCTCCTCATAGTCCCCGGGACGGCGATAGTTCAGCCCGGTAAGTCCCCGGATTCGCTCCAAGCGGTTGCGCAGGGTGTTCTCATGCTGTCCCGTATACCGGGCCAGCAGGTGCAGGTCCCCGCCGCAGCGCACCAGATGGAGCAGCGTCTCCAGCAGATTCCCCCGGTTCTCCGCGTCAAATTCCAGGAGCGGCTCCAGGATACCGCCGGCATACTGCCCCAGGGCCTCCTGGCCGATCAGCGGCAGGAGCAGCCGATAGACCCCCAGCTGCCGGTAGTGGAGCAGCGGGGCCGCTGGGGACAGGGGGTCGTCCCGGCCCAGGGCGTGGACCGCGGCGGCCTGCACCGCTTGACGGAGGGCGTGATCCAGCTCCTCCGGCGCGAAGTGGACGCTGCTCAGTCCCACAGCCGGCTGGCCCAGCCGGTCCGCCAGCGCCTGTACGGCGGGGGACAGCTCCTCGGGACAGAGGGTGTCCCGGGAGAGCAGCAGCACCACCCCCTTCCGCCACCGAAAGACCCGATGGGGGAAGGGGAAAAGCCCCTTGGCCTGCGCGCCGGCCTCCTGCAGAAGGTGCTCCGGCACCAGCTCCCCGGTGCGCAGAAAGGCCACCAGATACTCGTCGTGGAAATTGGGGAGCAGCTGACGGACAGCGGCCTTCTTCTCCGCGCCGTCCATCTTTTCATAGTAGAGCCGGCCCAGAAGCTCCTCCGCCGCGTACAGGTCCTCCGCCGCCCGGAGGTATCGGTCGATCTGGATGATCAGCTCCTCGAAGTAGGCCTGCCCGTCGTCAATGAGCAGGATGGGGAAGTCCTTGGCGTCGGCGTAGCGGAGTACCGCGTCGTGGAGGGGCAGACGAAACACATTTTTAATCAGGAGGCCGCTGCCGCCCCGGGAGACCAAATACTTCACGGCGTCGCGGATCAAAAAGGGGTTGTTCTTGGCGAAGAACAACGAGGATACCGCCAGCTGTCCGGGGTAGAAGTTGGTGTGGAGATACTTCCCCTTCAAGCTGGCCTCCAGCTCATAGTCCAAAATGCCGCAGCCGCTGACCGCCTGCTGCAATCCACCCCGCCCGGCAATCAGGCGGAGGGAGCGGAAGCAGTCGAAGCTGAGAAGATCGCTGACCGTAAGGCGCATGGGAGGCCCTCCTATAGAAAATTTCATTCTTTGCGTGGGGAAACACTGTAAAATCCTACAGCAACCAAAAACGCGACAGCAGCCGCAGGAGATAGAGGAATCCCTCTCTGTCGCCCTCTAATGTACCATACACCGATATTTTTTGCAAGCGTGCCGCCGTATCCGCAAAAACACTCCGCCCGCACACAGGCCCGCAAAATATAAAATCCTACAATTCCATCTCGGCAAACGATAAAACTCAACAAAAATGTCCTCTTGCAATTGCGCCGGATCTGCCGCATAATCAGATCAGCGAGACTATTTATATCACGATACAGGGAGGAATAGGCCATGCAAGTAATCATTCTGGGCCGCCGGGACCTGGAGCGCGTGCTGGACCTGCCCGGTGTCATCGAGGGCGTCCGGGAGGCCTACCGTCTGAAGGCGGCGGGGGAGACGGCGGTGTGGCCGCTGGTGGCCCACCACTTCGAGGAGCGGAAGGCGGTGATGGACATCCGCTCCGGCGCGGTGTTCGGCGCGGAGCAGATCCACGGCCTGAAGATGCTCAACAACTTCCCCGGCAACCGGGAGCGGGGGCTGCCGCCCTTCAATGGGATGCTGATGGTGTTCGACTCCCGCACCGGCCTGCCCCTGGGGGTGATGGACGCTGCCTACATCACCTGTATGCGCACCGGCGCGGCGGGGGCCGTGGCCGCGGCGGCTCTGGCCCGACCGGAGGCGGACACGCTCACGGTCCTCGGGGCGGGGAAGCAGGCCATCTTCCAGATTGCCGCCGCCCTCACCGCGCTGCCGGGCCTCCGGCGGATCTTTGTGGCGGACCAGCTGGACAAAAACAACGAGCGCGCCTTCGCCGCCGCCTGCCCGGACCGCCTGCGGGAGGGCTTCGGTATCGAAAGGGAGGGCGTCGCGATCCAGCCGGCGGGGGACCTTGGCGAGGCGGTGGGGCAGAGCGGCGTGGTCATTACGATCACCCCCTCCCGTGCGCCGGTGATCCGCCGGGAGTGGGTCCGGCCGGGGACCCACTTCAGCTGCATTGGCGCGGACATGGAGGGCAAGGAGGAGCTGGACCCGGAGCTTTTCCGGGACGCCCGTGTCTTTGCCGACGATATCGGCCAGTGCCTCCGGGTGGGGGAGCTGGAGCTGCCCGTTAAGCAGGGGATCATCACCCGGGAGCAGGTGGCCGGGGAGATCGGCCAGGTCCTCGCCGGCACCCTGCCCGGCCGGACGGACCCGGAGCAGACCACCATCTTTGACGCCACGGGCCTGGCCCTTTTGGACCTTGTAACCGGCAAGCGGGCCATCGAGGCCGCCGCCAGGGCGGGCAAGGGCCTGACGGCAGACATCTGAACGTTATTCGAAATTAGGAGTGAATGAAAGGGGTATTTACCGTGAAAATTGATCGCTTTGAACTGGAATTCTGGCTGAACCCCTTGGACAGCAAGGCCAGGTACAACTTTGGCTCCAGCTGCTGCAAGCCGGTGACGGTGGCGGAGATGCTGGAACTCACCGGCACCGACCGGGAGGAGTTCCTCCGGGAGATCGAGGCCATGAGCCTCCACTACGGCTATTTTGAGGGGATGCCCCGCCTGCGGAGGGCCATCGCCGGCCTCTACGACGGCGCGGTGACGCCGGAGATGGTTCTCACCGTCCACGGGGGCACCGGGGCCAACTCCATTGTCTGTCAGGCCCTCTGCGAGCCGGGGACCAACGTGGTCTGTGTCCTCCCCAGCTACCAGCAGCACTACTCCATCCCCGCCGCCCTGGGCAGCGAGGTGCGCACCTTCAACTGCGGCGAGGGGGAGGCGTACCGGGTGGACTTGGAGAAGATCCGGGCCATGGTGGACGAGAACACCCGGATGATCTGCCTGACCAACCCGGGCAACCCCACCGGCTACACCTTCTCCAAGGCGGAGCTGGAGGCCTTGGTGGAGATGGCCCGGAAGGTGGACGCCTACATCCTCTGCGACGAGATCTACCGGGGCCTCGGCGAGGGCTACATGCCCTCCCTCTGCGATCTCTACGAGAAGGGCATCGTCACCGCCGGCACCAGCAAGGTGTTCTCCAGCGCCGGCCTCCGCGTGGGCTGGATTGTCACCCGGGATCTGGGGCTCATCGAGCCGCTGATGAACATCCGCTCCTACAACAGCATCTGCGAGGGCCCCATCAACGAGCTGATGGCGGCCATCATCTTGGAGCACAAGGAGGTATTTTACGCGCGCAACCGGCAGATCACCCAGGCCTCCCGGGCGGTGCTCCACCAGTGGCTCAAGACCCAGCCCCACCTGCGCCTGGCCTGTGACAGCCTGGGCTCCACGTCGTATATCTACTACGACTTCGATATCCCCGCCCAGAAGTTCGCGGAGGACCTGCTGGAGCGAAAGGGCGTCCTGGTGTGCCAGGGCGGCTGCTTCCAGCAGGAACGGAGCTTCCGCATCGGCTACGGCTTCGGCGACCCGAACTACTTCCAGGAGGGCCTGACCCTATTAGGCGAGTACCTCCAGGAACTGGAGGGATAACCCCCTCGACCCTTCAATAGCCCCCCCGCCCCGGCGCTAAGGCGCCGGGGCACCTTTTCCCCACCACCCCCATAAAACCAAATACCCCCCACCACTATGTAGGGGCGCACACTGTGCGCCCCTACATATTACCCCTCTCCCCCCAACCTCTTACCAAAGCCCGCAAATCCGACCAACAGGGGACACCCCGCCTCCCCCTCCCCGCGGTTTTTCGCGGGGACCATGCACCGGCAGCTCCACTCCTCCCGCCGCGGGGGAAAACGTGCAACTCGGCGTGCAACTCATGGCCCCAAAAACGCGGTTTTTTCTCATTTTTTCGCCAATTTTTGCGAAATTTTCCACTTTTTTCAATGCGCCAGATTAGGCGCTCAAAATCGACAGATTTACGCCAAATTTCAAAAGAATCAGCCGAAATACGCCGCAAATTGTTCCCATTGCCAGCATAAACAGAATGGGGGACCCCTTCCAGCGCCGATAGAGCGCCAGCCCGCCGGCGAGGCAGAACACGGCGATCCAATCCAGCCTGCCGGCCTCAAGACACAGCGTGTTTTTCAAGATCACCAACCCACCGTTGACAATCACTCCCACCACCGCCGCCCGGAGAATTTTCAGCGCGTACCGCCAGCGGAGATTGCGCTGAAACCTGTCATTGGCGCGATAAAGCATGTAGGAGATCACGCATCCGGGCAGGACGCAGGCCACCGTGGCCGCGGCGGCGCCGGGGATGCCGTGGAGGCTCATCCCCACAAAGGACGCCGCGTTCACCGCGATAGGCCCCGGCGTCATCTCCGCAATGGCCAGGATGTCCACCAGCGTCTCCGCGGTGAGCCACCCCAAGCGCTCCACGATCTCCTTCTGAATCAAAGAGATAGCGGAAAGCCCACCACCAATGGCAAAAAGACCGATATACAAAAAACGAAGAATCAACGCTGTCATGCCTCTGCCCTCCCCGCCAGCCACCAGCCCAAGAGGGCGCTCCCAGCCAAAAGCCATATTGTGGTGATGTCTGTCAGCAGCGAGAGCAGAAAGACCGCCGCCAGCACCGCCTGCCGCCCCCGATCCCCCGCCCGCAGGACCTCCGAAACCATCCCCGCCACCGCGCTGACAACCACCACAGAGACCGCCAAACGCAGTCCATAGAGGAACGCGGCCGCCACCACGCTGGCGCAGAAGGCATCGTAAACCAAGGAGATAAGGGAGAGGGTAATCAGAGGCGGAATAATGGTGCCCAGCACGCCGCACAGGGAGCCCGCCGGGCCGGCCACACGGGCCCCCACCTGCACCGCCACGTTCACCGTCACCGCCCCCGGAGAGGCCCGGGCGAAGGCCACCATGTCCAAAATCTCCTCCTCTGTCAGCCAGCCCAGCTCCTCTGAGAAGCGCCGCTGCATCAGGGGGATGATGACAAAGCCCCCGCCGAAGGTGAAGGCGCTGAGGCACAGCATGGTGGTGAAAAGCTTCCAGCAGCGTGGATTCATAGCCCGATCCCCTTTCATGGCCCGCTTCCGCCAGCCCCGCGAGGAGGCCCGGTGGCGTTTTTTCCTGTATCCCCATTGTAACATGGGGTGTTTGCATTTGGCAAATACTATGATATAATGTAAATCATAGTATTTTTCTTATCAATGGAGGTGGGAGCCTTGACACTGCGGCATCTGCGGATTTTCCTTGCGGTCTGTCAGGAGGGGGCCGCCACGGCGGCGGCGGAGAAGCTGTATATTGCCCAGCCCACTGTCAGCGTGGCCATCCGGGAGCTGGAGCGGCACTACAAGGTCACGCTCTTTGACCGGATCGGGCGGCGGCTGTTTCTCACGGAGGCCGGGGAGCAGATGCGCTCCTATGCCCAGCACATTGTCTCCCTGCTGGAGGAGATGGAGACAAGGGCGCAGGACTGGGAGGAGACCGGGACGCTCCGCGTGGGCAGCAGCATCACCATAGGCACGGTGGAGCTGCCGGGGATTGTGAAGCGGTTACAGGAGCAGTACCCCAAGCTGCGCATAGAGGTGCGGATCTGCAACTCCGACACCATTGAGGGGGCCATCTTGGGCAACGAGATTGACCTGGGGCTCATCGAGGGGCGGCGGCACTCGGGGAAGTTGACGGCGGTGGAGCTGGGGGGCGATGAGCTGGTTTTCCTCTGCCCTCCGGGGCACCCCTTTGCGGGAAAAACCGTGGCGCCGGAGGCGGTAGGGGCGGAGCCCTTCCTCTTCCGGGAGCGGGGCAGCGCCGGACGGGATCTGGTGGAGTCCACCCTGCGCTCCCGCGGGATCGAGGTGCGGCCCCTCTGGCAGAGCATCAGCACGCAGGCGCTGATCAGCGGCGTGGCGGAGGGACTGGGACTGGCGGTACTCCCGCTGTCGCTGGTCCGCCCGGCCATCGACGCCGGGGAGATCGCCCGGTTCTGGATCGAGGACCTCCGCTGCACCCGGCAGTTCCGGCTGCTCTACCACCAGAATAAGTACCTGACCAGACCCATGCAGACCATGATCCGCCTGTGCAAGGAGGCTTGGTGAGGTCTTAGACTGTGTATAAAGTACGGAATGACTGCATCTGCATTAGAAATTTCTATGGTAAATTAAAGGGTTAAATTCTACTGTATGATATCACTCCATTTTGATATAAAATGGGCGGTGAGGTGATAATCTATGGCGTTTATACCCAAAGCGACCCGGAAGAAAGTGGAAGCAGCAAATAAGTCGATTTATCTGCGCCAGAGCTTGATTCAGGCGGTTGAACAGATTGCCATAGACAACAATACCAGCTTCAATAATGTGGTGGTGAGCATGATTGAGCGGTGTTTAGAAGAAGGTCAGGACGAGGCGAAGGAGTAACAGGCCCCGCACTCAAAGAGCGCGGGGCCTGTACATTACTTTTGGTCTGCGGTTTTGATATACACACGGATAATCTTTTTGATTTCCTCTACAGTGTAGGTTGTCTGTTCTGGTTTTTCGTCCAAGATATCAAATAGGTCAAATGCCATTGCCTTTCTGGTGTCCTGCCGTTCAGCTTCGGTTCCCATACGTTAGACCTCCTTCTTTTGGTATAGTTTAAGTATACTTTAAGGAGCACTGGAGGTCAATGGATTTATAAAAAGTTTTTCATTTCGTTACAAATAAGCGTTCTAAAGATCCTTGGTGGGGGTTCGTTTCTCGATGGTGCCACCCCGCCAACACAGTTGGCGGGGCCTACGCTAAAAATGTGCCACTGGCACATTTTCTTAACGCTGCGGTTTTCGTAAAAAATCCCTCTCGCGAAGCGAGCGTCGAACCCCGTACCGTCCCCGCAGGGGACGGTACGGGGTGAGGCGCAGAGCGGAGCGCAAACCCCCTCGTTTGAAGACCCAGCGAAGCGGTCTTCAAACGAAATTTTATACAAGCTGTCTTCTCTGCCGCTCCTTCTCCGCCGCGTCGTCCTCCGCCGGGTACCACATGGGGGAGATGAAGCGGATGCGGCAGGCGTCGCCCTTGGCGAAGGAGATGCGGTGGGGCACCTGGATTTTCAGCATCTGCTCACCTACGGGCACCAGATACTCCGTGCGGTCGGTGAGGAAGATGCGCTTCTCAATGTGGGTGGGGTAGCCCTCCTCCGAGGGACCCACCAGGTCAATGGAGTTGGGCCGGGTGGCCACCACCATCTCACGGGCGGCATCTGCCGGGATCTCCAGGCGCAGGGGGTTCTGCATGTCGCCCTTGGGGTAGACCTTGCCGTCCTGGACCACCACGTTGATGAAGGTGCTCTCCCCCAGGAAGCTGTGGACAAAGCGGCTGTTGGGCTTGTTGTACAGGTTCTCCGGGGTGTCGATCTGCATGATCTTGCCCATGTCGCAGACCATCATGCGGTCGGAGATGGCCATGGCCTCGGACTGGTCGTGGGTGACAAAGATGATGGTGAAGTTGAACTTCCGCTGGAGCTCCTTGATCTCAAAGCGCATGGTCTCCCGGAGCTTGGGGTCCAGGTTGCTCAGAGGCTCATCTAAGAGCATCACCTTGGGCTGGGTGACGATGGCCCGGGCCAGGGCGATGCGCTGCTGCTGGCCGCCGGAGAGATCCGAGGGGTACACGTTCTCCAGACCCGTGAGGCTGGTGTGCTGCATGGCCTCCTTCACCCGCTGGGCGATGTCCGTCTTGTTCATCTTCTGGATCTGGAGGGGGAAGGCCACATTCTCAAAGACATTCATGTGGGGCCACACGGCAAAGGACTGGAACACCATGCCGAGGCCCCGCTCCTCCGGGGGGATGTAGAGGTTCTTCGACTTGGAGGAGACCTCCCGGCCGCAGAGCTCGATGGCCCCCTCGCTTAAATCCTCAAAGCCGGCGATCATGCGCAGGGTAGTGGACTTGCCGCAGCCGGAGGGCCCGAGGAAGGAGAAGCACTCCCCCTCATGGACGGCTAAGTTGAAGTCATCCACGGCCACGATGTCGCCTAAGGTCTTGGTGGTGAAGCGCTTGGTGACGTGATTTAATACGACCTGATCCATGGCTCAAACCCCCTTTCTGTCCTTGGTAATCTCGGTGACGATGGTGTTGCAGACGATGATGATGACAATGGCGATGCTTCCCAAGGCGGCGGCCTGGGGGATCATGCCCGCGTCGCGGAGGGCGTAGATCTGCACACCCAAGGTGCGGGTCTTGGGCCCGTAGAGGAGCACCGAGGTAGTGACCTCACGCATGGCCGGCAGGAAGATGAGGAAGAAGCCGGAGACCATGGCCGGGCGGATCAGGGGCAGGGTCACATCCTTTAAGCTCTCCATGTGGCTGGCGCCGCAGGTGCGGGCCGCCTCCTCCAGGGAGGGGTGGACCTGCAGGAGGGCGGCGGAGGAGCTCTTCATGGAGAAGGACAGGTACCGGGCGATGTAGGCGATGAGGATAATCCACAGGGTGTTGTAGAGGCTGATGCCGAAGAGGGCGCCGGACCAGGCGAGGATCACGCCGATGGCCAGCACGGTGCCGGGGAGGGAGTAGGGCAGCACGGAGAGGATCTCCAGCGCCTCCTTGCCCTTGGGCTTGATCTTCTGCACCACGTAGGCGATGAGGGTACCGAGGAACATACAGATGATGCCCGCGCCCACGGACAGCATCAGGGAGTTGATGATGGAACCCTTGGTGCCGTCGGCCTTGAAGACCTTCAGGTAGTTGTTGACAGTGAAGTTCTCCGGGATCAGAGGCAGACCGTAGGCCCGGACCAGGCTCACCAGGAAGATCATCACCAGAGGCACCACCACGATGAGGACCAAGGTGGCGATGCACAGCACCAGCAGGGGGGCCTTGGCGCCCCGGAGCTTGATGAGGGTGGGGCGCATGCTCTTGCCCTTGATGATGTCGTAGCTGCCGGAGGAGAGGAGCTTCTTCTGGAGGATCAGAGCCAGGCCCACCACCACCACCAGCATGATGGACAGTGCCGCGCCCTGCCGGATGCCCTCAAAGCTGCCGCCGGTACGGGAGATGACGGCGTAGATCTTGGTGGGCAGGGTGAAGATGTTCTGGGAGAAGCCCAGGATGGAGGGCACGCCGAAGTGGGCCAGGGAGGTGGTCATGATCAAAAGGGCGCCGGCGGAGATGGCGGGCACCACCAGGGGGAGGGTGATCTTGCGGATGACGGTCATCTGCTTGGCGCCGGCGATGCGGGCGCACTCCTCCAGGGTGGGGTCCATCCGCTCCAGGGCGGAGACCACCTGCATGAAGACGAAGGGGAAGTAGTAGGAGATCTCCACGAAGATGATGCCGCCCAAGGAGTTGATGTTCACCGGGGCGCTCTCCAAGTGGAAGACGCTGACTAAGAACTTGTTGAGATAGCCGGAACGGCCGTTGAGCAGCAGGTCCCAGGCCATGGCCCCGAGGAAGGGGGGGAACATGTAGGGGATGTTGAACAGCGCCCGCATGAGGCCCTTGGCCGGGATGTCGCTGCGGCCCAGGAGCCAGGCGTAGAAGGTGCCCAAGATGGTGCCCAGGAGGGTCACCCAGAAGGCAATCTTGATGGTGTTCCACATGGCTGAGAGGTTCCCCGGATCGGTGAGCTGTCCGATGAACAGCTGGGGATCAAAGTGGCCCTGGAAGAAGAAGGAATTGTAGATGATGGAGGCCACGGGGATGACCACCACGATCAGAAGAAGCACCACGCTGAGGACAGTCAGGGCGCCGTCCATACTGAAGCGCTTGCCGTCAATGGCGGCCAAGTCGCGGTTTTTATGGCTGCGGCTCATACCCCAGTCACCTCCTTTTTGGGATAGAAGCGGTAGTTGAGCAGGCGGATGCCGGTCTCCTCACCCTCGCGGACCACGCCGTACTTGGCGGCGTCCAGGGCGTTCTGCTGGACACGGAGCTCCTTGCCGCCTAAGGTGACAAAGTAGTCGTATTCGCTGCCCAAGAACACCGAGCGGGTGACCTTGACCTTCAGCGGGGAGTCCGGGTCAAAGACAATGTCGTTGGGGCGCACGCCCACCTCCAAGGGCTCCTTGGTGCTGAGGTCCTGGGGCAGGGAGGCGTCAGGCCAGGGGAAGCGGCCCCCCTCGGGCTTCAGGCACAGCGTGCCGCCCTCCACCTCCACGGGGATGAAGTTGGAGACACCGATAAACTCGAAGGTGAAGCGGTTGGAGGGGCGGAGAATGATGTCCTCGTCGGTGCCGATCTGGCAGAGGTTTCCGTCGGGCTCCATAATGGCCATGCGGTCGCAGAGCTGAAGGGCGGACTGCTGGTCGTGGGTGATGTAGAGGATGGTGGTGCCGCTCTTGCGCTGGATCTCCCGGATCTCCTCCAGCATCTGCTCCCGGAGCTTGGCGTCCAGGTTGGTGATGGGCTCGTCTAAGACGATGATGCTGCTGTTGCTCACCAGGGCCCGGGCGATGGCCACACGCTGCTGCTGGCCGCCGGAGAGCTGGCTGGGCAGGTGGTTGGCGTACTCGCTCATGTTGACGAGGGCCAGGGTGTCCTTCACCCGCTGGGCAATCTCCGCCTTGGCTACCCGCTTTTTCTTCAGGGGGTAGCCCACGTTTTCGCTGACGGTCAGGTGGGGCCATACGGCGTAGTCCTGAAAGACGATGCCGATGTTGCGCCGCTCCACCGCCATGTTGACGCGGCGGGCGGCGCTGAAGAGGCAGGTGTCGCCCACGTAGATCTCGCCGGTCTCGGGCTTGTTCAGGCCCAGGAGGCAGCGGACCAGCGTGGTCTTGCCGCAGCCCGAGGGGCCCACCAGACAGAGGATCTCGCCGTCGGCGATCTCCAAGCTGAAATCCTTCAGGATCTGGTTGCTGCCGTAGCGAAAGGAGATGTTTTTGAATGTGACGTTTGCCAAAAGATTCCCTCCTTACTTTGGTGTTTCTCTCTGGTTGGGGAT
The DNA here is from genome assembly GCA_022801715.1 of Oscillospiraceae bacterium. GTDB lineage: Bacteria > Bacillota > Clostridia > Oscillospirales > Oscillospiraceae > CAJFPI01. Next base: position 17,409 of record JAAWSV010000013.1, read on the forward strand.
GGGAGCTTACATACGTCTTGCAGGGGCGGGTACCACCCGCCCGCTCTGACGCAGCACACGGTGCTGTCGTGCGGGCGGATGATATCCGCCCCTACAAGGTGTCAGGTTCCTTATGACAAGGGTGGGGAAACCAAAGGTTCCCCCACCCTCTGTGGGTATCGCGGTTTGGCCTTGGGGATGGGATCAGGACAGGCCGAAGATCTTGTTGAAGTTCTCCAGATTGCTGCCGCTGTCGCTGGCCAGCTTGGCGAAGTCGCACTCCAGAATGGAGGGGATGGCGCTGAGGTCCACAGACTGCTCCACGTCGCTGCGGACGGAGACCAGATTGTTGGCCACCAGAATCTCCTGACCCTCCTTGGAGAGGATGAAGTCATAGAGCAGCTTGCCGTTCTCCTCGTTGTTGCAGTCCTTCACCAGACCGATGGGGCTGGCGATGGAGACGGTGTCCTCTGGGTAGAGGAAGGCAATGGGGGAGCCCTCCGCCACCAGGTTGGCGGTGACGTAGTCAAGGCACACGCCCACCTGATAGGCCTGGGCGGCCAGCTGGTTGTGGGTGGCGGTGGTGCCGCTCTCCAGGAGGCAGCCGTTGTCCTTGAGCTTCTGCATGTAGTCGGCGCCGTACTTGTCGGAGCACATCATGGCGTTCATCCAGTACTTGGTGGTGCCGGCGGTGCCCGGGTCGGACATGACGATCTGGTCCTTCCACTTGGGATCAAGCAGGTCGCTCCAGGTCTTGGGGGCGTCCTCGGGCTTCACGGTGACGGTGTTGTAGGCAATGCCCACACCCACCAGACGGGCGGCGGTGTAGTAGCCCTCCGCGTCGATGTAGTTGGGGTCAAGGCCGGCGGCCTCGGGGGAGGTGTACTGCTGGAGAATGCCCTCCTCCTTGAAGGAGACGTAGTCGGCGGCGTCGCCCACCCAGATCACGTCGGCGTCCACGTGGCCGGCCTGGGCCTCGGTGGAGATCTTGGTGACCACCTTGCTGGTGCCGGCGAAGTAGTACTCCATGGTCACGCCGGGGTACTTCTTCTCAAAGCCCTCCTTGATGGCCATCAGCTGGTCCTCCTGCATGGAGGAGTACAGCATGACCTTGCCGGAGTAGGTCTGCTCGGTGTTGTTGTTATCGGTATTGCTGTCGCTGGGGGTGTTGGCGTCGTTCTGGCGGTCGTTGTTGCTGCCGCTGTTGTTGTTGCCGCCGGAGCAGCCAACCAAGAGGGACAGCACCATGATCATCGCCAGAAAGAGACAGGATAGCTTCTTCATTTTTTCCCTTACCTTCCTTTACGTAGTATTGCGGGAGACGGAGAAGAGGCCCAAGGGCCTCTGGGGCGTCTTCCGTGTCTATCCTAATATATATGCGGAAAAAGTGGTAGTTTGAAATCTGAAAAATGGGAAAAATCAAAATTTCAAACCTGCCTGAGGCCTGTCCCAAGGGGCGTTGGAAGGTGTTGGGAAAGGTGTTGACAGATATTTGCCTCCCCAAGTATAATGGTCTCAACATACCGGGGGGAGGCCCGCCGGGGAGAGGAGGATGTGCCATGAAGCCAGCCAGCCGGCCCACAGAGGCCAGTGTCATCCGGCTCCACAGCCGCCTGTTCCACGCGGGGATCTCCATCCTGCTGCTGCTGTCCTTTCTGGCTGTGTTCCTCTTCCTCTTCTTCCAGTTTCGCACCGCCACCTTCCAGAGCATCACCGCCGCCAACGACAGCTTCGGCAACTATGTGGACTCGGTGCTGGAGCTGACCAACGCCAACATCCGCACCTCCGCCATGCAGATGTTCTACACCTCCTCCATCCGCAACCTGCGCACCAGCGGGAGCCTCACCTGGAAGGAGCGGACCATCGGCCAGCGGGATTTGGGCAGCTTTGTCAGCTCCAGCGCCTTTGTGGACAGTGTGATGGTCTACAACCAGAGGCTGGATATGGTCTTTACCTCCGAAGACAACTATGCCTCCGCCCCGGCGGAGCAGTTCCATGACCAAGAGGCGGTGGCGCTGCTGTCCCATCCGGAGGGGCACTCTTATCTGGTGCCCTTCAGGCGGCAGGAGGGGCAGAGCGTCCACTACGCCTTCCTCTTCTATGCCGAGGAGCCCTCCGGCCCCAGCGCCATGCTGATAGATGTCAACGCCCGCTGGTACGAGGCGCAGCTTCTGGGCAGCCTCTCCCGGGAGCGGCACATGATTGTGGATGGGGAGGGGCAGGTGGTGCTCCCCTCGGTGGAGGCGGCGGATCTGCCCCCTTGGGAGCTGTTTGAGGCGGCCATGGCCGATGGCGGCGGCAGCGGCTATGTCCTCCCTGAGGACTCCCTCTTCGTCTCCTCCTGCTGGGTCTATCACCTGCTGGACCAGACCGGGTGGTACTATCTGGAGCACTTCCGGCTGGAGGAGGCGGCTCCCGGCCTCTTTCAGGTGCAGCGGGTGGTGCTGGTGGTCTTTGCCGCCGTCAGTGCCGCGGTGCTGGGGCTGCTGCTGTACCTGTTCCTCTATATCCTGCCCCCCTTCTTTCACATCTCCCGCGCCTTGGATACCGCCAATTTGGGGGGACAAAACTCGGCGGAGAAGTTCAATGCGCTCCTCTCCAGCCATCGGGCCTATGAGGCCACCCGCAAGCTCCAGGAGTTGCAGGCGGGGGTGTTCCCGCCGGACCTCTCCCTGCCGGTGGTGTTGATGACGGCGGAGGGGGAGGCGGGGGAGGCGCTCTCCGTCCACCTGCGGCACGTCTATGGGGGCCAGCCGCCGCTGGTGTCCCAGGGGGAGCTCCAGACCACGCTGATTCTTCCCGCCTGCACCAGTATGGGGCGCAGTCAGATCCTCAGTGCCCTGCGGGAGGCAAAGCTCCCCGCCCCCCTCTTTATCAGTACCCCCTGCTACTCTGGAAAGCAGCTGACGGAGGCCTTCCGGGCCATTGAGGAGCTGCAGCGTCTGGCCTTCCTCTACCCCGGACAGGGGGTCTTCTGTCAGGAGCTGCTGAAGGAGTGCAATTCGCCCAGCGGCTTCTGCCCGGAGACAGTCTCGGCCATGGAGGCCGCGCTGAAGAAGGGACAGCTGGAGGTGGCGCAGGCCAAGTGGCTGCTGCTGTTGGGGGACATCCGGGGGGACCGGTACAGCGCTTTCTCCTTCGCCATCCACTATGTGGATAAGATGCTCTCCGCCCTGGAGGCGGAGTACGGGGCGGAGGGGGGCGGACCCATCGACGCCGCCCTCACCAGCCTCGGCGCCCTGCAGGAGCACATCGACGGCCGCCTGCGGCGGATCACGGAGGCCCAGGCCGCCTCCCAGCAGCAGCTCTCGGATATGCTCTGCGACGCGGTATGGCGGGAGATCCACAGGCTCTACAACAACGAGAACTGCTGCAGCCAGATGATCGCCGACCAGCTGGGGATGAGCCAGAGCTACCTCAGCCGGCAGTTCCGCTCGGGGACGGGGATGTCCATCAACGACGCGGTACAGCATGTGCGCATTGACAAGGTGTGCAAGCTCCTTGGGCAGTCCAGTCAGCCGGTGGAGCAGATCGCCCGGCAGGCGGGGTACAGCAATACCAAATACTTCTTTGTGCTGTTCAAGAAGTACACCGGAAAGACACCGGCCCAGTTCCGCAGCGAGCTTCCCGCCGCCGAGGGACAGGGGTGAAATAGAAGATTAGGGGACAGGGCCGTGGCTGATCGGGCTCTGTCCCCGTTTTTTGGGCATCGAGGGGGCGCTTGTCGGTTGCTTTTGTCCGGCGTTTGCGGTATAATTGAAGCCTGTCAATGTTTTCGGCTGTGTGTGCGGCAGAGGGCCCGTCCGGCGGACGGGGGGAAGGAGAGGTAGATTCGATGGGACGATGGGGTTCTGTGCTGCTGCTGTTGGCGCTCTGCGCCGCCCTGCTGGCCCCGGCGGCGCAGGGGGCGGAGCGGTTCTCCGACGTGCCGGCGGGGAGCTGGTATGCCGAAACCGTGTCGGCCATGGCAGACCGGGGCTGGCTGAGCGGGTACCCGGACGGCACCTTTCAGCCGGGGCGGACCATCTCCGCCGCGGAGTTTGTCAGTGTGGCGGTCCAGTGCGCCGGGCTGACGCCCAAGGGTGACGCGGCGGGACACTGGGCCGCGGGCAGTCTCCAAGCGGCGCTGGAGGCCGGCTGGTATGATTGGGACGAGATTCCCCCCACCGGGGAAAAGCACGATCAGCCCATCTCCCGGCAGCTGGCGGTAAAGATCCTTATGAGGGCGCTGCTGCCGGAGGTCCGGGGGACCTATCAGGAGCAGGCCGGGAAAATCCGGGATCTGTCCGAGCTGAACGGGCGGTACTACGACGGGGTCTTTGCCGCCTACGCCGCCGGGGTGACGGAGGGGGACAACAGCGGGTATTTCCACCCGCGGGACGCCCTCACGCGGGCGGAGGCCTGCGCCCTGCTCCAGCGGGCCGCGGACCGCGCCGGCGTGTCCGGTGTCCCCGGCGGGCCCCATGTACCGGAGACCCCCGGCAAGCCCGCTGTTCCCAGTACGCCGGCGGTCCAAGGGGGCACGGCGGAGAATGGGTGGCTCCGGGTGCGGGGGACCGCCCTCTGCAATGAGCGGGGGGAGCCGGTGGTGCTCCGGGGGATGAGCAGCCATGGCGTCCACTGGTACCCCCAGTTTACCACCCGGGAGGCCATCGCCTGTACGGCGGCGTATAGGGCCAATCTGTTCCGGGTGGCCATGTACACCGGCGAGGGGGGCTACCTCACCAATCGGGAGGCGGTGCTCCAGAGGACGCTGGCGGCGGTGGATGCCGCCATCTCCTGCGACATGTATGTGATCATCGACTGGCACATCCTCTCCGACGGAAATCCCATGGGCCACGTGGGGGAGGCCAAGGCGTTTTTTGACGAGGTGAGCCGCCGCTATGCCGGTGAGCCGGCGGTGCTCTATGAGATCTGCAACGAGCCCAACGGGAATGTCTCGTGGGCGGGGGACATCAAGCCCTACGCGGAGGCGGTGGTGGAGGTGATCCGGCGGAACGCTCCCCGATCCGTGATCCTGATCGGCAGCGGCACTTGGAGCCAGGACATCCATCAGGCCGCCGCCGACCCGGTGGCGGGGGAGAATCTCATGTACACCTGCCACTTCTACGCCGGAACCCACGGGCAGTGGCTCCGGGACCGGATGGACAGCGCGCTGGCCGCGGGACTGCCCCTCTTTGTCAGCGAGTGGGGCACCAGCGCCGCCGACGGCAGCGGCGGGGCGTTTTTGGAGGAGGCGGCGGTGTGGCTGGACTTTCTGGAGGACCGGGGGATCAGCTGGGCCAACTGGTCACTGTGCGACAAAAATGAGACCTCCGCCGCCCTGCGCCCCGGTGCGCCGGCGTCCGGGGGATGGGGAGAGCGGGAGCTGTCCGAATCCGGGCGGTTCGTTTTTGCCCGCTTCCGGGGGAGGTAGGCCGTGGAGGGTGTACGGTACTACTTTGCCCCCATGGAGGGGATCACCGTCTGGCAGTTTCGCCGGCTGCACCGGCAGTTCTTCGGCGGCGTGGACCGGTACTTCTCCCCCTTCCTCTCCCCCAATCAGCACCACGTATTCTCCAAAAAGGAGCTGGGGGATGTACTGCCGGAGCACAACGAGGGCGTGCCTCTGGTGCCCCAGATCCTCACCCGGCGCTGGGAGGACTTTGTCTGGTGCGCCAAGGAGCTGAGGGCCATGGGCTACCGGGAGGTGAATCTCAACTGCGGCTGTCCCTCGGGGACGGTGACGGCCAAGGGGAAGGGGGCCGGGATGCTGCTGGATTTGCCGGCGCTGGACCGGTTCCTCGAGGAGGTTTTCTCCCATGTCGATGTGGCGGTATCCGTCAAGACGCGGCTGGGGCTGGTGGAGCCGGAGGAGTTCGAGGCGATTTTGGCGGTCTACAACCGCTATCCCCTCAGTGAGCTGGTGATCCATCCCCGGGTGCAGGCGGAGCTGTACCGGGGGGCGCCCCATCGGGAGGTCTTTGATGCCTGCGCGCCCTTGGCGAGGGCCCCGCTGTGCTACAACGGGGATATCGTCTCGGCGGCGGACTGCCGGGAGTTCTGCCGGACCCATCCGGCGGTGGACCGGCTGATGCTGGGCCGGGGACTGGTGGGGAACCCCGCGCTGGTCCGGGAGGCCAAGGGGGGACCCGCCTTGGGCCGGGAGGAGCTGCGGGACTTCCACGACGGGCTGTACCAGTCCTGCTGCGAGGCGTTCCGCAGCGAGCGGAACGCCCTGCGGCCCATGAAGGAGATCTGGTTTTATCTGCTGAACCTCTTTGAGGAGGACCCGGCTCTGACAAGGGCCCTGCGCCGGTGTACCGACCCGGCGGAGTACCGTCTGACGGTGGGGCGGCTGTTTCGGGAGGGGAAGTGGAGGAGTGGAGTTAGAAGTTGAGGGGTTCAGCGGAGCGGGGTGATTTGGATTTGGCCGCTTTGGCGGCCTCCGGTATCGCAACCCTCCGCTCAGGTCTGTTGGGTTTGTAAGGATGATAAAATAATCAGTGAGGGCCTGAGGGCCGAGGAGGTATTATGTGGTATCATGAAGCTGTGATCTATCAGATCTATCCGTTGGGACTGTGCGGGGCTCCGGCGGAGAATGATGGGGTGGAGAGCCATCGCATTCTGCGGGTGCTGGACTGGGTGGAGCACATTAAGAGTACGGGGGCGGATACCGTTCTCTTTAATCCTCTCTTTGAGAGCGACCGCCATGGGTATGACACGCGGGACTATTTTACGGTGGACAGGCGTTTGGGGACGGAGGAGGATCTGAAAAAGGTCTGCGACGCCCTCCACGCCGCGGGACTGCGGGTGCTCTTTGACGGGGTGTTTAACCACGTGGGGCGGGGGTTCTGGGCCTTCCGGGATGTGCAGGAGAAAAAGTGGGACAGCCCCTACAAGGACTGGTTCCATCTGAGCTTTGACGGCAACAGCAACTATAACGACGGTTTCTGGTACGAGGGGTGGGAGGGGCACTTTGAGCTGGTGAAGCTGAACCTTTGGAATGAAGCGGTGGTGGAGCACCAGTTTGCCGCCATTCGCTCCTGGGTGGAGAAGTTCGGCATTGACGGGCTGCGCCTGGATGTGGCCTACTGCCTGTCCCCGGAGTACCTTCAGCGGCTGCGCCGCTTCTCGGAGACGGTGAAGCCGGACTTCTGGCTCTTGGGGGAGACCCTTCACGGGGACTACAACCGGTGGATGAACGACAACGCCTGTCACAGCGTCACCAACTATGAGTGCTACAAGGGGCTGTGGTCGGCGTTTAACTCCATGAACCTCTTTGAGATCGGCCACAGCCTCCAGCGCCAGTTTGGGCCGGAGCAGTGGTGCCTCTACCGGGGGAGGCATCTGTTGAGCTTCCTCGACAACCACGATGTGGAGCGGATCGCCAGCAAGCTGCAAAACGGTGCCCATCTGCTGCCCGCCTATGGAATGCTCTTCGGGATGCCCGGTGTGCCGGCGGTCTACTACGGCAGCGAGTGGGGGATGCAGGGGCGGAAGAGCGACGGCGACGCCGCCCTGCGCCCGGCGGTGGAGGTCCCCGTCTCCAACGAGATAACGGCGTTTATCGCATCCTGCGCCGCCGCCCGGCGGCAGAGCCGGGCCTTGCAGTACGGCAGCTATCGGAATGTGCTTTTGACCAACCGGCAGATCATTTTTGAGCGGTGTGTGGAGGGGGAGCGGGTTCTGGTGGCAATCAATGCCGACGGGGAGCCCTTTACCGCCCACTTTGACGCCCAGGCGGGGCGGGCGCGGGAGCTGCTCTCCGGCGGGATGCACGACTTTGGCGGCGGGAGCCTGCTGCCGCCCTACAGCGTGGCCTACTGGCGTGTGGAGTGAGAGCATAGGCCTTGCCAGAGGGCTGCGGATGTGATACGATAGGCGAAAATGGTCAAAAGGAGGGATACCACCATGAAAAAGCTGCTCTATCTCACCGACCTCTATTACCACGCCGTTGGGCGCAAGTATCGGGAGGAGGATTTGATTGTCACCGAGCATTTGAGAAACTACTTTGATATCGCCCTCTGCCATCCCCGGCAGAGCCAGGGATTTGAGTCCTCGGCGGACCTGATCGTCTTTCGCAACACCGGCTCGGTGATCTTCTATCAGGAGGATTTTGACGCCTTCAAGCGGCGGGTGCGGGAGAAGGGGCTCCCCATCTTCAACGAGTTTACCGGCAAGGGGGATATGGCGGGGAAGCAGTATCTGGTGGACCTTACCGCCGCCGGCTACCCGGTGATCCCCACCGTGGACACCTTGGCGGAGCTGCATAGACTCCCGGCCTGCGGCAGCTACGCCATCAAGCCCAAGAACGGGGCAGACTCCATCGGTCTGAAATTTTTGGACCCGGCCCAGCTGGCCCAGGCGCAGTTCCCCGACCGGAGGACCCTGATCCAGCCGACGGTGGACTTCGTCTACGAGGTCTCCTTCTACTTCATCAACAACAAATTTGAGTACGCCATGTATGCCCCGGACAAGACCCGCCGGTGGGTTCTGGAGCCCTACAGTCCCACGGAGGCGGATCTGTCCTTCGCCCGCACCTTCATCGACTGGAACGACATCCGCTACGGCATCCAGCGTGTCGACGCCTGCCGGACAAGGGAGGGGGCGCTGCTCTTGATGGAGCTGGAGGATCTGAACCCCTATCTCTCCTTTGAGTGCATAGACGAGGCTACCCAGAAGCGGTTCTTGGCGGACTTCACCGCCGCACTGCAGGAGGTCGTGGGGTAGACGACTGTAAGGGGCGAGAGCGGTTTCTATGGGCGCTTTTCGGCGGAAAAGGGCGCTCTGCCGCACCGTAGATACAGAAGAAGGCCGTCAGGATTTTCCTGACGGCCTCTCTTGTTGTTACCAGAAGAACCCCTTGCCGTTGAAGTACCACTTGGCCCCCTTTTTTACCATGCCCACCATCACCGTCTCAGCCTCCGCGTTGGGGCCGATCCCCTTGCGCAGGGTGATGGACACATCGGCGTAGTCCGAGCCGTAGAGGCGCGCATAGTTGAGGGTGTAGGACAGGGGCGGCGAGGGGGATTCGCCGCCGTACTGGGCGTAATAGAAGGCCATATTCGCTAAACCCGAAAAGGAATCCCACAGGTCATAGCCGACAGCCTCACCGAGAAGGTCCAGCGTCCCTTGAAGCAGCTTGGTGTAGGTCGGGTCAAAGCAGGCCAATACGCCGTAGATATCGCTGCGGTTCGCCGCGTTGACAAACTCCGCGACAGTTTGCTCAATCCGTACCTCCGGTTTCAGATACCGCTGATAGACAAAATACCCGCCCACAACCAAAACAACCGCCAGCAGCCAGAGAACGGTCTTTCTCTCCCACCGCCGGGGGGAGGACGAAGCCGCGTTCACCGGTATCTGGGCAGCCGGCTGCGCCGGTGTGCCCTGCGGCATCCCTTCTTCCACGGCCGCGCCGCACTTGGAGCAAAACCGCGCATCCTCCGCCAGCGGACTCCCGCACTTCACACAGAACATCTTTCTGCCTCCCTTTTTTGAATGAGGAATCAGGCATAGAGGCGTCCAGCGGAGCTGGACGGACTTGAATAGAATGAGAGCCTTTCAGTGGGGGAAATTCCCAATTCCTAACTCCTGATTCCTAATTTGGCTTCGATTTCTCCTAAAAACTTCCCGAACGCGGAGGGGATCGCGTACCGCGCCAGCTCCCCCTTCTCCGCAAAGGTAAGCCCCTCTCCCGTTCCCTGTACCTCCACAAAGTATCCGGTCATGCGCCACTCCACATGGGTGAAGATGTGCTTGGCCGTCATGCGCCGCTGCCAGTCGATGGGGCGCAGTCCCCAAGCTGCCAGCGGGGCGCCGGCCTCCGCCTCGTCGAGGGTGCCGGGGACATGGGGGAACTCCCACAGGCCCCCTAAAAGGCCTCCCGCCTCCCGCCGCCGCAGGGCCACCCGGTTTTGGGAGAGGATCAGGTACACTGTCAGCTCCTCCACACGGCGGGGGGGCTTTTTTTTCCGTACCGGCAGCTCCTCCGCCGTGCCGTCTGCCCGGGCGGCGCAGAGCTCCGACAGGGGGCACTGGGCGCAGAGGGGGGCGCCGTGGGGGAGGCAGACGGTGGCTCCCAGGTCCATCAGGGCCTGATTGAAGGCGCCGGGGCGCTCCGGGGGCAGGACAGCGCAGATCATGGCGCGGACCCGCTTGCGCACCGCCGGGTCCATCACGTCGTCCCGCAGAGCCGACAGGCGGGCGGCGATCCGCAGCACGTTGCCGTCCACCGCGGGGACCGGCTGGTGAAAGGCGATGGAGGCCACCGCTCCGGCGGTGTAGTCCCCCACGCCGGGGAGGGTCAGAAGGGTCTCGTAGGTCCGGGGGAAGAGGCCGCCGAAGTCGTCCATGATGACCTTGGCGGCTTTTTGCAGGTTCCGGGCCCGGCTGTAGTAGCCAAGGCCCTCCCACAGCTTCATCAGCTGGTCCTCCTCCACCGCCGACAGGGCGGCCACATCGGGGAGGGCCTCCATCCAGCGGTGGTAGTAGGGAATCACTGCCGCCACGCGGGTCTGCTGGAGCATGATCTCGGAGACCCAGATTTTGTAGGGGTCCTGGGCGCCGCGCCAGGGCAGTGTGCGCTTGTGGGTGTCGTACCAAGCGAGAAGGGGCGGCGCGATGGGGGGGAGAGGGAGGGGCATGGAGGGCCTCCTTTGTTTGAGAGTGAAAATACCATGAAACATTATTGGCCAAAGCGGGTGGCGTAGCCGCAGCGGCGGCAGAGATCCTCGGTGGGACAGCGGCGGGTGAAGCCGTTGTAGAGAGATTGGGCGCGGGGGGTGCTCAGAATTTCCGGGAGGGAGCTGTTGAAGAGATTTCCTAAGGGTATGTCGCCCTCGTGGTCCAGGCAGCAGGGGACCACCGTGCCGTCCGCCAAGACTGCCGCTTGGTCACGGAGGGCGCGGCAGAAGGCGGCGCCGGAGGCGGGGGCGGCGAGGTCCGGCCAGTCAAAACGCTCCGCCTGCTCCAGGTAGAGGCCCTGTGAGAGGCGCCAGCTCCCTTGGCGGGGCTGGGGGCAGGCGAGGGGGTGGATGCCGCCCTTTTGGGCCAGATAGTCCAGTATTTCCCCGTTGCGGGCGTCGGCGCCCCCGATGTTCCACAGGCGCAGGGCGCAGATGATCCCTTGGCGGGTCCCTTGGGACACGAAGTCCCAGACCCCGGAGAGGTAGGCGGTCAGATCCCCCGCGCCGTTGCCCTCCATGCTGTGCAGAGACACACTGAGCTTGTAGAGGGCGGAGGCGGCCAGCAGGGTGTTCCCCTGCTCAGGCAGCAGGACGCCGTTGGTGGTGATGATGACCTTGGCCTCTAAGTCGGCGCAGATGCTCAAAATCTCCTTCAGCTGGGGGTGGAGCAGGGGCTCCCCCATGACGTGGAGGTAGAAGTAGTCCGCGTAGGGGCGCAGACGAGCGGCCAGCAGGGCGAACTCCACCGCGGTCATGTCCCGGAGGGGACGCCGGGTGCCGGGGCAGAAGGAGCAGCGGAGGTTGCACCGGTTGGTGATCTCCACATAGACGCGCTTCAATCTGTTCATAGGACGACGGGGGGATGGGCCACCCGTCTGTGCCAGCGGAAGAGCTCCGCCTCCACGGTTCGGGTGTCCAAAGGACAGGGGTGCTGGAGGACGCAGGCCTTGAGGGGCAGGCCGTGGGGGCCGGTTTTCTCCTCGGGCTTGGCCATAAACAGCAGTGTGCTGCTGCCGCCGCTTTGCACCGGACCATCCAGCGCCTCTTGACTCCAGAGGTCCAAGGAGATGTCCTCCCCGCCGGCGATCTCGTACTCCACCGTGGGCAGGCCCATCCCCTCCGGGCAGACCTCCGGCAGCAGCGCCAAGAGGTTTTGCTCGCTGCGGTCGATGGCGGCCATATCCGCCGCCGTCAGCCCCTCCCGGCTCCGGTGGGCGCGGAAGAGGGCGCGGTACTCCTCCCAGACATCGGAGACTACCATCCGCCGGAGGTAGGCGGTGTGGGTCTCCCCGTCGCCGCCGAAGGGCAGCGTCAGGTCCATCGTCCCCGCCGTCAGCGCCACGGGGACCTCCGATAGATAGGTCTCGGTGGTCTCACCGGGCTCCAGTGTCACCGCTGCGCCCTCGGGCAGGTCGGGGAGGCCGTCACAGCGTAGCTCCATCCGGCTGAGGGCGCACCGCTCCAGCGCCGCCTCGTCCAGCGGGGCTTGGGGTTGCCACCCCTCCCGCAGGAAGGTGGAGAGAAGGAGCAGGGAGGGCACATCGTTCTCCGGCATCACCCCGTACTCCGACCCGGCGATCTCCAGCCGTACCTCCCCCCACCGGAGGGCCTTGGCGTGCTCCACCGCCAGCACCGGCGCCACCTCCCGCCGCTCCTGGCGCATACTCTCCCGCCGGGTGGCCGGCGGCAGCGCCGGCTCCTCCCAGGCCGGCTCCTCCGCCTCGGCGAGGCGCTCGCTGTAGGTGCTGTCATACTGGAGCATATGGAGGCACACCGCCTCCCCCCGCCGGGTGAGGGCGATCAGCTCCCCGTCACAGGAGCCGGCGGAGAAGGGCCGGCCAAGAATGCGGCACTCGTCATAGGGGCGCAGGTACTCCTGCAAGAGAGCAAGGTTCATGGGGCGGCCTCCTTAGCGCGGTTTTTCTTCATCTTACCACATCCCACCCCCAATGACAATGCGCATTTCGACCCCCTTTTACTTTTTGTATTGCTGTATTCTTGCATGGGCAATTTCACTAACTGGAGATTGAACCGCGGAATTTTCCATGGTATAATCAAAGTGACAGATCAGGAGCTGAGGTGAAAAGTAAATGGCAAAATTTCTGATCGATACAACAAAATTATATTGGATCGATGGAAGTGCGGATAACCCCGAGGATTTATGTTTACACGGTCATGCCATCGTCTATATTGGCAAAGAAAAGCTGGAATATGATTGCACCGTCAGCGCGACAGCGCTGTATCTGCTCAAAACATTGACAGAGGATCATATCATCTACGAGGATAATCAGATGCTTCCTTGCTGTGGACATTTTTATGTTCCCGATGCAGAGCTTGAAAATGTGACAATCAGCGGCTGCGGCAATGGAATAGATTGGACCGTCAAGCACAGCGGAGAGGATGTTGTTCTGATTTTGGAAAGCGGAGGAGAGGAAACCATTCCGCTGGAGGCATACAAACAAGAGGTATACCGGTTTGTAGACAAAATTGAGGAATACTATAAGTTTTGTTCGCCCAAAAAGATGCCAGAGGATCCATTCAGCCGCGATGGATATATCGCGTTTTGGAATGAGTGGCATCGGCGGAGAAATATGTAAGCGGAGTATCCCGGAGGCCGGAGGACGGCGGGCCGGGGGCGTCCCGCCCTACGAATGGTCCTGCCGGATAGTCCCGGATGATGGGACCATAATTCCTAATGCCTCATTCCACATTTTATCTCCACTCTCAACTCTGGAGGTGTCCCATGCTCTGTACCCTCTGCCCCCGACTCTGCGCCGCGCGGCGCACCGGGACACGCGGCGATGGCCGCTGCGGTATGCCGTCCCTGCCGGTGGTGGCCCGGGCGGCGCTCCACCACTGGGAGGAGCCCTGCATCAGCGGCACCCAAGGCAGCGGCGCGGTGTTCTTCTCCGGCTGTCCCTTGGGCTGTGTGTTCTGCCAGAATGGCCGGATCAGCCGAGGCCACTTGGGCAAAATTGTCTCTGTGGAGCGCCTTCGGGAGATCTTCCTCTCCCTCATCGCCCAAGGGGCCCACAACATCAATCTGGTCTCCCCCACCCACTTTGCCCACGCCGTTGGGGAGGCGCTGCGGGAGCCTCTTGGCGTGCCGGTGGTCTGGAACACCGGCGGCTATGAGCGGGTGGAGACCCTGCGCGCCTTGGAGGGGCGGGTCCAGATCTACCTGCCGGACCTGAAGTATGCCGACGGCGCCCTGGCCAAGCGGTACAGCGGCGCGCCGGACTATTTTGAGATTGCCGCCGCCGCCATTGAGGAGATGGTCCGGCAGACCGGGCCCTATGAGCTGGGGGAGGACGGCCTTCTCCGGCGGGGGGTGCTGGTCCGGCACCTGCTCCTCCCCGGCGCGTTGGAGAACACTAAGGCGGTGCTGGACTACGTGGCCCGGACCTTCCCGCCGGGGACGGTGCTCTTCTCCCTGATGGCCCAGTACACCCCCCAGCCGGGGGCGGAGGGCCTCCTCGCCCGGCGGATCACCGGGGCGGAGCTTCGGGCGGCGCGGGCCTACATGGAGAGCGTAGGCATCACCGCCGGCTACACCCAGGACATCGAGGCCGCCCGCCGGGAGTACACGCCGGACTTCGATTTGACCGGGGTATAGGTGAATAGACAAGGCGCCCGGAGAGAGGGATTCTCTCCGGGCGCCTTTTGGCATTCGTTTTAGTGCGGCAAATCCCGCTGTTACTTGTCGAGAGCGGCCAGCATGGCCTCCGCCTCCGCCGAGGTCACGGTGTCCTTTGGCCCTAAGCGGTCTCCGGCGGGGAGCAGGCCCCGCTGGTGGACCCAGGACAGGGCGGGCTGGGCGAAGCGGGCAATCTCTCCCGCGTCGCTGTAGCTGGTCAGGCCGGGGTAGTCCATCAGCATGGGACTGCCGGAGCGCCGCCAGAGGACGACAGACAGCTGCTCCCGGGTGAGGAGGTCGTCGGGGCAGAAGCGGTTGTCGGCGTAGCCGCTGAGGAGCTTCTCACTGGCCGCCCAGCGGATTGCCTTGGCATAGGGGGCGTCCTGCGGCACGTCGCTGAAGCTCATGGCGTAGTCCACCGCGGGACTGCCCTCGGCGGCGTGGAGGAGGGAGGCGAAGGCGGCGCGGGTCAGAGGCGCGGCGTCACCGGTCCCCTCCAGCACCATGACGTGGACGGGGCGGGCCTGACCGGGGTAGGACAGGGCTACGATGTCGTACCAAGCCATGATGTGGTCCCCCGCCCGGATGTCCGACAGCGCCGCCAGGGCGTCTGTCCCGTAGGCGGAGAGGGGGGTCTGGCCGTCGATAAAGAGGTACATCCCCCCGTTGTCTGTGGTGACGCGGAGGGTGCCCTCCTGCTCCTCTATGGCCTCCACCTTGATATACCGGGCGCAGGAGGCGTCCTCGGGTACGTTGCGCACCACGGCGAAGGCGGGGGACTGGGGCGGGAGGGAGAGGGCGGTTACGCTGCTGTGGTACACATAGATCCGCTCCCCCGCCTGGAGCGTGGCCGGGTCGCTGGCGGTCTGGCGGCCGCTGTCGATCCAGACGGTCTGGTCGGAGAGATTCATTACATACTCCCCGCCCTTGGGGGACTTCAGGAGGAGGGCGGTGAGGGAGCCGTCCTCGCCGGTGCGGCGCTCCACCACCTCACCGTAGTAGAGCTCGCTGTCGGGGAGGGGGGTGGTGTCCGCCGCCATCGCGGGGACGCCGAGAGAGCAGAGCATCAGGCTGCCTAAAGCCAAAGCGGCCAGTTTCTTTTTCATGCGCAGTTCTCCTTTTCTGTCAGTGTTGAGGTTGAGAGGGACGACCGGGCTTCTATAAGAATAGACGCACAGGACCTCTGAAAAGTTTCCCTCCCAGCGGGAAATTTTCCGCACAGAAAAGGCGCGCACCTTCGGAGGGAGTCCGTCCAGAGGTGCGCGCCGGTATTGCGGCGGTGCTTTGAAGGGGGGAACCGCCTTACGCCAGCTGGGCCGCGTAGCGGCGGAGGGACAAATAGAGCAGAAAGCCCAGTACGCCCACCGACAGCACCTCCCCGGCGCCTACGGTGCCCATCATGTACCAGATGGCGTCGGGCATTCCATAGCCGTAGCGCAGGACAAAGGGCACGATAACGGTGTTGGCGGCGATGGGGGGCAGCAGGGCCAGCAGGGGGCGACGGCGGAGCAGGTAGGTGCCCACGGCCCCGATCAGCGTGGCAATGGCGCCCATGACCACGTCCAGCACCACCGCGCCGGTGAGGGCGTTGGCCAAAAAGCACCCCAAGGCCAAGCCGGGGATGGCGGCGGCGGTAAAGATGGGCATGACGCACAGCGCCTCGCTGAGACGCAGCTGGATCACGCCGGAGGACAGGCCGAACTGGGCGGCTAAGTACGTCAGCGCCACATACATGGCGGCGATCAGCGCCCCCTGACACAGGGCGCGGGCGGGGGATTTGGTTTCTCTCATGTGCGTAATCTCCTTAGTTTTGTTTTTTCTCCGCGCGGGGCGGGTGGGTGAGGATGGTCACGAACTCACCGGGGGCTATCATAGCAGAATTAGGGGGAGGATGCAAGACAAAAAACCGGCAGTCGGGAAAAATGATTTGAATCCTTTGGGACTCAGTGCTAAAATAGGCGTAATCAAGTGACAGGGGAACCCGCGGTTTTGCGGCGGGAATATGACGGGCTTAGGAGGACAGCGGATATGCTGGTGATACGACGTGAGGAGGAGCGGGACCGCCAAGCTGTGGAGAACATTACCCGGAGGGCGTTCTATAACCAATATATGCCGGGGTGCTTTGAGCACTATCTGGTCCGTGTCATGCGCGGGCACCCGGATTTCCTCCCGGAGCTGAACTTTGTGGCCGAGCTGAACGGCGAGGTCATTGGAAGCATCATGTACACGAGATCCACCCTGACGGATGAGGACGGGGCGGTGAGGGAGGCCGTCACCTTCGGTCCGCTCTCCATTGCCCCGGAGCACCAGCGGCGTGGCTATGGGCGGCGGCTGATGGAGCACTCCTTCCGCCGGGCGGCGGAACTGGGGCACGATGTGATTGTCATATTGGGCAGCCCTGCGAACTATGTGGGCGTGGGGTTCCAGTGCTGTAAGCGGTTTAACGTGTGCGCGGAGGACGGAAAATTTCCGGCGGCGATGCTGGTCAAGGAGCTTCGCCCCGGCGCGCTGGACGGGAGGCGGCGGGTCTGCCGGCACAGCCCGGTGATGGCCATTGATGAGGAGGCGGCCCAGCGGTACGATGACACCTTGGAGCCGTTGGAGAAGGCTTGGCGGCCAAGCCAGGAGGAGTTTTTTATTTTAAGCCAGTCATTTGTGGAGTAGAGACAGCGCGCCCCCTCCGTGGATGGGGGCTGCCGGGGGCTCCACCGCCTGCCGGCTGTCAAAGGAGAGCTGCACATCCCACTAAAATTAACGGGGAGGAACACCCAACTATGGAAAACCATCTGCCGTACCCCTCTGAGAGAAGAGAAAAAACGATATCCGGCCACGGGGAGGTCCCCTTGGCGGCGGTCCCTCCGGCGGGGGAGCCTGTCCGGGCGGTCCCTCCGGCGGAGGGACCCGGTGTCTGCGCCGACCACCCGGCGGTGACCGCCTTTCAAGCCCTCTACAGCGGGAAACAGAGAAGGGATGCCAAGGCTTGGCTGGACTACTTCACCTCGCCGGACTTTCTGTCGGTCTATCGGGAGCGGCGGTTTGCCCAGCTGCTGCTCTCCTGCGCCGAGAGCTGTGAGCAGCCGCCGCCTCGGGAGATGCTGAACTGGCTCTACGCCGCCTATGGGATTTTCGGCGAGAAGCAGATCTATGTGGGGCCAGATTCCAGCCGGGAGCGGGAGGAGATCAGCTTTCAGGTCAGCCGGGGGGCGGACTTTGACGGGCTGGGGTACATCATCTCCTTGGCGGAAAAGGGGCCGGTGCCCAAACGGAGCCAAGGGAACGAGCTGGCCATCCGAACCAGCTTTATCGAGTACCGCCGGCTGATGTACCTGAGCGGGCTGGGGAGCTGGGAGAACGGGGCCATCGGGGAGGCCAGCCGCATGTTAGGGCGGTATGTTCTGGCCTATCTGAGGGAGAAGTGTACCGCAAGGGAGCCCACGGACTGCGAGCGGCACCCGGCGGGGCTGCGGCTGATCACCCACTTTTACCAGACGCAGGAGCTGCCGGAGGAGCTCTACCGGATCGCTTGGGAGAAGCTGGATTTGAGGAGCGCCCTTATGGGGCGGCCCAAGGTGCTCTATGGGGAGCTGCGGGAGATCGTGCTGGGGCGCCTGCCGGGGATCGCCGGGGAGAGCACGGAGAACTTCCGCCAGCTCAAGTCCGACTTTATCCCCTACGCCGTCGGCTGCTATAAGCGGGCGGGCAGCGACCCGGAGCGGGACCGGACGGAGACGGAGGCCTTCTTTGCCCGGGAGGACTTTCAGCGGGCCCTCTTAAACCGGAAGTTCGTGGAGGAGAACCTGCTGAGTACTTGGGTGGATGAGGACCGGTGCGGCTGCTTCCTCCGGAAGATTATCGACTTCTACACCGCCCATCCGGAGGCCCCCTGCGCCCAGGAGGTGGTGGAGCGGGCGGAGGCCATGGGGGAGAAGCGGGTCCGGCTGGACCGGGACAGCGAGGACCGGAACGCCCCGGCGCCGGAGGAGGTCCCCGCCCTCTCCTGCCGCCCCTTCTTCCGCCACTGGATCAACACCAGCTTCTACACCGCCCGGGACCGGGAGACCGGCATATCCCTGCTGGGGCTGCTGGGGCAGGACTTTCCCCACCATATGGAGTGGAGCCGGCGGTTTCTGGGCGCGGAGACAGAGGTTCCCCAGCCCAAGTGCCTCACCTGCACCGTGGACGGGGAGGAGATCACCCTCCGCTTCCACCTGCGGCATGTGGACTTCCTTCTGAATGGGGAGCTGCTCTGCCGTCCGGTGCTCTCTTGGGAGCTGCTGCTGGAGGCGGCCGAAGGGGATTTGTTTCTCCTGCTGCTGCCCATCACCGCGGCCTATGAGGACCAGATTGAGGAGGTCCGAAGGGAACTCTCCCGCCGGCTGCGGGACACCGCCGCCCCGGAGGAGCTGCGGGAGCGGATCGCCGCCTGCCTCGCCGGTTCCGTCTGCCGGCTGTGGGTCTGCTATGACCAGAATGGAACGCCCATGGATACGGAGACCATGTCCTGCGAGTGGTTCCGGGAGGACGCGGAGCGGCTTTTAGGGTGCAGCTACGGGCCGGAGAACCGGCTGCTTTGGTTCTTCGAGCAGACCTTCGCCGGACGCAGGGACCAAGGGGAGGGGGACTATGAGAACGTCCGGAGCGTGGAGGAGGCAGCGGCACTGGCGGAACAGCTTCTCTCCGACGCCGTCTCCCCCAGCGGCATCCACTTGGACCGTCTGGAGAACCTGCCCACGGCGGTATATGCCGACCCGGACTTTATGGCCATCGCCAAGGAGCCGGGCCGGCCCGGGGCGGACATGCCCCGGGCGCTGCTGGAGGCGGAGGTGACAAGGGAGGCCCTGCGGGAGCTCTTTCTCCACTTCGCCGCCGGGCGGGTGCGGCGTCTGGAGCTGAGCTGGCCCACCAGCTTTGCCTTCAGCGGCCTCTACGGGTACGAGGCCCGGCGGTCGCTGGTGTTCCTCCGGGAGAGCAACGGGTACGCCTGCCTGTACTTCGACGACAAGGCCGCCCAGACCTACGCCCTTATCGCCCGGCCGGAGCTGTACTGGGACTTGGATGCCGACAGCGCGTCCTTTGTCCCCTTCCGGCAGGGGCGGCTCTCCGGCTGCGATATCCACCGGAGCTTTGTCACCATCCGCCGGCACTTGGACACCGTGTTCTCCCAGGCCGGCTGGCCCAACGGCATCCAGCTCCACGCGGGGCGGATCTGGAGCTATGCCGCCGCCATGTGCCACGGGAGGCACAAGTACAACCTGGATAAGCTCCTTCTGGGGGGCTTCCCGCTGGAGCGGTGCCACAACCGCTTGGGGGACAAGTTTTACCTCGCCTGCTATCCGGAGGAGATCGCCTGTTTGGATGCCGCGGGGGCTGTGGAGTGCCTGCCCATCGGCAATATCAACCGGGACCGGGTGCAGGCGGCCTTGGTGAACGCGGTACAGGGGCGGCTCACCGCCCTGTACCTCCGCTGGAGCGAGGGCCGGCATGTGGCCCTCTGGCAGGAGGAGGGGCGGTTTCTGCTGGTGTACTTAGACGATCAGAGCCGGCGGGCGGCCTTCCATGTGGCGGACAAGCGGACCTATATGGACGTGGAGGGGAAGAAGTACCCCAAGGACACCTTCCGGGGCCGCACGACGCCGGCCTATCTGATCCACCGCGACCCCATCGCCCTGCGGGTGGCGCTGGAGCAGCTGCTCGCGGCCATGGAGGCGCCGGGGCAGTTTGTGGACCAGTTCGCCGAGTTCGCTGGGGAGAGGCCGGTGAAGGAGAGAGCGTATGAGGTGGTGAGGGGAGAGCTGGTTTTTTCATGAGGAATTAGGAATTGAAGATGGTATTTTTTGACAGCAAGGCGGGGCCTCCCCAAAGGGAGGCCCCGCCTTGCTGCTTTCTATTTGGTTTCCATTTTTACAGCGGTTTCTAAGGCAATTTTCATCATGGTGGTGAAGGTGAGCTGGCGGTCCTCGGGGGGGAGCTCCTCGCCGGTGATCAGGTGGTCGCTGATGGAGCACAGGGCTAGGGCCCGCTTGCCGTGGGCGGCGGCCACGCAGTAGAGGCCCGCGGCCTCCATCTCCACCGCAAGGACGCCCATCCGGCCCCACTCCTTGGTGCGGCCGTCGGCGGCGTAGAAGTTGTCGGTGGAGGCCAGGTTGCCCACGGGCATCTCCACGCCGATCTCCCGGGCGGCGGCTACGGCGGTCTCGAGGAGCGTGAAGTCCGCGATGGGGGCGAAGGTCCCCGGCAGGCGGTACTGCGCGGCGAAGTCGGAGTTGGTGCAGGCGCCCTGGGCGGCGACCACGTCCCGGAGCTTCAGCCGCTCGCTGATGGCTCCGGCGGAGCCGATGCGGATAATGTTCTCCACAGCGTACTGGCTGTACAGCTCGGTGGAGTAGATGGCCATGGAGGGAATCCCCATCCCCGAGGCCATCACGCTGACGCGCACATCCCGGTAGGTCCCGGTGTAGCCCTGAATCCCCCGGACGTTGTTCACCAGCACCGGGTCCGTGAGGAACGTCTCCGCGATAAACTGAGCGCGCAGCGGATCCCCGGGCATGAGGACGGTCCTGGCAAAGTCCCCCATCTTGGCGGAGTTGTGAGGAGTTGACATAGTGGCACCTTCCCTTCTTTTTAAATTTTAGGAATTAGGAATTTTTGATTTCCCGCACGATTCTTGAGGTTCCCAACCGCGCGGCTCCTAAGCGCAGGAAGTCCTCGGCGTCGGCGAGGGTGGCGATGCCGCCGGCGGCCTTGATCTTTACATGGGGGGCAATGTGTCCGGCGAACAGAGACACGTCCTCCCGGGTGGCCCCTCCGCCGGCGAAGCCGGTGGAGGTCTTGATGAACTCCGCTCCGGAGTCGGACACTACCTGACATAGGGCGATCTTCTCCTCCTCTGTGAGGAGGCAGGTCTCCACGATGACCTTTAGGATATTGGGGCCGCAGACGGCCTTTACGGCGCGGATTTCCTCCAGTACCCGGTCGTACTGGCCCTCCTTGGCCCAGCCCACCCGGATGACCATGTCGATCTCTTGGGCGCCGTTTTTTAGGGCGTCCTCGGTCTCAAAGCACTTGGCGGCGGTGGTGGCGTAGCCGTTGGGGAAGCCGATCACGGTACAGATGGGGAGCTGTCCATGGAGATAGTCCGCGGCTTGGGCCACGAACCCCGGAGCGATGCACACGCTGGCACACCCATAGCGCACCGCGTCGGCGCAGACGGCCTCCACCTGCGGCCAGACGGCGTCCACCGACAGAAGGGTGTGGTCCACAGCGGAGAGAATTTTTGAGATTTCCATCGTAGTTCACCTTCCTTTTTGGGACGGGGGCTTCGCCCCCGGACCTGGCAGATTTCAAGTGAGAGCGTAAACGCCTATCCCCACAGGGCCGACAGCAGGGGAACTACCTGCTTTTTGCGGGACATGACGCCGGGGAGGAAGGCCTCGCTGTTTTTAAGCTCGGTGTGGAAGGCGTGGTTGAACAGGTCCTCGTCGCCGCAGTAGAGGAGCTTGGAACCCTCTAAGAGTACGTCGGTGAGAATCAGCAGCATCATGATATAGCCCCGCTCCTGACGGGTTTTCTCCATCAGCTCCAAGAACTCCGCCTTCCGCTGGAGGTGGCGCTGGGAGTCCACACAGGTGATCTGGCTGATGCCGAAGTCGTGGCCGGCGATGTGGAACTCCTTGAAGTCCGTGAACAGCAGCTCCTCCGCCGGCTTGTCCTCGCTGACCGAGGCCCGGAAGATGTCCCGGCCCAGCTCGTCTAAGGACAGATCCGCAAGGCTCGCCAGCCGCTGGGCGATGGTCCGGTCCCGGTTGGTGCAGGTGGGGGATTTGAACATCACCGTGTCCGACACAATGGCCGCCGCCATCAGCCCCGCCAGCTTCTTGGAGGGCATCAAACCCCGCTCCTGAAACATCCCCGCCACAATGGTGGTGGTACTGCCCACAGGCTCGTTGCGGAAGTAGATGGGGCCAGCGGTCTGGATGTCCGCCAGGCGGTGGTGGTCGATGATCTCCAAGATGTCCGCCTGATCCAGACCGGGGACGGACTGGGCGGCCTCGTTGTGGTCCACCAGCACCACCTTCTTCCGCCGGGGGCGGATCAGGTGAAAGCGGGAGAGGAGTCCCACCACCTTGTTCTCCCGGTTCAAAACCGGGTAGCTCCGGTAGCGGCTTTGGAGTACCACCTCCTGCACGTCGTCCAGGTAGTCGTCCAAGAAGAAGTACTGCAGATCCTCCCGCCGGCAGATCCGGGAGATGGGCAGGGCCTGAAAGATGCGCCGCACTGTCTGGTAGGCGTCGTAGGGGGTGGAGATGATGCAGGTATCCGTGTCCCCGCGGCGCAGGTCCTCGGGGAGTTCCGCCTGACAGAGGACGACGCAGTGGACGCCGGAGGCCACCGCCGAGCGGATGATGTCCGGCTGCTGGCCGCAGATCAGCACCGTGTTCTCCCCCTTGAAGGGGATCTGGTCGATGGCCAAGGGCTGGGCGATGACCACCCGGCCGGAGATGGCGTTGATCACGTGGGCCGTCTCGTTGAGCAGCTCTCCCTCCAGGACGCCGAGAATATTGAAGATGGGCACGTCCTCTAAAACGGGGTTGGTGATGGTGCGCATGTCGTATTCCGCCACATCTCCCGCCGTCAGCATCCCCACCAGGTGTCCGTCATCGTCGGCAATGGGGATGGAGGACAGGTGCCGGTCCGCCTCCATCACCGACCAGGCCCGGTTGATGGTGAGGGCCTCGTGGAGGATGGGGGGCGTGTCGAAGTCCAGGTCCTGCACCTGGGTGCGGATGTTGGTGAGAAAGAGGGGCGGCTCGAAGCCAAAACGCTTTAAGATGAGCTTCGTCTCGTCGCTGATGTGGCCCAGCCGGGCGGCGGTGTACTCCCGGTCGCCTACGGCGTTGCGCAGAGCGGCGTAGGCCATGGCGGAGACAATGGAGTCGGTATCCGGGTTCCGGTGGCCGGTGACGTAGATTTTTTCCAAAGAGGGGACCTCCTTTTTTTATCGCGGCAGAGCGGCGCTCTGACAAGAACAGGTTCCTGCTGGTGATAATAAGAGTATAGCATTCCCTTTTCCCCGCCGCAAGGCGCAAATGCGTTTTATTTTTGTGCCGACAGCCACGGATGGGGGCACTTTTGGCCCCTCTGACAGGGGGAGGCCTCCGGCGGCGGCGGGGTGTCGAATCCGGCCGGCGGGACCGTCAGGGGCCTTGGGAGGCGAAAAATGGACCGATGGGTGCAAAAAAACCCGGCAAGCCAAAAAGAAAGACTTGCTTTTCTCGCCTTTTTGTGGTAAGATACCTACAGTTCGGAGTGTTGGAAGCGAGAGTGGGCCATGGGTCCGCTCTTTTTCTTGACTTGAAACGATGGCACAGATTTTCCTGATTTTGGAAAATAGATCGGAGGACATCTATGGCGAAGGTTACAGAGCTGGTTGCGGACCTTGCGGCAAAGGCCGTGGAGGAGGCTGGCTGCACGCTGTGGGACGTGGAGTATGTCCGGGAGGCGGGGCAGTGGTACCTGCGGCTCTACCTGGATAAAGAGGGCGGCGTGGACATCCGGGACTGCGAGGCGGTGAGCCGGGTGGTCAGCGACCTCTTGGACGCGGCGGACCCCATTGAGGGGAGCTACACCTTCGAGGTCTCCTCCGCCGGGGCGGAGCGGGCACTGAAGCGGCCCGGGGACTTTGAGAAGTTTATGGGCAGCCCCGTGCTGGTAAAGCTCTACAAGGCGCAGGACGGCCGGAAGGAGTTTGCCGGCGTGCTGCGGGGCTATCAGGCGGGGGACATCACCATCGCCATAGGGGACGCGGAGCGCACCTTCCCCAAGGCTCAGGTGGCCCTCTGCCGGCTGCGGATCGAGTTTTGACAGACGGCCAAGAACCGTCAGCCCGGCCCGCAGGCGTCTTGCGGGGGCGAAGCCGTGAAGATGGCCGGGCTTCCCGATTTATGATAGGCAATTCAGGCGAATTTGAAGGAGATAAAAGGGCTCCCGCCGGGTGGGGACCATTCGGCGGACCGGTAGTTATAGATGGAGATTCAGATGGAGGCAAAGGGCAGACATGAAATGTGACGAGATTTTTGCGGCGCTGGCAATGCTGGAGAAGGAGCGGGGGATTCCCCAGTCCTTCATGATGGAGAAGATTGTGCAGGCGCTGACCACCGCCTACAAGCGGGACCACGAGGGCGTGGAGAACGTGGTGGTGGACGTGAATGAGGAGCGCAAGGACCTTCGGATGTACGTGCAGAAGGAGGTCGTGGAGGAGGTAGAGAACCCCGGTTCCCAGATGTCCATAGAGGAGGCCAAGGCCAAGTACGGCCGGGCCGAGGTGGGGGACTTTGTGAAGATCCCCGTGGACAATGTGGAGTTTGGCCGCATCGCCGCCGGCAACGGCAAGCAGGTGATCATCCAAGGCCTCCGGGAGGCGGAGCGGGGCATGGTCTACGACGAGTTCAACTCCAAGCAGCACGAGATCCTCACCGGCGTGGTCACCCGCACCGATCCCCGCAACGGCAACGTGTCCCTGCGCATCGGCAACGGCGCGGAGAGCACCGAGGCGGTGCTCCTCCCCGGCGAGCAGGTGCCCAGTGAGACGCTGGTGGAGAATATGCACGTAAAGGTCTATGTGGTGGAGGTCCGCCGGGCCACCAAGGGCCCCCAGGTGCTGATCTCCCGGACCCACCCTGGCCTTGTGAAGCGCCTCTTCGAGCTGGAGGTGCCGGAGATCTTTGACGGCACGGTGGAGGTGAAGTCCATTGCCCGGGAGGCGGGCAGCCGCACCAAGATGGCCGTCTGGTCCAACGACGAGGCGGTGGACCCCATCGGAGCCTGCGTGGGCCCCAAGGGCCAGCGGGTCGGCGCCATTGTGGAGGAGCTTCGCGGGGAGAAGATCGACATTGTAAAGTACAGCGAGGACCCGGCGGAGTTCATCGCCGCGGCGCTGGCCCCGGCGGAGGTGCTGGATGTCTATATGGCGGAGGAGGGCAAGGCCTGCCGCTGCATCGTCCCCGACGACCAATTGTCCCTCGCCATCGGCAAGGAGGGGCAGAATGCCCGCTTGGCCGCCCGGCTGACGGGGTATAAGATTGATATTAAGCCGAAGTCCAGCGAGAGCGCTGTCTGAGAGCCGCGCCGCCCGATGCGCCCTGCGCAAAAATCCGCAGGGCGCGACGGCCTCGGCGCGCCGCTCCCCGTCAACCGGCAGGGTGCAGCCGGCCCCTTGCGGGGGCGGATATCATCCGCCCGCTCCGCCGCCGGCCTGTTGGTCCGGGCGGAGCGGCATGGCAGCGGCGTCCTGCCGCGCATACACATAAAGTAAAAGCTGAAATCCAAAGAAAGGGTTCCTGTGAAGACTGCGGGCTTTGCGGGATGCGATCTATGCAGAAGGTGCGAAAGGTTCCCCAGCGGCAGTGTGTAGGCTGCCGGGAGATGAAGAATAAGAAGGACCTGATCCGTGTGGTCCGGTCCCCGGAGGGGGAGGTCTCTCTGGATTTTAAGGGGAAGAAGCCCGGCCGGGGGGCCTATGTGTGCCCCGACGCCGCCTGTCTGAAGCGGGCCCGGAAGAGCCGGGCGCTGGAGCGGGCCTTTGAGACCGCCATCCCCGCCGAGGTCTATGACCAGCTGGAGCAGCAGATGGAGGTGGGCGGCGATGGATGATGTACTGCACCTCATTGGCCTTGCCAACCGGGCCGGGGCGCTGGCCGTCGGGGAGGAGCCGGCGGGGGCGGCCTGCCGGGCCAGGGCCTGCCGCCTGCTCCTGATCGCTCAGGATGCCGCGGAGAACACCCTCCGCCGGGCTAGGCACTTTGCCGAGACCGGACAGTGCCTGTGGCTGGTCCTCCCCTACTCCCGGGAGGAGCTGGGGGCCGTCTCCGGCCGAAGGGTCTGTGCCTTGGCCGCGCTGACGGACATCGGCTTCGCCTGCGCCGCGGCCCAGCGCCTCAGCCAGCGTGACGAGGAGCGGTACGGGGAGACGGCCCGGCGCCTCTCGGAGAAGGCGGAGCGGGCCAAGCGCCGGCGGGAGGAGAGCCGTTCCCACGAGCGGAACCTTCGCCGGGGGGGCAAGAAACCCCGGCCCTACGTCCCCACCCGCGTCAAGCGGGCCCAGAAGGAAAGCTGATTCCCTCCGTTCCCCCCGCTGGGGCGCGCTCGGAGCTTGATATAGATACCGTGGAACGACATTGTGTAAAAACCTACCCTTTCTACTATGGAGGTGGCTCTATTGGGTAATATCATCAACAAATACAGAGTGCACGAGGTGGCCAAGGATTTCGGTCTGCCCACCAAGACCATTACGGAGATCCTCACCAAGTATGCCACAGCACCGAAAAACCATATGCAGGTGCTGGAGGCCGGTGAGCTGGCGGTGATCTTCGACTGCCTCACCCAGAAGTACCCGGCATCCAGCATCGAGGCAATCTTCGCCGAGGTCTATCAGGAGGAGAAGAAGCAGCCCGCCCAGCAGCAGGGTCAGTCCCACCAGCCCCAGGGCGGTCAGGGCGGACGCCAGGGCGGCGGCCAGCCGCGCCAGCAGGGCGGTCAGCCCCAGCAGCGTCAGGGCGGACGGCCTCAGCAGGGCGCCCAAGGCGGTCAGCTGCGCCAGCAGGGCCAGCCCCAGCAGGGGGCGCAGCAGCCTCAGCAGCCGGCCAAGCCCATGAGCCGCGTCCCGGAGAAGAAGGTGGTGGATACCCGGAAGGCCACTAACGTGAATCTGGAGAAGTACGACGAGCGTCTGCAGGATATCGCTGACCGGTCCACCCAGGGGCGCAGCGCCATGCAGCAGCAGGGCAAGGAGAAGTTCCGCAACGCCGGCAGCAGAAAGCGGGGCCAGCAGACCTTCTCCAACAAGCGCCGTCAGGAGGAGCAGGAGAAGATGCGCCGGCTCCAGCTGGAGATCGCCAAAAAGGCCCCCGTCAAGGTCCTGATCCCCGACGAGATCAGCGTGGGGGAGCTGGCCAGCCGCATGAAAAAGACCGCCGCCGAGGTGGTCAAGTGCCTGATGAAAAACGGCGTCATGGCCGGCGTCAGCCAGTTTATCGACTTCGACACCGCCGCCATCATCGCCGAGGAGATGGGCTGCAAGGTGGAGCGCGAGGTGGTCATCACCATCGAGGAGAAGCTCATCGACACCGCCGAGGACAAGGCCGAGGATCTGAAGTACCGGGCCCCCGTGGTGGTGGTTATGGGCCACGTGGATCACGGCAAGACCTCCCTCCTTGACTATATCCGCAACGCCCATGTGGCCAAGGGCGAGGCCGGCGGCATCACCCAACACATCGGCGCCTACCAAGTGGAGATCAATGGGAAGCCCATCACCTTCCTTGACACCCCCGGCCACGAGGCCTTTACCTCCATGCGCGCCCGTGGCGCCATGGTCACCGATATCGCCATTCTGGTGGTGGCCGCCGAGGATGGCATCAAGCCCCAGACCGTGGAGTCCATCAACCACGCCAAGGCCGCCGGCATCCCCATCATCGTGGCCATCAACAAGATGGATAAGCCCGAGGCCAACCCCGAGCGGATCAAGCAGCAGCTCACCGAGTACGAGCTGGTGGCCGAGGACTGGGGCGGCGAGACCATCATCTGCCCCATCTCTGCCAAGACCGGCATGGGGATCGACAACCTTTTGGAGATGGTTACGCTCACCGCCGAGATGGCGGATCTGAAGGCCAACCCCAACCGGGCCGCCCAAGGTACCGTGATCGAGGCCCGCCTCGACAAGGGCCGCGGCCCGGTGGCCACCCTCTTGGTGCAGAACGGCACCCTGAAGCAGGGGGATATCATCATCGCCGGCACCGCCGTGGGCCGTGTCCGGGCCATGGTGGACGACAAGGGCAGCCGCCTCACCGAGGCCGGCCCCTCTGTGCCTGTGGAGATCACCGGACTTGGGGAGGTCCCCGGCGCGGGCAACACCTTCAACGCCGTGGCCGACGAGCGTCTGGCCCGCGAGCTGGTGGAGCAGCGGAAGGCCGAGGAGAAGGCCAAGGCCAACGCCCCCATCCAGAAGGTCAGCTTGGAGGATCTGTTCAGCCAGATCCAAGCCGGCGAGGTGAAGGATCTCAACATCATCGTCAAGGCCGACGTGCAGGGCAGCGCCGAGGCAGTGAAGGCCAGCTTGGAGAAGCTCTCTAACGAGGAGGTCCGGGTCCGGGTGATCCACTCCGGCGTGGGCGCCATCAGCGAGAGCGACGTGATGCTGGCCAGCACCTCCAAGGCTATCGTCGTGGGCTTCAACGTCCGCCCCGACGCCGCCGCCCGGGACAGCGCCGCCCGCAGCAACGTGGATATGCGGATGTACCGGGTGATTTACGACGCTATCGGCGAGGTGGAGGCCGCCATGAAGGGTATGCTCTCCCCCAAATTCCGGGAGGTTCTTATCGGCCACGCGGAGGTGCGCCAGACCTACAAGGTCACAGGCGTGGGCACCATCGGCGGCAGCTACGTGCAGGACGGCAAGATCCAGCGGGGCTGTCAGGTGCGTATCGTCCGGGACGGCATCGTCATCCACGAGGGCGAGCTCAGTTCCCTCCAGCGGTTTAAGGATGCCGTCCGGGAGGTGGCCAGCGGCTACGAGTGCGGTATCGGCATCGAGAAGTTCAACGATATCAAAGAGGGCGACATCATCGAGTGCTTCGTCATGGAGCAGATCGAGGTGTAATAGATTTCGGCAAAGGCTTTTACTTGCGCAGAAAGGAGATAATAGCTATGAAAATGACAGACAGTCAATTCAAGGGGTTTATCCGGTTTGTTCTGGACGCCTTGGCAGAGATGAAGGCAGAGGATGACCCGGCAAAACGGGAAGAAAAGCTTGAGAAGATCATGGCAAATCTCCAAAAAACCTTAGAGGATTAAGCCAAAGGGGCGGGCGTTTTCGCCCGCCCCTCCTTTATTTGCGCTCCAAGTGGCACTGGAATGTCAAGGAGCTTTTATATCGGATGAAACGATTTTATCAGAGCCGGTACGACTGCTTGGGCCTGAAAGACGAGCCATCATATAGGGGCGGACATTGTTCGCCCGCCGTCCCCCGACCGAGCGCCTGTAGGGCGGGACGACCCCGGCCCGCTGTCTCCCGTGGTTCTGCTGCATTTCGATAGACCAGGCGGACGATATCCGCCCCTACGGATGGCCTGCCGGGCCGCCCCGGCAGACGGACCCGGCGCACTGGGTCGCCGCGCCCTGCAATGGGGCGGGGACGGATACCATAGAAAGGAGAAACTCATGCCAAGCAACCGATTTTCCCGCATCAATGAGGAGATCCAGCGGGAGCTCTCCGCCCTTATACGGATCCTCAAGGACCCCCGTCTCCAGGGCGGGCTTCTCACCATCACCCACGTGGAGGCCACCAGCGACCTCCGCTACGCGAAGATCCACGTCTCCGCCTTGGACAAGTCCCGGGAGAAGGAGATGCTGAAGGGCCTCAAATCCGCGGCGGGCTATCTCCGCCGGGAGGTGGGGGCCTCCTTGGGCCTCCGGTACACCCCGGAGCTCCAGTTTGTCGCCGACGACTCCATCGAGAAGGGGACCAAGATCCTAAAGATGCTCCGGGACCCGGAGGTGGTAAAGCCGGCCAACCCGGCCAACGCCCACATTATCTTAGACGAGGAGGAGTAACCACATGACCCCACAGGAAGCCGCCGCCCTCCTGCAAGCGAGGGATCACATCCTGATCCTCACCCACCGCCGGCCCGACGGGGACACCATCGGCTGCGCGGCGGGTCTCTGCGCCGCCCTGCGCCAGCGGGGCAAGGAGGCGTATGTCCTCTATAACGAGGAGATCACCGAGTCCAACCGCCCCTATGCCGCGCCCTACTGGGCCCCGGAGGGCTATGAGCCGTCCTTCGTGGTCTCCGTGGACATCGCCGCCCGCCAGCTCTTCCATGGAGCCTCAGAGGCGTATATAGACCGGGTGGACTTGGCCATCGACCACCACCCGTCCCAGGAGTTTTTCGCCCAAGAGACCTGCTTGGATGCCCGCCGGGCGGCCTGCGGGGAGATCGTCTATGAGATCTGCGCCGCCTTGGGGGAGATCACCCCGGAGGTGGCCCTGCCCCTCTACGCGGCGGTGGCCACGGACACCGGCTGCTTTGTCTACGCCAATACTGACGCCAATACCCACCGGACGGCGGCGGCGCTGCTGGACACGGGCATCGACTTTTTCGCTGTCAATAAGCGGCATTTTCGCACAAAAACCAGAAAGCGCCTCCAACTGGAGGCGGATCTGATCGCCAACATGGAGTTTTTCCACGATGGCCGGGGCGTCTTTATGACGGTCCCCCGGTCCCTGATGGCGCGCATAGGGGCCACAGAGGACGACGCGGAGGACCTGTCCGCGCTGGCCACCATCGTAGAGGGTGTGGACTGCGGCGCGGTACTCCGGGAGCTGCGTCCCAACGAGTGGAAGCTGAGCCTCCGCACCGGTGCCAATGGCCGCGTCAACGCCAGCAGGGCCTGCAAGCTGTTAGACGGAGGCGGCCACGCCATGGCCGCCGGCGCCACCTTGGAGGGCGACTTGGAGAGCGTCAAGAAGAGAGTTTTGGCGGCCATCAACAGCGTATGTGAAGAGCCGTCGTAAAGACGGCGGATGATATCCGCCCCGCAGACGGTGTATCAAACCGTCCCAATCGGCGGGGAGGAGAACCCCCGTTCCGCGCCGAACGCGGCGCAAAAAAGCACCGTGCCCCACCGGGGCACCACAAGGAGAACCACCATGCCCACCGGAATCCTCATCATCGACAAAGAAAAAACCTGGACCAGTATGGACGTCTGCGCCAAGCTCCGGGGCCTCCTGAGGGAGCGCCGCATCGGCCACGCTGGCACCTTGGACCCCATGGCCACTGGTGTCCTGCCGGTCTTTGTGGGCCGGGCCACCCGGGCGGCGGAGTTCGCTGAGAAGGGGGACAAGGAGTACATCGCCACCCTCCTTCTGGGCCGGGAGACCAATACGCAGGACACCACCGGTGAGACCGTCGGGGAGCGGCCTGTCCACGTCACCGAGGCCCAGCTCCGCGCCGTCCTCCCCCAGTTCACCGGGGAGCTCCAGCAAATCCCGCCGATGTACTCCGCCATCAAGGTGAACGGGAAGCGGCTCTACGCCTTGGCCCGGGCCGGACGGGAGGTGGAGCGTCCCGCCCGGCAGATCACCGTGCGCCAGATCGACCTTTTGGAGCGCGTGGGGGAGGGGGAGTACACCCTGCGCATCCTTTGCTCCAAGGGCACCTATGTGCGGACGCTGTGCCACGACATCGGACAGGCCTTGGGCTGCGGCGGCTGCATGAGCGGCCTGCGGCGAACCATGGCGGCGGGCTTCACCATAGGGCAGGCGGTGACCCTCCGGCAGGTGCAGCAGGGGGACTATACGCTGCTGCCCATAGACACGCTGTTTGCCCAGTACCCGGCCTGTTCGCTGAACCCGGCGCAGGAGCGGCGGTGCCGCGCGGGGGCGGCGGTGGAGGCCCCGGGGCTCTCAGAGGGGCTCTATCGGCTCTACGGCGCTGACGGGGCCTTTTTGAGCCTGAGTCAGTGGGAGGCGGGGGTGCTGCGCGCCCGGAAAAATTTCTTCGGCGGTGAGGGGCCGTCGTGACAGGAGGGGCAGAGATGCGGGAGGAGACGGTAATCGCCTTGGGATTTTTTGACGGCGTCCACTTGGGCCACCAGGCCCTGCTGCGCCGGACGGCGGAGCGGGGGCTGGAGCGGGGGCTCACCCCGGCGGTGTTCACCTTCGACCGCTCCCCGAGGGCGGTGGTCACCGGTGTCCCGGTGCCCCTGCTCACCACGCCGGAGGAGCGGGCGGCGGTGATCCGGGAGCTGTTTCCCATTGACCGGGTGATTGTGGCGCCCTTTGACCAGAGGATGATGACCATGCCTTGGCGGGACTTTTTGGATATGCTGCGGGAGGACTACCACGCCCGCTGGCTGGTGGCGGGGCACGATTTCCGCTTCGGACATCGGAATGAGGGTACGCCGGCGCTATTGATGGACTACGCCCAGGAGACAGGGATCGGGTGCGATGTGATCCCCGCGGTGACAGTGGACGGACGGACTGTGAGCTCCACCTATATCCGGCAGCTGGCGGGGGAGGGACGGCAGGCCGAGGCCCGCCGGTTTTTGGGCCACGACCGTCTGAAGCTCTGAACCCTTGGTGGCGCCTGTCCGCCCTTTACGCTGCGCACAGTGGGCTTATCGTCAGACCGCGGGGACAGCGCCCCGCCTGAGAGGAGGACCATCTATGGGCACCATTCGCTTTGCCGCCATCGCCGACGCGCCGGCGCTTTTGGCAATCTATACCCCCTATGTGGAGGAGACCAGCATCTCCTTCGAGTATACCGCCCCCTCCCTGACCGAGTTTGAGGGGCGTATCCGGGAGATCATCAGCGAATACCCCTACATAGTCTATCAGGAGGGGGACGCCATTCTGGGCTATGCCTACGGCCACCGGGCCATGGAGCGGGCGGCCTACGGGTGGAATGCGGAGCTGTCGGTGTACGTGGACCGCGGCTATATAGGCCGGGGGATCGGGAGCCGGCTGTACCGGTGTCTGATGGACCTGCTCCAGCTCCAGGGGGTGCGCAACGTCTACGGTGTGGTTACCCACCCCAACCCGCCCAGTGAGGCCCTCCACAGGCGCTTGGGCTTTCAGCTCACCGCCCGCTTTCCCGCCACGGGCTACAAGCAGGGCCGCTGGAGGGACGTGCTGTGGTTCGGGAAGGTCCTCAGCGCCGGCCCGCCCCAGCCCCTGCGCCCCATCGGCGCGGTGGACGGGGAGGCGGTTTTAAGGCGGTACAATCAATAGAGAACCGGCTCCGTCTGAGGACGGAGCCGGTTCTATTTCGCATCATTTACGATAACAATACAAGAAAGCTCAGCCGCCGGAGAGGGCGGTGAAATAGGAGGTGTTGTCCCGCAGGACGATCACCACCTCCGGCTGGTGGAGGGCGATATAGTCGGTGATGCTTCCCTGATAGCTCCGGGGGTCAATGCTGCGCATCTCGTCGAAGGAGGCATAGAGCAGTGTCTCCATGGCGTTGGTGTAGGACTCGCCGATGATCAGCACGCTGGGCAGATCCGGCCGGCCGGTGTCCACCACCGTCTCCCCCTTGTCGCCGCCCATAAACACCGTGTAGCTCACGCTCTCCTCCGCCGTCTCCGGCAGGAGGAACAGCTCTGCCGCCACCTCTGTCCCGTTGTCCCACCGGCGGAAGGGGACCGCCTGCCGGTACTGGGCGATGGTCAGCATATCCCCCATGGGGCGGAGGCAGAAGAGCTTCCGGTTCCGGGAACCCAGGAAGGGGTTGGGCAGTGTGGTAAAATCGAGGTCCTCCTCTGCGGGCACATGGAGACTGAGCCCCTGCCGGTTGTTGACGGTGCGGAGGAGCTCCTGACAGACCGCCAGCGCGCCATAGACAGTGTAGTGGTGGTCACTGGCGAAGTACAGTGCCTCCGGGCACCCCTCGGCCCGGAACTGCTCATAGAAGGACAGGTAGGGGATGTCTGCTCGGGCAAAGGCCTCCTCCATGGCCGCCTCGGTGGGGCCGTAGAGCCACTGCCGGTCCCTCCAGTAGTCCGGGTAGCGGTCCACAAAGTAGGCGGTCTGCTCCGGCAGGCCCACGTAGTAGAGCTGTCCGCCGCCCGCCGCCGCCGCGTCGGCCCACTGACCGATCCCTGCGGCGCACTCTTGGGCGGCAGATGATAAATAGGCGGTGTCCCAGTCGTTGTAGCTGTGGCTGCCCAAGAGTACATCGCTGTCCGTCAGCACGTCGCTGACCACCGGCTGGCGGAGGACCTCCAGCTGCAAGACCGTCTGGAGCTTCAAAAGGTAGCTGCGAAAGGGGACGTGGTCGGTGAGATAGGACTCCAAGCTGTCAAAGTAGTCCCCGGAGAGAAAACTCTCCGCCGTCAGCGGCGGCATTTGGGTCAGAGAGCGGTTCTCGTAGTAGGAGCTCCACGCCTTGGGCATCAGCAGCGTCAGCGCCGCCACGCCGAAGAGGAAGGCGAGAAAGCAGGTGACAAAAAAGAGTTGCGCGGTACGTTTCATCCATATATCCTCACAGAAATATTCCTATTAGAGAGATGCGTTTTCCATACAAGGCCGCCCTTCCTGCCTCAAAAGCGGTAGTAGATAAAGGGATTAAAGGTGGAGCTGATCAGCTGCAAAAAGGACAGCCCCAGCAGTACCAGCCCCAGAACCGCCGGACCCCAGCAGAGCAGGGCCTCTTGGTTCCGGCGGCGAAGGGCGTCCTCCGCCCAAACTTTCACCGGCAGGGAGGCGAGGAGCCCCGCCAGAAGGAAGAAGCCGTACTGCTTCAGAAGGTAGATGCTCTGTCCGGGGATTCCCTGTCCCGGCGTAAACATGGCGGTGAGATAGGCCCCCAGCGCCGTCAGACTCTCGCAGCGGAAGAGCACCCAGCCCAGGATCACCAGCAGTATGGCATACAGGTGCCGCGCCCACCCCGGCGCCCGATCCAGCGCCCGCCGCCAGACAAACCGCTCCCCCAGAAGCAGAACCCCGAAGTAGGCCCCCCAGAGGACAAAGTTCCAGGCCGCCCCGTGCCAGAGCCCGGTGAGCAGCCACACCGCCGCCACGTTGCGGATCTGCTTGGCCGTGCCGCAGCGGCTGCCCCCCAAGGGGATGTACACATAGTCCCGGAACCACCCGGAGAGGGACATGTGCCAGCGCCGCCAGAACTCGGTGATGGACCGGGAGAGGTAGGGGTAGTTGAAATTCTCCTCAAAGTGGAAGCCGAACATCCGCCCCAGGCCGATGGCCATGTCGGAGTAGCCGGAGAAGTCGAAGTAGATCTGCCCGGTATAGGCCAAGGCCCCCAGCCAGGCGGCGGAGGCGGAGAGGGACAGCGTCCCAAAGACCTCGTCGGCCATCAGCCCTAAGTTGTTGGCAAGGAGCATCTTCTTGCCAAGGCCGAAGGTGAAGCGCAGGGCCCCGGCGGCAAAGTCGTCCAAGCTCTCCCGCCGTTGGGAGAGCTCGCCGGCCACGGTGGTGTAGCGGACGATGGGCCCCGCCACCAGCTGGGGAAAGAGGGAGATGTAGAGGGCCACCCGCAGAAGGCTCCGCTCCGCCGCCGCCTCTCCCCGGTAGACGTCGATGACGTAGCTGAGCCCCTGAAAGGTGAAGAAGGAGATCCCCACCGGCAGCACGATTTCCGGCACCGGCACGGGGAGGCGCAGGTCGTTTAGGAGCTGGGCAAAGAAGGCGGCGTACTTGAACCAGCCCAGCAGCAGCAGGTTGGCCCCCGCCGCCGCCCAGAGGGTCCAAGGACGCCGGCTGGCGCAGAGGAGGCCGAAGGCGTAGTTGATGGCGATGGAGAGGAGCATGAGCAGGAGGTACTTCGGCCCGCCGCAGAGGTAGAAGAACAGGCTGAAGGCCAGCAAGAGGGCATTCCGCGCCCCCCGGCAGCGGGGAGGGAGGAGGAAGTACAGGGCCAGCAGGAGGGTGAGAAAGAAGAAGAGAAACAGGTAGCTGGAAAATACCATAAGAGTTTTTCGTTTCCTTTTTTGGGATTTTTGTTTCTCATAGTATAGCGCAAAGGGACACGCTTTGCAAGAGCACCCCCGCAGAGAAGGCATTTAGCCGCGTATTTTCAGGGGAAACGAATGACGGCGGCGGGGAGGGTGAGGGCGAAAACGAATCGTCCCGGCAGCTTACGCTGCCGGGACTGCCCCTGAGCGCGGACAAGCCGCCGCTATGCCGATATGCTGTTCAGCGCCTGGAGCAGCTGCGCCTTGTCCTGCCCGCCCACCAGCCGCAGGGCCTCCCGGCCCTCGCTGACGATGAGCACGGTGGGGACGCTCATAATGCGGAACTGCTGCACCAGACCCGGCGCCGCATTTACGTCCACCTTACAGACCTTGTATCGCCCCTCGCTCTCCGCCGCCAGCTCCTCCACCGTGGGGGCGAAGCGCTGGCAGGGGACACACCAAGTGCCGAAGAAATCCAATAGGACGGGGACTTCACTGCACTGTACCTCAGGAATAAAATTCCTGTCATTTACCTCGATTACAGACATGGATGATCCTCCCTTCAACTGTCCCGCAGGTAGTGTCTCTCATTTTACCAGAACCTATGCAAAAATCAAGACAGAATTTGCGCTCCTTGCACAAAACAGAAAAATAGGGTATACTGTGGCATGAGAGCCAATAGACCTAAGACTGGGAGGAGGCAGCAGCATGACATACGACGTCATCATCATTGGCGCGGGACCCGCGGGGCTCACCGCCGCCATCTACGCCGTCCGGGCGGGACTCAGCACGCTGATTCTGGAGGCACAGCAGGTGGGAGGACAGGTGGCCATCTCCGCGGAGATCGAGAACTACCCCGGCGCGCCCCGGACCACCGGCTGGCAGCTGGCCAGCGCCATGGACCGGCAGGTCCGGGACATGGACGTGCCCATCCGGCACGAGGCCGTCACCGCCATCGCCGATTTGGGACGGACAAAGCAGGTGATCACCGCCGCCGGCACCTACACCGCCGGGGCGCTGATCTTGGCCAACGGGGCCAAGCGGCGCAAGCTGGGCATCCCCGGGGAGGAGACGCTTTTTGGCCGGGGTGTCTCCTACTGCGCCACCTGTGACGGGAACTTTTTCCGCGGCCGGGACGTGGCGGTGGTGGGCGGCGGCAACACCGCCGTAGAGGACGCGGTGTACCTCTCCGGCCTCTGCGCCCATGTCCACCTGATCTACCGCCGGGAGGCGCTTACCGCCCAGAAGCCCCTGATCGCGGCGGCCCGGAGCCGGGAGAACCTGCACCTGCACCCCTGCGCCCGGGTGACAGCCATCCAGGGCGGCGGGATCGTGGAGGCGGTGGAGGTGGCCGGCGTCCAAGGCGGGGAGCCGTCGCTCCTGCCGGTATCCGGTGTGTTTATCGCCATCGGCTTGGAGCCGGACAACGGCATCTTCGCGCCCACCGTGGCGCTGGACCAAGGGGGATACCTACAGGCGGGGGAGGACTGCAAGACCAGCTGTCCCGGCATCTTCTGCGCCGGGGACGCCCGCACCAAGCCCCTGCGCCAGATCGTCACCGCCGCCTCCGACGGTGCAGTGGCCGCCATGCAGGCGGAGCGATACCTGTCCGCCTTGGACGGCGCGGAGGGATAGAAAAAGAGGGAGTACCCGCTCCTATAGGGTTACAGAGAAGCAGAGGAGAAGGCGTCCGCCTCCTCCTCTGCTTGTTCTCGTTTACGCCTCCAAGCCCCGCTTTCCCCTCCGGTAGAACACCCAGCTGAGCAGTACGCAGAGGGCGATGGCGGCACCGTAGGGGATGGCCAAGAGAAAGGCCACGCTGGCCGGGGCGCTGCAGCCGGCCACCTGACCGCAC
Source organism: Oscillospiraceae bacterium (assembly GCA_022801715.1). Taxonomy (GTDB): domain Bacteria; phylum Bacillota; class Clostridia; order Oscillospirales; family Oscillospiraceae; genus CAJFPI01. The sequence continues at coordinate 55,009 of JAAWSV010000013.1, forward strand.
CACCAGAGGTCGGCGTAGCTGTAGGCCACCTGCGCGCACATCACATCACTGAGCAGTACGGCCAAGGCCCCAAAGCCCATATACAAAAATCGGTGTTGACGCATAGAATGATCCTCCTATTTCCGGCGGTCCCGCAGGACCAGAATCGCCCCCGTTCCCATAATCAGGAGGAGGAGCAGCAGCAAGAGCCCGGAGCCGTTCAGCGTGACCATGGAGGAGGCGTCCACCGCCTCCATGGAGTCGGGGAGCAGGAGCATCGCCGTCCCGAGACCCAGAATGCCCAGAGCGCCTCCGGCGCAGAGGGCCGCCCCCAAGCGGCTGCGGCGGGTCAGCGTCTCCCTTGGCGGCGGGAGAGGCGGGGGAGGCACCTCCTCCGCCCCGGTGAGCTGATCCATCGTCACCTGAAAGCAGCGGCACATAGCCTGAAGCTTCTCCAGACCCGGCGTGGCGCTGCCGTTCTCCCACCGGGAGACCGCCTGCCGGGAGACGCCCAAGAGCTCCGCCAGCTGGTCCTGGCTGAGCCCGGCCCGCCGCCGGAGGGTGTAGATTCGATTGGAGAGCACAGCTGACCACCCCTTTCCATGTGTTCGTACCGGCCCGCGCAATGGGCCAGTCCTGTCCGGCGGTGCCTCCCATGGGCCCGCCAGATCCTGAGGAGACTATACCACAGATCTCCCCCACTGGCTATCCACTTCAGGCGGAAATTCCGCAACCGGCTGTTGCGAAAGCGCAATGAGAGGGCTTTTGCCCCCTTTTGGTGCCGTTCCCCTGCACTGTCGCCGGTGGAGCGGCGGCGGGGGACACAGTTCCCCTTGCGGCGGGCGGAGGTCTGTGATAAAATAGTTACTGTATGACCGCCGTTGGGGACAGTCTCCGACAGGGCGGCTGGGCCGGGAAAGGATGTGGAGGCTATCGTAACACATGAACAAAAAACAGGGTGGCTTCGCGGTGCGCTGCGGAGTATCTTGGCCGATCTGCCCCATATTCTGTTCTTCTTTTTGGTCCTGCCTATCATCCTGCTGCTTCTGCTGATCCCCGCCTCTTGGTATGAGGCGGAGGGCTACGCGGATTTGGGCGTGGTGGATTTTGTGGCCAGCGAGGTGGCCATGCGGGTCCGGCAGCACGAGATCAACGACCATGACATCATCTACCGCGCCACAGACGGCAGCGGCCTGTCCTTTTTGGAGGCGGCTACCCGACAGTCTGCCCGCGCCGCCGTGAGGGAGCAGCGGCATGTCCAGCGGCATGTGTATATCTCCCATCAAAAGCCCGCCGGAGTCCTCCGCCTGTTTCGCCTGACCACAGGGCAGGTGTTTCTGCCTGTGGAGGAGGATTTGCAGGACTACTTGGACACCGGGCGGCGGATCACGGCGGCGACCTACGTGGTGGGATTCGGCTACACCGTGGTCTACCTTTCCGGCGTTGTCCTCTGCCGGCGTAAAAGGCGGGAGAAGGGGACATAGGAGACGCCCGCCGCGTCTGCGGGGGCGTACTACAATAGAAAAAGGAGCCAGCCATGGAGAGCACCTACACCATCACCCATCTAAAATGCCAGTCCTGTACCTGCAAGACACACTGCGCCCAGTGCAGTGCCGAGGCGGAGGAGGCCCTCCTCCAATTTCCCGGCGTGGACTTCGCCGCGGTGGACCTGAGCCAGAAGCACCTCCGCGTCAGCGGCCCCGATGAGGACACGATCTTAGACGCCATCGACGACGCCGGCCTCCTGCTTGGCTGACGCGGCTGCCGCCGCTTTCTTTCCCCGCTTGGGAATCTGTACCGTCACCGTGATGGTCTCCTCGTCCTCCTCCCGGGAGACGCAGGCGTCCACGCCGGCCTGCTGCATGATCTCCACACTGCGGCGGATGCTGTTGAGGAACAATCGAACATCCTTGATGATGTAGCTGGGCCGCCGGGGCGGCGGCATCAGTTGTACCTCCGACAGCAGCGTCTCGATGTACTCCTCCGTCTGGGCCACGTTCAGGTGCTGCTCCCCGATGTGCCGCAGGGCCGTCAGGCGCTGCTCCTCGTCGGTGAGGCGCAGCAGCGCGCGGGCGTGGCGCTCTGTGAGCTGATACTGCCGCAGAAGGGCCGCGCAGGGCTCCGAGAGCCGCAGAAGGCGCAGCTTGTTGGCCACAGCGGACTGAGACTTGCCCAGCTTGGCCGCCGCCTCCTCCTGTGAGAGGCCGAAGGTAGCGATCAGCCTGGCGATGGCCTCCGCCTCCTCCAGATAGTGCAGCCCGCTGCGCTGGAGGTTTTCGATCAGGGCCAGCACCGCCCGGCTCTCCTCGTCGATGTTCAAGATCACGCAGGGCACCGTGTCCAGTCCCGCCATCCCCGCCGCCCGGAGCCGGCGCTCACCGGCCACCAGTGTGTAGGTGTAGTGTCCCTTCTGTACCGTCAAGGGCTGGAGAATGCCGTGGAGGCGGATGGACTCCGCCAGCTCCCTCAGGGACTGGGGGTCGAAGTGCCGCCGGGGCTGGGCCGGATTGGGCGCGATGTGGTTGATGGGTATGTAGTGAATCCTGCGGGATGCCAGCTTCACCGTCTCCATAGCTTGTCCTCCTTGCCGCTTCCACAAGATATTGGGGGAGTATACCCCCTTAGCATAGCAGATATAGAGAGCGAAAAAGGTCAAAGGAGGGAGAAGCCTGCCCACCTTTGACCACAGAAAGTTTTTTCCGTTGACAATCCAAGAAAAATGCACTATACTAAGAGACAGAGAAGGGTGTCTGCCAGTACAGACGGTCAGCCCCCGAGCTGATTACAGAAGAAGTAACCGCAAGCGGGGAAGGCTGAGCGGTTACTTCTTCTTATTGGCGTTCATGAAGAGGCCAATGATGCCGACAATCAAAATACCGATCTGAATCAGTTCGGGATATGTCATCATCAGCCCCCGGCATATCCAAAAACCATATGGTTTTTGGATATGCCG
>JAAWSV010000068.1 GCA_022801715.1 Oscillospiraceae bacterium
ACCACGGCGAAGCCCTTGCCGGCGCTGCCCGCCCGGGCGGCCTCCACGGCGGCGTTCAGGGCCAGGATGTTGGTCTGGAAGGCGATGTTCTCGATGGTGGCGATGATCTTGCTGATCTCCTGAGAGGAGGCGGTGATGTCCGCCATGGCGGCAATCATGTTCTCCATCTGCTGGCTGCTCAGATTCACCTGATCCCCGGTGAGACGGGCGCTCTCCTCCATGGCCGCCGCGGTCTGGATATTCTGCTGGGCGCTCTTGGAGAGGTCGTCCAGGGTGGCGTAGAGCTCCTCCACGGCGCTGGCCTGCTCGGTGGCGCCCTGCGCCAGAGACTGGGCACCGCTGGAGAGGTGCTCCGCGTGGCCGGAGACCTTGTGCTCCGCCTGATTGATGTTGCCGATGGCCGAGGACAACGAGGCGGTAAAGCTGTCGATGGACTCCTCAATGGAGCGGAAGTCCCCAATGAAGGGCACGGAGGTGGTCACGTTGAAGTTCCCCTCAGACAGCTGGCGCATAATGCGGTTGATATCGCCCACATACTGCTCCACAGTTCCCATGGACTTCTCCAGCGTCTGGGCCAGATCCCCCAGCTCGTTGTTGGCGCTGTACTGCAAATCCAGCTGCAAGCGGCCCTCCTGAAGGGGCTTCGCCTTCTCCGTGATGGACAGGAGGGGCTTGACAATGTGCTTGAGTACGTACAGCACCAGACTGACTAGGCAGATCAGCGCCAAGCTCAGTCCCACAATAGAGGTGGTGTGCATGATCACGATGGTGGTGTTGGTGCTCTTGATGCTCGCCTCGTTGAGCACGGTGCTCCGCTCAATCACCTGATCCAGCATCCCCACCAAGGACGTCAGGTTTTTCTGGATGGTGTCCTGATAATAATTCTGGGCCTGAACCGTGGTCATGGACAGCGCCTCGGTGGCGGAGGCGTGCAGCTCCTTGTGCAGAGGCTCCATCTCCTGCCGCAGGGACAGGATCTGGGGATCCTCCGTCCCGGCGTCGCCGTAGAGCCACTGGCCCAGCACGCAGGTGGTGGGGTCAGTGCTGCCGGTGAAATCCGTGCCGGCGTACAGGGCATTGCTGAGGTTCGAGGACCACTTGTAGTGGGCCGCCTCGGCCCGCTGCGCCCGCTCCAGCACGGCGTTGGCCTCATGGCTGGCCTTCAGAGAGCTCTCCATATTGAGGATGTTTACTGTCATCATCACGCTGAACAGCAGCACCGAGGCCAGTGCCGCCGCCACGCGGATTCCGACCATCTTCTTGATACTATTTCGCATAGCGCAATACCTTCTTCCTTCCGTCATTCTGTGATTTTGACACACAACAGAGCCCCCGCCGGAGAACAGCGCGGAGCCAGCCGCTATGGTCAACATTGTACCACACCCACCGGCAGATTTTCAACACCTTTTTCCCGAACCTCCTGAACTTACCAAAAAATTTAGAACCTGTATTCACAGCCGAAGATGCTGGGTGGGCGAGGGATTTTTTCGCCAGACAAGACGCGTTTTTGCAGGAATACTTTGTGTATTGCAAGAAAACGCAACGCAGTATGGCGGAAAAAGACCCGCCCACACGGCGTTTGAGGTTGTGAATACAGGTTCTTATTTCCCCGTTTCCCTGCCGTCCAACTGGAGGCCAGCGCCGCTCCGGCGGCGCCGGCCCCCTCTGAAACAAAGGATATGGACCAGCCGGCTGACTGGTCCATATCCTTTGTACATTACCATCTGGCCATCTTTTTGCGCACGTCCACGTGGGTAAATCCCGGGTAGCGCCCCACGCCGCCGGTGCCCGGCAGCAGGGTCTCCGCGTAGTCGGCCACCGCCGCGGGCGTTACCCCCTGCACCGCGATGTCCGCGGCCAGCCCGTAGAGGTGCTGGCTGTTGGGGGAGCCCCCCACGGCGCGGTTGTGGGACTCTGTGCGGTAGGCGCTGTTGATCACAACGGCTTTCCCGAAGTGCGCCCGGATCTGCTGGAGCACCTGGGCCAGCGCGCTGGAGATAAAGATGGTGTCGCTGCCGTCCTGACAGGCGAATTCCTGTACCCTGAAGTTGGCGGTGAGAAAGACGCCGCCGTCCTTTGCCCTGCTGTAGGCGTGTACTACGGCTCCATTCATGGCGTTTCCTCCTTTTTCCCGCGGCCCTGTTCCGGCGCCGAGGCGCTTCTCAAGCGTTCGGCGTCCACTTTGCCCTCGGTAATAATATATGCCGCCAGAGACGACAGCGACACCACCGCCCCGGCCACAGCGGAGATGATGTCCTCATCCAGCCCGAACACCATCGCAAGCCCCGCCGCCATACCGGCCGCCGCCGCCCAGAGCTTCCGGCTGCTCAGCTTCTGTTTCCAGTTGATTTTTTCCATATCCGATCCTTTCCGGCGGCAAAAAGCCGCCCTGTCACACTTGACAAAGCGGCGGCAAATGATATAATGAACACATAAAGGGCGCTGTTACAAGACGGTCAGCCCATTCCGAATACCGCTAAACTACGTTAGCCGTCCGGGGGCCATCCGGGCGGCTAACACGCATCTATGGAGAGTATGTAAAGCAAAACTGCTAAACACACCAAAAACCGCAGTACCGCGTACAGCCGTCTTTTCCACATCAGCTTCACCCCCCTTCAAAAGGGAGCGGCCAACCGCCATATGTAACAGCGCCTGCGGCCATCATACCAAAGGCACCATACTTTGTCAATTCCCGCCATCCCGCCGCACCTTCAAATAAGGATCCCCTGTGTCGTGCCGCTTATCCCGCCGCACCTTCAAACAGGATCCCTTGTGTCGTGCCGCTTATCCCGCCGCACCTTCAAACAGGATCCCCTGTGTCGTGCCGCTTATCCTACTGCACCTTCAAACACGGATCACCCGTAGGGGCGCACATTGTGCGCCTGCCCTTCTTCCACAGCCCCCAACAAAACCCATATCCCCCCTCCATTACCCCCCTTTAATCCCCCGACAGCCCCGCCCCCAAAGCCCACACCTGCCTCCGCCGGCATACTCACCCTGATAAACCGTCTGTACCGCCCTGAGGGGCGGTTTTTTTCATTCCTCCCCGGGCCTGTCCCCGGAGAGCACCTTACTGATCTTGATCCCCGCCAGCAGCAGGGCCTCCACGCCTCCGGCGCCCAAGGTGTACTGAATCAGCGTGTCCGGCACCGCCCCCTTGAGGCAGAAGATCACGATCATGGCCGTAATAAAGGCCAGCGCGGCCAGCCCCAAGCTCACCAGCACCCGGTTTGACGTGTTCATGTGCGCATCGCCTCCTCCAAATCCCCGATCCGGTGGTTGACCGCCCGCAGCTTCTCCTCCTGAACCTCCGAGCGCTCCTCCAGCTTATAGGTGCGCTCGATCAGCCGATTGTGGGCCTGCACCTTCCGCTCCAGCTGTTCCAGGCGGTACTGGGTCAGCCGGGCGCTGACCAAAACGCCGCCCAAGGAGCCCGCCATGGAACCCAGCAGACCGATGAGCGCCACGACCATGGTTTCGCTCAAAAAATCACCCCCTCCGGCCCGCCCTCTCGGCGGCGCCTCTGATTATTGGCGGGGCAGCCGGCTTCGTTGCCGTTTGCCGTGCAACAGAGGGGGTGTTTTTTTATGTTTTTTACCGGTTTTTGTATCAATTTTACGGTTTTGACCCATACTATTTTCGAGGTGATCTGTATGAATAGCAACTTTTCTCCCGCAATTCTCTTTGGAACCATGCTGCGGGAGAACAGCGAAGCCGCCCGCTTTTACGACGGCTGCACCATGGAGCAGAGGCAGGCAATCCTCTGCCAGCTCCAGTCCATCTCCACCCCGGAGGAGATGCGCTCCTTCGTCGCCCACCTCCCCAGCGCGGCCACCTGAGGCCACAGGGGCGGGGAGGGGCCAAAACCGGCTCAAGCCTTGCCCCGCAGCGCCTCCGGGGAGGTCCCACGACGGCGCGGCCCGCCAGAAGCCCGGCTTACACCGGGCCTTTGGCGGGCCACATTTTTTGATTGCGACGATCTCAAATCTTACTCTGCAGGGCTTTCTGGTAACGTATCTCCGCCTTATCCCAGTCGATCAGAGAGAGCCAGCCATCCACATATTTCTCCCGGTCAAACTGGTTCATCAAAAAATAGGAATGCTCCCAAAGATCAACCGCCAAAAGGGGCGTAACCGACTGGAGCGCCACCGTTTCACAGTTACAGGTGACGACAATGGCGAGGCCCGCGGTCTTTTCATAGGTCAGAAATACCCAGCCCGCCCCCAAGAGACTGCCCGCCGCCTGGGCGATCAGCTTTCCGAAGCGGTCCATCGTACCGTACTTGGCCACCACCTCCCCCACAATCTGGTTCAGGGGCGGGTCCTTGGGTGTATCGGTGATGCCATCGAAGAAGAGCTGGTGGTTGTACACCGCCCCCGCCACGCTCTTGAGCCGCTCCTCCTGCACAACAGGCAGGTTGATCCGCCGGGTAAGAATCTCCTCCAAGGTCAGGTGCTCCAAGCGGTGCTGGCGCACCAAGGTGTTGAGCTCACAGACCTTTTTGGCGTAGTACTGGGCGTGATGGAGGTAGAGGGTATCCGCGTCGCAATAGGGGACAAGGGCTATGTAGCTGTAGGGCAGCGGCTGCGCCTGAAACGGATATTGGTTGTTCATTGCCGGCTCCTTTTGATAAGTTTTCAGGAAGGGATTTCTCCGTACATTCTATGCGTTATGTGGGATGGATGCCCACAGAAGATCACGCGGCGGGGGCAGGGAGGCGCCGCCCTTGGGGCAGACAGGCTCGGCAAGGCGAGACGGGCGGACGGTCTGTTGTAGTGCTTTGACCGACGGTGGACGGCGCGCCGGGGTCGTCGCGCCCTACGGGGTTGAGTCACCGGACATGGTTCGAGAAAACAGGTGTAGGGGCATACCCCTTGCGGGTACCGTGTGCCTGTCCTTCCCCAGTGCGGCGGGCGTCGATAGAGCAGGCGCACAATGTGCGCCCCTACACACGGTATACCAACACCACCGCCAACCACGGCGACATTTGCGGCACAACGAACAGCGAAACAACTAACAAGTTCCGGGGGCAAGTCGGGCGACGCAGGCAGAGCGGCAGCGGACGCCTACAGCAAATCCAAAGACGGGAGGACGCTCTCAGGATACCTTTATCCGTGCGAGAACCGCCGCCGCGTCCGAAGCTGCGCAGTAAATCCTCGCACCAGTCTACCGAAGGTGCGCCGCGTCTCGGGGTTCTTAGGGGGTAGCGAATAAGGGCTGTGCCCCCCTGCGGGGGGCTAAAGCCCGCCTGAGCGGACACCTAAGCGCGCTTTTGCCTACTTTTCTCGCGCGAGAAAAGGGAAAGGATGTGTGAAGGAAAACCGTATGGTTTTCCTTCGCGTTCAATCAACCCGCCGCAGCGACAGATTTTGGCAAGGTGCCAAAATCTGCTGGGTCTGGGGACCCTGTCCCCAGACCCAGTCGCCCGGGGGCGAAACCCCCGTCCCCAGTCCCGCGCCGACGCGGCGCAAAAAAAGCTTGGTACTGCGCCGCAGTACCCCCCGCCGCGGGACGCGGCGGCCACCACTCTGCTGATTTATTTTCTGGTGGAAAATTGTAGAATCCTGTGCTATAATCCCCTTTATAGAGATATTTTTCCGCCGGCGGGGCCGGCGGGGAGGAGGGCTATCTTGATTCCTGTTCTTTGTATCGACGACAGAGGCGGCCTCATGTTCAACCGCCGGAGGCTCAGCCAGGACCGGGCCCTGCGGGCCGATCTGCTCCAGGAGGCCGGGGGGCGGCGGCTCTGGATGAGCGCTTACTCCCGCCGGCAGTTCGAGGACGGGGCGGGGATCACCGTGGATGAGGACTTTCTCCAAAAGGCCGGGGCCGGGGAGCTGTGCTTCGTGGAGGGGGCGGCCCTGCGGCCCTATTTGGAGCGGATGGAGGGGCTGATCCTCTACCGCTGGAATCGCAGGTATCCCGCGGACGTATACTTGGACTTGGAGCTCTCCGCTTTCCGGCTGCACACCTCGGAGGAGTTTCCGGGGCATTCCCATGAGAAGATTACAAAGGAGGTCTACTGCCTGTGAAACAGTTGAAACACCTGCTCATCCCCCTGCTGCTGTGCCTGATCCTCAGCGGCTGTGTGGAGCCCATCCCTGAGTACCAGACGGCGGAGCTGGACAGCATCCCCTACTACAGCGGCGACCCCTATGTGGTGGTCTATGACAACCTGCCCGACTTCCCGGAGGAGGCCAAGGTGGCCGAGTGCTTTGAGGAGTACGGGGACTTGGATGCCCTGAACCGCTGCACCGTGGCCTACGCCTGCGTGGGGATCGACACCATGCCCACGGAGAAGCGGGGGAACATCGGCTCGGTGAAGCCCACCGGGTGGCAGGTGGCCAAGTACGACAGCGTGGATGGCAAGTACCTGTACAACCGATGCCACCTGATCGGTTTCCAGCTGACGGCGGAAAACGCCAACGAGCGTAACCTCATTACCGGCACCCGGTACATGAATGTGGACGGTATGCTGCCCTTTGAGAACCTTGTGGCCGACTACGTGAAGGAGACGGACCACCACGTGCTCTACCGGGTGACGCCCATCTTCAACGGCGACAATCTGGTGGCCGACGGGGTGCAGATGGAGGCCTGGTCGGTGGAGGACGAGGGGGAGGGCGTGTGCTTCAACGTCTTTGTCTACAACGTCCAGCCGGGAATCGAGATCGACTACGCCACCGGGGAGAGCTGGCTCAGCGGGGAGAGCGGACCGTCGGTACAGGGGACTTACATACTCAACACGAATTCCAAGAAATTCCACCTGCCAGACTGCTCCGGAGCCGCCAGCATCAGCGAGGCCAACCGGAAGGACTACAGCGGCAGCCGGTCCGATTTGATCAGTCAGGGGTATGATCCCTGCGGACAGTGTAAGCCGTAGGAGCAAACAGAGCGCCCCCGCCGGGAGATTTTATCTCTCGGCGGGGGGCTTTTTTGCTCTTTTGTGACAAAATGCACAGTCTTGATGCTTGCTTCATGGCGAAAATTTGTAGGATTTTTAGAATGATATTATCTTGTATGAAAGAGATATGATCTGATGTTTGTGAAGAAATCGTCCGACGCTGTCCGGCAGGATGGCGGGGAGGCGCTCTCCTACCGCCGCCCGATGTCGGTGTCCGCCATGCGGCGGTATGGGACGGGAGCGCTGTGCTTTCCTGTATGTCCCCGGTGTGGCTGTGCCATGGAGCGGGAGTACCAAGCCTACTGTGACCGCTGCGGACAGTGTCTGAGCTGGAAGGGGCCGCGGACCGTGGAGGAGCGGGGGTAGAAAAAAGGTTGCACGGGAGGCGTGCAACGAAAAGCCGGTACACGGGGTAGGTGTACCGGCTTTTTGCTGGGCGGAAAAATTTTGATGGAGGGGTTTTTGCAATGGAGTTTACGGAGAAGTATCACTTGAGCCAGTGGGAGAAGCAGGACCGGATCATGATGGAGGATTTTAATGGGGACAATCAGAAGATCGAGGCGGTGCTGGCGAGGCATGATGGGGAGCTTAAAAAGCTGGGGAACTGTCGGGTGGAGACGTTCAGTTATGTGGGAAGCGGGGTGAAGGGGAACGGACAGAAGCGGCGGATTGCGTTTGATGCCCGGCCGGTGTGGATGGTGATTATTGGCGGTGGAAATATCCTGTGGGCCAATGGCGTGACGGAGACACAGCTGTTTTTGGGGAAGTATGTGGGGGTGAATTATGAGCTGACACTGACGAACACGGATTTGACGTGGGAGGGGAATACCGCGGTGCTCAGCAGCAGCGACCCGGCAACACGGATGGATGCCAGCGGGACCTATGGTGTGATCGCACTGTTTGCGGAGGACAGATAAAGCGATGAAGGAAAGGAACTCCCCGGACCAAAAGTCCGGGGAGCTCCTTTTTGTGCGAATGACTATCAGGTAAATCGCAAATCAGCTTTCAGCAAAGGTGAAGGTATATTCCACACCATCCAGTTCGATCTGCAAGCTGCCAAGGCTGTTATTTGCGTAGGTGACGATGTCTCCGATTAGGGTGTTCTTAGTCTTACCACCACCTGCGGTATCGCAGTACTCGTCATCCGCAGCCTTATGCCACTTGCTGCCCAAAACGGGCTGACCATCACCGCCTACAGCATCGTCATCCCACTTGTAGTCAACATCATTGAAGGTAATGGAGTTGACCTTCAGCTCAGTGTGGGCGGCTCCGAGGAAGCGGGCAAGGTCTCTCATAGCTTTGGCCTTATCACTATAAGCAGATGCCTTGAAGGTAATCTCATTGCCCTTAACGGTGATGTCGCCAATGAAGGTGTAGGGAGTAGTAGCGTTCCCGGTAAGAGCCTCCTCGATATCCTCAATGACATCGGCGCTCATGTTGTCGTTGACGAGGACATAGCTGTAGTCAACAACACTATTCTCACTGCCGTCATCCCAGACGATGGTGGCGTCGAACTGACCATCAGCCGTATCCAAGGAGACGCCCTTCACACTCTCAACGCCCTCAAACTCCTTGATCGCATCAATGATGCTTCTCTGAATCTGCATGTTGTTGGGGGTGTTGCCGGTGTAGTAGATCGTCACGGTTTCGCGGCCATCATACTCGGCATCGGTAATGCGGTTGTCCACGGTGGTGTCGCTGCCGGTATCAACAGTGCTGCCGGTATAGTCGTTGAAGATGATCACAGTAGCCACGCCGTCCTCAAACAGAACGCTCAGCCAGCCCTTGAAGTTGTCATCCAGATCGCGGATGGCCTTCTCCAGACCGGTGTAGCCGGTGTAGCCGTCAGTCACGTCGTCGAACATCTCAACATTGCCGTTCTTGTCCTTGGCGCTGAGGCAGACCACGGTCTTGACATCGGGGGACACGGAGAAGCCCTCGGAGGGACCCTTGGCGGTGTAGAGGGTACCAGCGGCCTTATAGGTCATCAGGCCCTTGGTGCTGTGATAGTCCACCATCATCAGGACGGTGTCGTTTGCATCAACGGACTTTTCAACCTTGTCAACCTTGCTGGGATACTTGCCAACCGCGTCGGTGAAGTCCACCGCACCATTGGTGCCGCCGTTGTTTTTGATGCCGCGGACGTTGCCCTTGGCGTCATACTTGACCTCGTACCAGTTGTTGGGGGCCATCTTGTTCAGGTACTTGATGGTGGAGCCGGACTCGGTCAGATCAACGATCTTGCCGTCCACGATGGCCTCGCGGCTCCAGGTCCACTCGTCCTCGGTCTTGTCGTAGCCCTCGTTGCTGTAGCTGTCGGAGGTGATGTAGGCGTAGCTGGAGCTGACGCCGCCGCTGTCACCGATCACCACAGCGGCGATCACATAGCCGTTGTCCTTGTAGAGAGTGTAGACCTCGTTCAGGGGCACGGCCATCTCTGCGGAATTGTCGTAGTCGGCCTTGACAATATTCTTGATGTCCAGGCTGACGTTCTTCACGCCAACAGTCACAGACTCCACATCGTCAATGATGGCGGCGTTCCACTGAGCGGTGCCGTTGGTCTGGACATAGTTCTGCTGTGCACCGGAAGCCGGGGTTTGCAAGGTATTTCCGTTCCATGTATCAGAACCCAACTTGCCGTTAGTGCCGGTCTGCTCAAAGCTGGTGGCGCTGTTGATCATCTCCAGCTCCACATTGATGTACACAGTGTTGTCATTGCCGTACACCTTGGAGTAGCCGGAACCGCCGTCCAAGGAGACGTGCTTCTTGTCGATGGTGATTTTGTCGTCGTCCTTGTCATCCGCATTCTGAGCGGACTGGGCGACCTTGATCTTGTTGGCGGTGTTGATGGCGCCGGCCACCTGCTCCAGCGTGTAGACATTGTTCTTGTCCACGGTGTAGGTGCACCAGGTGTTGATGATAGCGCCGTCAGCGAAGTTGATGTCGCTGTCCTTGACGTTGACCTCCACCACCTTCATGGTGCCATCCAAGAAGATGACATTCACGTCGGCGTTCTTGCTGCTGAAGTTGCTGCCGTTGCCGTCCACGCCGGTGACGAAGACGTACTGGTCGGGCTCCTCGTTCTTCTCCACGCCGATGGCGTAGCCGTACTCGTCAAGATACACGTTGTAGGTCAGGTCCTTCATGTTCTTGTCGTTGTACTCGTTGAGGGTCTCCTCGTCGTACAGGGCGGCGGAGGAGTAGTCGTACTTGGTACTGTCGGCGGTGACGTACTTATCCTTCTTGAAGTTGGTGATGGTGACATTGGAGACCACCTCGGGGCTCTCAATGCTCTGCACCATGCCGTCAGCCACGGTGACTAAGACAATGTCGTCCTCCTTCATCTCGGAGACGTCAATGTCGTCATTCTTCACGGTGATGCTGACGCTGGGATCATCTCTGTCAACCTCCTTGCCGTAGACGGGGTCCTTGTTGGCCTTGCCGGCAATCAGCTTGAGGCCGTACACATCCAAGTCGATGTCCTCGTTGCGGTCATCGTAGTCCTCGGCGGCCTTGGCGAGGTAGGTGTTGACAATGGCGATGGTGATGTCGGCCTCGTCGCCCTCGGTGTCAATGAACACTTGGGTCAGAACGCCGTTGCCGGTGTCGCCCACCTTCTTGGTGTTGGACTTGACAATGTTGCCCTTGCCGAACACGGCGCTGTTGATGGAGGCGTTGTCCACGCCGTCAATGTAGACGGTGACGTTGGCGTCCTTCAGGGTGGAGCTGCCGATGTCGTTGTAGAGCATCTCGCCGGTGACCTCGGCGGTGTACTCAATGTGCAGCAGCTCGCGGTCCACATAGGTGCCGATGTCCTTCTTGTCGTAGGACCAGGTGTAGCTGGGACGGCCGAAGTCGTCGTTGGCGGTCTTGCGCTCCAGCTTGGTCAGGTACTTCTCACCAAACTCGATGGTGTACTCGTTGGTGTTGGTGAGCCGGCGCTTGGAGATGGTCTGGGTCTTGGCAATGGTGGTGGTCACATAGCTGGCCTCCGCGTCGCCCATGCTGATCTCAGCACCGTTGACGGAGATGGTGGCCTGCTTGTCATACTTCACCAAGGGGGTCTGGATGGCATTGAGAGCCATCTGAGCGGCCTCCTCACGGGTCAGCTCGGCGGAGCCGAACATGGTCTCCAGACCGTCGTCCAGACCCACATCCATGGCGATGGTGGCCACGGGGATGGTCCAGCCGGCGCCGGTGAAGCCCTCCAGCTGGCTGTCGTAGCCGATGGCGGTGAGCAGCATCTTGGCGAAAGCGTAACCGGTCAGCTTGCCGGCGGGATAGAAGTTGCCGTCCCCGGCGCCGTCGATGATGCCTAAGGACACACAGTACTCGATGGCGGGAGCCGACCAGCGGGTCACGGCCACATCCTTAAAGGACGAGGACTCGACACCCAGCTTGTTGGAGTTCTCACCCATCAGCATGTAGGTG
>JAAWSV010000014.1 GCA_022801715.1 Oscillospiraceae bacterium
GCGTCTCCCTCCACGCCACAGGCGTCTCTGTCTGGACGGAGGAGCGGATGAACACCGGCGCCGCCCCGGGGACCCACGCCCTGCGCCTGCGCTGGGCCGGCCACGCGAGCTACACCGCCGCCCTGCCCCCCACCGACACCACCGGCCTCTCCCTGTCCTTCGACATCGCGGACCTGAGCCGCACCCGCGTGGAGCAGGAGAACTACCGCCTCCTAAACTGCGAGGTGCGCCTCACCGACAGCCAAGGCCATACCGCCGCCGCCCAGCTCTCGGACTACGCCACCGTCTACCCGCCTCTCCCCGTGCGCACAGACAAGTTAGACTACCTCTTCAACACCCGCACCTACCGCCACGCCTTAGCCACCGTCACCATCCCCACCGAGTCCTTCGACGCCGAGGAGGGCTTCGACCCCACCAATGTGGCAGAGGTAAGCTTCCTCTTCGACAGCAGCGGCGAGGTGATGATGGACAACATCGGCTGGAGCTGATTCACTGCACTCAATAACTCCTAATTTCTAATTCAAAAAAACGGAGGTAACCAACCATGCACAAATCATACGGCCTCAACGAACTGCGGGAGATGTTCCTGAAGTTCTTCGAGAGCAAGAACCACCTGCGCCTACCCAGCTACTCCCTGATCCCCAAGGACGACGCCTCCCTGCTGCTCATCAACAGCGGCATGGCCCCCATGAAGCCCTTCTTCACCGGGGAGGCGGAGCCCCCCCGCCGCCGGGTGTGCACCTGCCAGAAGTGCATCCGCACCGGGGACATCGAGAACATCGGCAAGACCGCCCGCCACGGCACCTACTTCGAGATGCTGGGCAACTTCTCCTTCGGCGACTATTTCAAGCGCGAGGCCATCCACTGGACCTGGGAGTTCCTCACCTCCCCCGAGTGGGTGGGCTTGGAGCCGGACCGGCTCTACCCCTCTGTCTTCGCCGGCAACGAGACCACCCCCGCCGATGAGGAGGCCTTCGCCATCTGGCGGGACGAGATCGGCATTCCCGAGGACCACATCTTCAAGTTCGGCAAGGCCGACAACTTCTGGGAGCACGGCAGCGGCCCCTGCGGCCCCTGCTCCGAGGTCTACTACGACCGGGGGGAGGAGTACGGCTGCGGCAAGCCCGGCTGCACCGTGGGCTGCGACTGCGACCGGTATATCGAGGTGTGGAACAACGTGTTCTCCCAGTTCAACAACGACGGCGAGGGCCACTACACTGAGCTGAAGCAGAAGAACATCGACACCGGCATGGGCCTGGAACGCTTGGCCTGTGTCAGCCAGAACGTGTCCTCCCTCTTTGACGTGGACACGGTGATGAATATCACCCGCAAGGTCAGCGAGATCACCGGCGCCCACTACGGCGAGAGCGCCAAGACCGACGTGAGCCTCCGCGTCATCACCGACCACATCCGCTCCGCCACCATGATGATCTGCGACGGCGTCCTCCCCTCCAACGAGGGCCGGGGCTATGTCCTCCGCCGCCTCCTCCGCCGGGCCGCCCGCCACGGGAAACTCCTCGGGGTAAACTGCCCCTTCCTCTACGAGGTCTGCGCCACGGCGATCCATGAGAACCAGTGCGCCTACCCGGACCTCTTGGAGAAGCAGGACTATATTATCCGGATCATCCGCATGGAGGAGGAGAGCTTCGCCAAGACCATCGACGGCGGTATGAAGATCTTCTCCGAGATGCTCGCCGGCCATCAGGAGAAGGGCGAAAAGACCTTCTCCGGCGCCGACGCCTTCAAGCTCTACGACACCTACGGCTTCCCCATCGACCTCACTGCCGAGATGGTGGCCGAGCAGGGCATGGCCGTGGATCAAGAGGGCTTCCAAGCCCTCATGGACGAGCAGCGCCAGCGGGCCCGGAAGGCCCGGGAGGCCTTGGGCGACTTGGGCTGGGCCGGCGTGGAGTTCGGCAAGGAGGTCCCCGCCACCGAGTTCATAGGCTACGACCACAACGCCACCGAGGACGCAAAGATCGTGGCCTTAGTGGTGGAGAACGAGCAGGCCGAGGCCCTGATGGAGGGCGTGGAGGGCATCATCGTCTTGGACAAGACCCCCTTCTACGCCGAGATGGGCGGCCAAGTGGCGGACCACGGCGTGATCGGCACCAAGGCCCTTGAAAATCTCTTTCAGGTCACCGACGTACAGAAGAACAAGGGCGGCAAGTATATGCACTACGGCAAGGTGGTGAAGGGTTCCTTCCAAGCGGGGCAGATGGTCTCCGCCTCCATCGACCTGCCCCGCCGGCAGGCCATTGCCCGCGCCCACAGCGCCACCCACCTGCTCCACGCCGCCCTGCGTCAGGTCTTGGGCGACCATGTCCAGCAGGCCGGCTCTCTGGTGGAGCCGGACCTCCTGCGCTTCGACTTCACCCACTTCTCCGCCATGACCGCAGCGGACCTCAGCGCGGTGGAGCGGACAGTCAACGACTTCATTCTCTACGGCTATCCCATCCGGACCGAGGAGCTCTCCATGGAGGAGGCCAAGAGCCGGGGAGCCATGGCCCTGTTCAGCGAGAAGTACGGCGACACCGTCCGGGTTGTCACCATGGGGGACTGCTCCATGGAGCTCTGCGGCGGCACCCACTTGGATAACACCGCCAAGGCCGGCCCCTTCCGCATCACCGCCGAGTTCTCCGTGGCCAGCGGCGTCCGCCGCATTGAGGCCACCGTGGGCCACTGCACTATGGACATCCTCAGCCGCAACCACGCCCTGCTCCTCCACTTGGCGGAGCTGATGAAGGTGAAGCCCAACGAGCTGGAGCACAAGGCGGAGCAGCAGATCTTGGAGATCCGGGAGCTGCGTCAGACCATCGAGAAGCTGAAGGCCAAGGAGTTCCTGGGCGAGACAGACCAGGTTCTCATGAGCGGCAAGCAGGTGAAGGGACTGAAGGTAGTCTCCTTCTCCCGCAGCGGCCTCAGCGCCGACGATCTCCGGAAGATGGGCGACTTCCTCCGGGACAAGGAGCCCGCGGTGGCGGCCCTCTTGGCGGCGGTCAACGGGGAGAAAATCACCTTCCTTGCCGTCTGCGGCAAGGAGGCCGTGGCCCGCGGCGTGAAGGCCGGGGACATCATCAAGACCATCGCCCCCATCTGCGGCGGCAAGGGCGGCGGCAAGCCGGACAGCGCCATGGGCGGCGGCACAGACCTCCTCAAGCTGGACGACGCCTTGGCCGCATTAGACGACTTCGTCAGCGAAAAGGCCAACTGAGCCCACCGCGAATAAAACCACAAAAAAAGCCCCCGGACGGCGCGGCGCGCCGTCTGGGGAGAACACACCATAAACCACAAAGCACAGCTTTTATCAAAAACAGGAACTCCCACAACAAAAAAGGAGGAGCACAGCAATGATCGTAGATTTTTCCAAGATGGAAGAAAAGGTACTGCCCAACTTCATGGGCGGCGAGGGCGCACTGCGGGCCAACCTGCGTGTAGACGAGGCCGGCAAGATTCTGCACGGCATTCTGGACCCCGGATGCTCCATCGGCATGCACACCCACGAGAGCGGCTACGAGGTCATCTACATCCTCAAGGGCGAGGGCAAGGTGATCTACGACGGCGAGGAGCTGCCCCTCTCCGCCGGCATGTGCCACTACTGCCCCAACGGCCACACCCACAGCCTCATAAACAACAGCGGCGGAGCCTTGGAGTTCTTCGCCGTGGTGCCGCTGAAGTAAAAGGAGGAAGCGCCCATGTCCGACTGTTTATTCTGCAAGATCGTCGCCGGGGAGATCCCCAGCAATAAGGTCTATGAGGACGAGCTTTGCTGCGCCTTCTACGACATCGCCCCGCAGGCCCCCACTCACTTCTTGGTGGTACCCAAGGCGCACATCCAGTCCGTCTCCGCTGTTACGGAGGAGACCGCCCCCACAGTGGGCCACATCTTCGCGGTGATCGCCCAACTGTCCAAGGAGCTGGGCTTTTCCGATGCGGGGTACCGCGTCGTCTCCAACATCGGTGAAGCGGGCCAGCAGACGGTCCCGCACCTCCACTTTCACGTTCTGGCCGGAAGGGACATGACCTGGCCCCCAGGCTGACAAAAAGCCCGCCCTCCACGCTGCGCGTGGAGGGCGGGCTTTACCTTTTAATAGTATCTCTTGTTGCGATTCTTCCGTGCCGCCTCGCTCTTCTTGCGACGCTTCACGCTGGGGCTCTCGTAATGCTCTCTCTTACGGACCTCGGCCAGAACGCCGGCCTTGGCACAGCTGCGCTTGAAACGCTTCAGCGCGCTGTCCAGAGACTCATTTTCCTTGACGTGAACTTCAGACATCTATATTTCCCTCCCTCCGCCGCATCTGGCTTCATCCAAGATGCTTTAAGGGCCAATAACATGGCTTTACCTGTAGCATTATACAGATTTCTTCTCCTCTTGTCAAGGGAAAACTTCAAAAATCACCCAAAAATCGTAAAGTTTTCTCCGGCACCCCCGTCCTTTTACCGATAGCGCACCGCCGTACCGTAGGCGATGACCTCCGCCGCTCCCTGCATCACCGCCGAGGAACCGTAGCGGATATTGATCACCGCGTCCGCTTGGAGGGCCTCCGCCTCGTCCACCATGCGCTTCATGGCGATCTGGCGGGCCTCGTTGAGCATCTCGGTATAACCGGTGATCTCACCGCCCACCAGCGTCTTCATCCCCGCCATAAAATCCTTGCCCAGGTTCTTGGACTGCACCACAGTCCCCTTCACGATCCCCAGCACCTCAAACTCCCGTCCGGGGATATAGTCAATATTGATCAGCAGCATTCTGTTCTCCTCCTTCAATTTCACAAAATCTTTCTTTGACTACGACAATAGTAAACGGAATCGGAATCAGCGACAGCACCGCCAGCAGCCCCAACAGTGCCCTCCCCCAGCCGGGGAGTTCCGTCAGCACCGCCAGACAGACGCAGACTATGGCAAAGGCGCCCCGCAGCAAGGCAAATATCAGGGCCGTGCGGACCACCGCCCGCTTCTGCCGCGCCTCAGTACTTCCGGGCATCCTCTTCCTCCCCTCCCTGGATCTCACGCAGGCGCTGGCGCAGGGCAGCTAAGATCCCCACCACCACCGCCAGGCCCAAGAGGGCATAGAACCCCAAAATCGCTCCCGCCAGCAGGCCGGCGCTGCCCGCGCCCAAAATCCCCGCCCCGACGGTCAGCACCACCAGCAGCAGCGCCCCGGTCACCACCGCGGCTGACGCCACGGCCCCCCGCTTCTTCCTGTCAGAATGGTCAGTATTGTTTCGCATCCTCTTCCTCCCCTCTCTGAATCTCCTTGATCCGCTGGAACAGGGCCAGCAGCACCCCTAAAAGGATTGCCCCCGGAATGGCCATAAACACCGCCAGCAGCGGCAGGGGCGGCGCCTCCGCCGGGTCTGCGAAGTAGCCCCAGAGCATCACGGCGATCAGCGCCACCATCAGCGCGCTGACCAGCACCGCCATCACCACGGCCCCCGCGTAGCGCACAGGCTTCGCGTCCTGACGCTGCCGGTTCTCAAAGGTGGTCCCCGTCTGTTCCATTTGCTCCATCTCCTCCAAAAGCGCCCCGGCGTCCAGAGCGTCCATACGCTCCTCCCGGTCCTTCAGCCGGCGGCAGAGCTCCACAGACTGCTCCAAGCTGCGCTGCTCCCGCTCCAGTGTAATCAGATGCCGCCGCATCCCGTCGGCCACGGTGTAGACGCCGGACTGCATCTGACGGATCTCCTCAATGGGCAGACCGATCTTCCGAAGGAGCTTAATCCGCCGAAGGATCTCCACCTCCTCCTCACCGTACTCCCGGTAGCCATTCAGTCCCCGCCGGGGGCTGAGAAGCCCCTGCTCCTCATAGAAGCGTATGTTCTTGACGGTGATCCCCACCGCCTGCTCCACCTCGTGAATTTTCACGGCTCTCCCTCCTTTCCGCGTCCACTTTACACCCTCCACAAGGGGGAAGGTCAATAGTTTTTCTGAAATTTCTTAAAAAATGTGTTTTGGCGGGGGGAGAGCGGGGAATCTGGAGTTAGGAATCAGGAGTTGCGGTGTCCCGCACAGCGGGACGATTTGAATTGCGCGGTGGAAACTTGGAGGCGCGGTGTTCTATCGACAGACCGTTTGTAGGGGCGGCCTGTGGCCGCCCGCTCCATCGACGCCCATCGGATAATTGTTAAACCACCCGTAGGGGCCGGTGTCCTCACCAGCCCGTCCCCCCGATGCTCACCGCACTGGGGGAGGGCAAGAATGGCGCTTCGCGCCCTTAGCCTCCCTTGTTAAAGGGAGGGGGACCGCCGAATGGCGGTGGAGGGATTCTCCCACCGCACCGGGCAAAACCATGGTAGGGGCGCACATTGCGCGCCCGCTCTTCCAATGCCCATCACACCACCGATACTCCGTCCGCAGGGCACGACGGCAAGACAAAGGGACCCGCTGGACAGTCGTCCAGCGGGTCTTCTCAATCCGATCCTATCGTAGCCCTACTTCTTAGGCTTCACAATCAGATTCACCAGCTTATTCGGTACATGGATGCCCCCACCGGACTGCCGTCCGGCGGGGACCCCATGATTCCACTTGACTGGGCCGGAGTGAATCCGGCCCACTCCGAGGTTTGCTCCGCAAACGCTCGCACACCGGACTTCCGGCGAAGCCCTGCCACGGCCCTACTTCTTGGGCTTCACAATCAGATTCACCAGCTTATTGGGCACATGGATGACCTTCACGATCTCCATCCCCTCCACAAACCGGGCCACCTTCTCGTTTTCCTTGGCGGCGGCCACCACGGTCTCCTGATCGCTGTCCAAGGCCACCTGAATGGTGCCCCGGAGCTTGCCGCCCACCTGAACGGCCATCTCCACCGTGTCCGCCACCGTCTTACTCTCGTCGTACTCCGGCCAGCCTTGGGCGCTGACCTGACCGCCGAAGCCCATATTCTCCCACATCTCCTCACAGATATGGGGCGCGAAGGGACTGAGCATCAGCAGCAGAGCCCGCATATCCCCCCGGCTGGCCCCGTTGGCGTAGTAGTCGTTCACCAGAGCCATCAGCGCGGCGATAGCGGTGTTGAACTTCATGGCCTCAATGTCCTCGGACACCTTCTTGATGGCCTTGTGCACCGCAGCCTCATTGGCCTTGGAGTAGTCCTCCCCGGTGTGCTCCATCTCACTGAGGTTCCATACCCGATCCAAGAACCGCTTGCAGCCCTTCACCGCGTTGGCGGACCAAGCGGCAGCCTTCTCAAAGTCACCGATGAACATGATATAGGTGCGCATGGTATCCGCGCCGAACTGCTCGATGATGTCATTAGGATTGATGACGTTCCCCCGGCTCTTGGACATCTTCTCGCCGCCCTCGCCCAAGATCATGCCGTGGCTGGTGCGCTTGGCGTAGGGCTCCTTGGTGGGCACCACGCCGATGTCGTAGAGGAACTTGTGCCAGAACCGGCTGTACAGCAGGTGGAGGGTTGTGTGCTCCATGCCGCCGTTGTACCAGTCCACCGGGGACCAGTAGTCCAGCGCCTCCTTGGAGGCGATAGCATCGGCGTTCTCCGGGTCCATATACCGGAGGAAGTACCAAGAGGACCCCGCCCACTGGGGCATGGTATCCGTCTCCCGCTTGGCGCTTCCGCCGCAGCAGGGGCAGGTGGTGTTCACCCAGTTGGTCATCTTGCTGAGAGGGCTCTCCCCGTCGTCGGTGAGCTCATAGCTCTCCACCTCCGGCAGGAGCAGGGGCAGCTCGCTCTCGTCCACCGGCTGCCAGCCGCACTTGTCGCACCAGATCATGGGGATCGGCTCCCCCCAGTACCGCTGGCGGGAGAACACCCAGTCACGGAGCTTGAAGTTGGTTTTCAGCCGGCCGAAGCCCTGCTTCACCGCGTACTCCTTCATCGCTGGGATGGCGTCCTTCACTGTCATGCCGTTCATAAAGCCGGAGTTCACCATGATGCCGGTGTCATCCTTTAGGGCGAAAGCCTCCTTGGTGATGTCGCCGCCCTGCACCACCTCAACGATGGGCAGACCAAATTTGGTGGCAAACTCCCAGTCCCGCTGATCGTGGCCGGGGACGCCCATCACCGCGCCGGTGCCGTAGCCCATGAGCACATAGTCAGAGACAAACACAGGCACCTCCGCGCCATTGGCCGGATTGATGGCCGTGACCCCTTGGAGCGCCACACCGGTCTTGTCCTTGTTGAGCTCACTGCGCTCGAAGTCGGACTTCCGGGCGGCGGCCTCCTGATAGGCCTTCACCTCGTCCCAGTTGGCGATGCAGCCCTTCCAACGCTCCAGCACCGGGTGCTCCGGGGAGAGGACCATGTAGGTGACGCCGTACAGCGTATCCCCCCGGGTGGTATAGACGGTCATGGTGTCGCCGGTGGACATCTTAAAGTCCACCTCCAGCCCCTCGGACCGGCCGATCCAGTTGCGCTGCTGGATCTTCACCCGCTCGATAAAGTCCAGGCCGTCCAGGTCATCAATCAGCCGGTCGGCGTACTCGGTGATCTTCAGCATCCACTGGCTCTTCTCCTTGCGCACCACGGCGCTGCCGCACCGCTCGCAGACGCCCTCTACCACCTCCTCGTTGGCCAGCACACACTTGCAGGAGGTGCACCAGTTCACGGGCATGGAGGTCTTGTAGGCCAGCCCCTTCTTGTAGAGCTGGAGGAAGATCCACTGGGTCCACTTGTAGTACTTGGGGTCGGTGGTGTCCACCACCCGGTCCCAGTCGAAGGAGTAGCCCAGCATGTGGAGCTGCTTGGTGAAGTTGGCAATATTGTCCTTGGTAACCTTGGCGGGATGGATGTGGTTTTTGATGGCGTAGTTCTCCGTGGGCAGGCCGAAGGCGTCGAAGCCGATGGGGAAGAGCACATTGTACCCGTCCATCCGCTTCTTCCGGGCCACCACATCCATGGCGGTGTAGGGCCTGGCGTGGCCCACGTGAAGCCCATTGCCGGAGGGATAGGGGAACTCCACCAGCCCGTAAAACTTAGGCCTGTCGGTCCGTCCGGTGGAGGCGGCAAAGGTCTTCTCCTCCCGCCATTTTTTCTGCCATTTCTGTTCAATGGCGGTAAAATCGTACTTCATAAACCATCACACTTTCTGTTTTCTGTATTGGGAGGGGCCCATGAAACGCCCCTTCTGTTGCAATCTGTAGTATTATACAGGATAATCAGGGGCATTTCAAGGGGAAGATTCACAGGAAAGCAAGTCCTGCCGCGCATTTTACCATTCCAAAGAACGGCGCCGCGGACCTGCCCAAGCAAAACAGAAGCCCCTCTTTAGATCAGATGATACTTTTTCAGCTTTGCGTAGAGGGTCTGACGGGACACATGCAGCTCCCTTGCCGTCTTGGTCATGTTGTACCGGTTCCGCAGAATCGCCTTGCTCACGATCTCCCTCTCCAGAATCTCTATCTGAGAGGCCAGCGAGGTACCGGGACGGATAAAGGTCTCGCAGGCAGCCTGAAAGCTGGTAAGGATCTGCTCAGGGGAGACGATGGACTCCATTGTGCGCTGGTTAAACATATAGTTGGGCAGCTCATGCATGGTAATCATACCCTCCGCCTTGATCGTACAGGCGTACTCGATCACATTTTTCAGTTCCCGCACGTTCCCGTCCCAAGGGTACTCCCGGAAATAGGCGTACACCTCGTCCTCCACACCGCTCACATGGTGGCTCAGACGCTGGTTATACTGATTGATGTAATACTCACACAGCAGGGGGATGTCATCCCGCCGGTCCCGGAGGGGCGGGATCATGAAGTTGGTCACGTTAAAGCGGTAAAACAGGTCCTTGCGGAATCGGTTCTCCTTGACCAGCATGGCAAGGTTTTCGTTAGTGGAGACGATAATCCGCACATCCACCTCCCGCTCCTCATTCTCCCCAATCCTGCGGATGCGGCTGCTCTCAATCGCCCGCAGCAGCTTCCCCTGCAAATCCAGAGAGAGGGAGTTCACCTCGTCTAAGTACAGTGTCCCGCCGTCGGCCGCCTCAAACAGCCCCGGCCGGTCGATAGCGCCGGTGAAGCTGCCCTTGGAGGACCCAAAGAGAATACTCTCCATCAGGTTGTCAGGTATGGCGGCACAGTTCTGAACGAAAAGGGGCTTGCCGCGTCGGGGACTGTTGGCATGGATAGTGTGGGCGATCAGCTCCTTCCCGGTGCCGGTCTCCCCATAGATCAGTACGCTGGAGGTACTCTTGGAAATCATACGAAGGGTTTCAAAACTCTCAAGAAAGGCGGCATTTTTGGTAATAATATTGTCAAAGTTGTACTTAGACGTCAGATGGGATCTCTTTTTTTGCTTCGGCGTGCTGTCCAGCTCGATAGAGAGCACCATAGCCCCCACCATTCCCGTCTCGTTGATCAGGGGGTAGGCGGAGTTCAGGGACTTTTTCGTTACCCCGTTGACCTCGAACATCTGCAGCTCATTCAGGATTGGGCGCTTCTCATCAATAGCCCGGAATACGGTGAAATCTTCCCGCTTAAAAAAGGGATACAGCTCAAAGATCGAGCGCCCCACCGCCGCCTCATCCCGAATCATGTTGATCTGATCATTGTAGTCCTGATAGAAGAGCACCTTCCCCCTTGTATCACAGATCAAAATTGAATCTGTCTCGTTGAACATCTCCTTGAATACCCGGCTGGCATCCTCTGCGCGCGGTACAATCATGGCATCTCCTTTCGCAGTCCATCATTTCTCACATTATTGGCAGTATACCGCTTTTGCTGGAAAAACGCAAGACAACTTGTCCAAAAATTAGACAGTCTGTAAAATGTCAAATCACTTTCAAACCGCACAGCAGAAACTCCCCCAACAGCGAAGGCAGCCTGCCCAACCTCCCACAAGGGCTGTCCGGGAGCGGAAGCTGCAAAATATTTTTAATTTTTTTGTGTGTAATCGAAAAGTTGGCATGGAATTTGCTTATATAACTAAAATAGAGGGACAGCACTCGCACCTGTCAATCTATATAACAAGGAGGGTTTCAGTATGGAACAGCTGCGGTTTGGCATCTTGGGGCTGAACTATGACACGGAGGCCGGGAGAGGCTGGCCAGGGGCACGGTATGCGCCCAACAGCATCCGCGCCGCCCTGTCGGGCATTATGAACCGGATGGAGGACGGACTTCTCTTTGACGTAAACAACAACGCCTTGGTGGACTACAACAAAATTGAGCTGAAGGACTTCGGCAACTGCGACGACATTGTCCACTATGACCACTATCAGGCCCTGAAAGACATGTCTGAGGAGATCAAAAAGATCATCGGTGCTGGATACCGTCCCATCCTGCTGGGGGGCGACCACTCTGTCACCAACGCCGGCTTCATGGCGCTCCACGATATGGCCAAGGGCAGAATTGGCATCATCGACTTTGACGCCCACTTGGATCTGAAGATCGACTCCTTGGTACAAGGCAAGTTCTCCGGCTCCAGCGAGATCCGGCGGGCCACCGAGATGGAGAAGTATGACACCCGGCACATCGTGGAAATTGGCCCCAGGGGCTACAACTACCCCGAACATTACCACTTTATCAAGGACAGCGGACTGAACATCTTCACCGCCCGGGATGTAAACCGGCTGGGGGTGGACGAGATTGCCAAACGCACCATCGAGCTGGTCCGGCAGGACACCGACTATCTGTACATAACGGTGGACATAGACGCGCTGGATATGGCCTGTGCCCTGGGCTCCGGCGGACAGGAGCCCGCTGGCCTCACCCACTTCCAGCTGTCGGACCTGCTCCAAGCCTTCGCCCCCTACGCCGACGTGGTGGATTTTGTAGAGGTGAACCCCATGACCGACCACAGGGAGCTGACCAGCCATGTGTGTGCCAATCTGGTACTGGACTACATCGCCGCCAATTATTATGATAGGTTTGAGCGGAAATAAGGACCTGTGTACCAAGCCGCAGACGCCGCCCAACCGGGCCTTCTTCTATCATGCCGCGGGAGCTCTTCTCCAAGCACAAAAAGCGCGACAAAAAAACACTTCTCCAGACAAAAGGCCCTCAACCACCCGGTTTTCAGCTATGAATACAGCTTCTAAGAGAAAGTAGGCGTGTAAATGAAAATTGTGAATAGAATCAACGGCATCATTGTCAAGACAGAGGAGGTAATCTTGGCCGCCAGCGTCATCATCATGTCCCTCACCCTGATCGGCAACGTCCTCGGCCGTCAATTCTTCAACAAGGGTATCTACGCCGCGGAGGAGATCGGCCAGTATTGTATCTACGCCATCACATTTATTGGCCTGAGCTACGCCGTTACCACAGGGAAGCACATCAATATGCTGGGGCTGTTCGACTTGGCCCCCAAGAAGTTTCAGAAGATAGACGCGCTGCTGATTGCCGCCGTCACAGGGGGCACCATGGGGGTGCTTACCGTCATCTCCTGGCGGTATGTGATCACTCTGAAAACGCTGGGCAAGATCTCCATCAACCTGAAAATTCCCACCTATTTCGTTGTAGCGGTCATCTCCCTGGGCTTCCTCTTTGCGACACTGCAATATATTCTGGTTTTCATCAAAAACCTCACCAGCGAGGATATCTATCTGGGCTTGAACGAGGTGTATGTCCCGGATTTCAGAAAGGAGGACACATCCGAATGATTGTTGTACTGCTGCTTATTATGTTTGGATGCCTTCTTCTGGGCTTCCCCATGTTCATGTCCATGGTACTCAGCGGCACAGTGGCCATTCTCGTGTTTCTGACCGCCATGCAGCCCACCACCATCATCCAGCAGCTGATGAACGGCATCAACTCCCTCCCCCTGCTGGCTATCCCGCTGTTCATCTTCGCGGCGGACATAATGAGCGCCGGACACACTGCCAGACGGCTGGTGGATCTGGTGAAAGCTCTCATCGGCCACATCTACGGGGGTCTTGGTGTTACCTTGGCGGGCACCTGCACGCTCTTCGGCGCCATCTCCGGCTCTACACAGGCCACGGTGGTGGCCATCGGGAAGACGCTGCGGCCCCAGATGCTGGAGTCCGGATATCCCCAAGCCGACGTGGACGGGCTGATTGTCTCCTCCGCCAACTTGGCAGCGCTGATCCCGCCAAGTGTGACCATGATCATGTATAGCGTCGTAACCGGCGCCTCTGTGGGGGAGATGTTCATCGCGGGTATCGGACCGGGCATCCTGATCTTCCTAATCTTCTCTGTCTACCAGTATCTGCACGCCAGAAAGCTGAATATCCCCCGGACCAAAAAGACCACTTGGCGCGAAAAGGGCCACGCCCTTCTCCACGCCCTTCTCCCCTTGGGCTTCCCGGTGATCATTGTGGGCAGCATCTACTCCGGGAAAGCCAGCCCCACAGAGGCAGCGGCGATCTCCGTTCTGTACGCGGCCCTTTTGGAGATGGTGGTCTATCGCACGGTCAAGGTCAAGGACCTGTTCCGCATCGCCCTATCCACCGGCGCCATGACGGCTACGCTGTTCATCCTGCTGGCCAGCGGCCAAGTATTCTCCTTGGTCCTGACCTACGCCAACGTTCCCCAGCTGATTGCCGGCAGCGTACTGGGGCCCGACCCCTCCCTGACTGTCATCCTGCTCTGGGTAACAGTGTTCTTCTTCATCGCGGGTATGTTTGTGGACCCGCTGATCGCGGTGGTTGTGGTCACACCCATCTTCTCCGGTCCAGCCATGGCGGCAGGCTGTGACCCCATTTGGCTGGGCATCATCATCACGATCCAGTGCATTTTGGGGGCGATCTCCCCGCCCTTTGGATGCAATATCTTCACCGCCTGCGCGGCCTTTGACGCCCCCTACACCAAGATTGTCAAGGGCCTGCCGGTCTATCTAATGATCATGATCGCGCTGTCCATCTTCCTGATCTTCTTCCCGCAGGTGATTACCTTCTACCGCATGTTCCTGTAAATCACATTCCAGTACCAACAATCGGAAAAGAAAGGATGAAAAACATGAAAAAGATTTTCGCTCTGATCCTCTGCCTCGCTATGACGGCCGCCATGCTGGCCAGCTGCGGCGACACCTCCCAGCCAAGCGACAGCGGCAATCCCTCCGGCGGAGAGGGCGGTGACGGACAGGTGGTGTGGCGTCTGGCCCACACAGAGGCCAAGGACACCATCTATGACAGCTACGCCAACAAATTTGCGGAGCTGGTAGAGGAGAAGTCCGGCGGCCGCATCCACATCGACGTGTACCCAGTGGGCGCTCTGGGCGACACCGCCACACAGATGGAGCTGCTGATGAATGGTGGCATCGAGTTTGGCATCTGCGCCGCCGGCGAGGTGGGCGACATGTTCCCCGCCGTGCAGGCCCTGTCCCTGAACTTCGTTTTCTCCGATGACAACAGCGTAAACAACAAGGTCCTCACCCAAGGCGAGGGCACCGCCTACCTGAGCGAGCTGTTCAAAACCAAGGGTCTGACCACCTACGATTGGTTCTCCTTGGGCAACATGCAGTGGGGCGGCTCCCGGGCGCTGCGCACAGTGGACGACTTCAAAGGCTTCCGTATGCGGATCATGGCCTCCCCCATTCTGGCGGCCAACTACGAGGCGCTGGGCGCCACCCCCACCCCCATGGCCTTTACCGAGACCTACTCCGGCCTGCAATTAAAGACCGTGGACGGGACGGAACAGCCCATGAACGCCATGGAGGAGATGAAGTTCTACGAGGTTATCGACTATATCACCATGTCCAACCACTGCCAGATGGCCTCCTTCATGTCCATGAACTCGGACTTTTACAACGGTCTTTCCGACGAGGACAAGGCAATTTTAGAGGAGATCAAGCCCCAGATGGAGAGCTTCGCCGAGCAGACACTGGAGGACTTTTTAGCCAGCAAAACCGAGGTCATCCTCACGAACAAACCGGACATAGAGATCGTTGAGCTGACAGACGCAGAGCGCCAGGCCTTTGTAGACGCCAGTCTGACAGTGAGAGACCGGATTGAGGAGTTCGGCGGCGAGGAGGGCAAGACGCTGCTGGATCTCCTCTTGAAGGACGTGGAAAAATTCAGCAAATAATCAAAACAAGCGCCGGCGGACCGTCCCCGAACCCCACAGGGACAGGGGCGGTCCGCCGTCTACGGGAACAGGAGGTGCAGGATATGAGAAAATTACGGCAGGAGGTCACCGTTCCCCTCTCCGCGGTGGTCCACGATGTGGACGATATCAAGCGGCAATACTACCAGTACAAGGGGGAGGCCATCGTCAAGGCCCTGCGGAAAAACCACTTTGAGGCCTGCTTCGTGGAGACAAAGGAGGCGGCTGCGGCGGTGCTGCACGGGCTGATCCCTGACGGGAGCATCATCGGTGTGGGGGATTCCCACAGCTTCTATCAGCTGGACATGGAGCCGGCGCTATTGCAGCGGGGGTGCCGGCTGATCCCCAATGTGGCGGCGCTGAATCTCCACAGCTATAACAGCAGAGAATACGGCTACGTGAAGGCCCCCACCCGGGAACAGGCCAGAGACATTTTGGCGGACTATCTCACCAGCGATGTGTTCATCCTCAGCGCCAATGCCATCACCATGGAGGGTGAGATCGTCAATGTAGACGGGGTGGGCAACCGAATCGCCGGCAGTCTGTACGGCGCGGATCGGATCATTGTGGTGGTGGGTGTAAACAAGATCGTGCAAAACGAGGCGGAAGCCCGATCCAGAATTGCCAATCTGGCCGCCCCCATGAACAAGATCAAGTACGGGGAGGTCTGCGCCAGTGTGCTGTCCGGACGATGTGCCAAGTGTGCCTCGGAGGAGCGGTTCTGCAACATCACGACCATCCTCCACAAGCGGCCCATCGAGTCCGACTTCCACGTGGTCGTCGTGGGGGAGGAACTGGGGTTTTAGGCGGCTGAAAAATCGCCTAAAACCGCTAAACTGTGGACACCTTTCTGGATATTTTGGTCCACAGTCCGGTCCGCGTCAACAAATTCCGGATGGGAGGGGTTCCCTTGAAACTGATCCAGTCTCCGACCCAAATTCAGCACCTCAGTCAATTCCAGCTCCAAAGCGTGGAGCTGCTTCAGATGGGTGCCGCAGAGCTGACCGCCTATCTTCAGGAGCTGGTGCTGAACAATCCCATGGTGGAGCTGGCAGAGGCCCCGCCGGAGCCCTATGAGCCGCCCCCTCGCCCCCGCCTCTTGGAGGATCACCAAAACCGGTTCTACCGATACGGGGAGAAAGAGAGCGATTTCTTGTCCTCGGTCGGTACAGAGGGAGGCTTGGAGGAGACGCTTTTTTGTACGCTCTCCCGCCAGATCCAGCAGCTGGAGCTGGACGAGGACACCGCCGAACTGGTCCGCTATCTGGCCGCCTGCTTAGACGACACTGGCTATTTCACGGTCCCGCTGGAGGAGCTGACCCAAGAGACCGGGGTACCGCTGCCGCTGCTGGAGCGGGGGCTGGATATCCTGCGCACCTTGGACCCGCCGGGGGTAGGGGCCGCCGACCTCTCCCAGTGTCTCGCCCTCCAGCTGGAGCGCCTCGGCGAGACCGGGACCGCCCTGGCGATTGTCCGTGACTATCTGGAGCCCCTTGCCAAGGGGCACTGCCGCTTTATCGCCCTCCAGCTATGTGTCCCGGTGAAAACCGTACAGGAGGCAGCGGAGCGCATCCAGACTCTGCACCCCCGGCCCGGTGCCGCCTTCAATCGCTTGGAGGCGGTGCCGTATCTCCTTCCCGATGTTTTTGTGGAGGAGCTGGACGGCCATTTTGTCGCCCACACACGCTGGGAGGGACGCCCCGCGTTCCGGATCAGCCGCCGCTATCGGGACCTGCTGGCCCAGTCGGAGGACAGGGAGCTCCGGGCCTACCTGACCCCCAAGCTCCGTCAGGCCGAGAATATTTTACAGGCGGTGGGCCAACGGGAGAATACCCTGCACCGCTGTACCCAGTTCATCGCCCAGCGCCAAATCCAGTTCTTCCGCCACGGCCCCGGCGCTCTGGCGCCCCTGCGGATGCTTGACGCCGCCCAAGAACTGGGGATACACGAGTCCACTGTCAGCCGGACAGTCCGGGGCAAGTATCTTCAGTGCAGCTGGGGCATCTTCCCCATGGGATATTTCTTCTCCCGTGCCGCCGCAGAGAGCAAAATGAGCCAGACAGCGGCGTGGGTCCTGCTCCGACGGCTGATCGACGGGGAGGACAAGAGCCGCCCCCTGTCGGACCAAAAGCTGGCGGAGCATTTAGCCCTGGAGGGCTGTCCTCTCTCCCGCCGCACGGTGGCAAAGTATCGAGATCAAATGAAAATCCCCAGCGCCGCCGCCCGAAGGAAGCCAAAAAAATGAACAGACAACAAAAAGTGGTAGGGGCGGACATAGTCCGCCCCTACAAAATTCTCCATCCTCTCTCCCATCAATCCCCCTGCCCGATCGCCTCATCCTGCAATCGGTCAAACTCCTCCATGCACGCCTCCACCGACGCGCCGCCCAGCAGCTGCCGCACGATCAAGCAGGTATTCCCCCACTGCTCCACCTGCATCCCCGCATTGGAGCCCAGCACATAGACTCCCTCCTCAATCCGGTCGCTGAGGGGCTTTAACGCAGGCACACACTCCACCTGCACATTCTTCGACGGTGAAATCACCCGGTTGGTCTCCGCATAGAGCTGCAGCGCCTCATCGGAGGCGATGATGTCCAGCACAGCCATGGCGTCCTCCACGTGTTCGGAGTGGGCGCCCACGGCGAAGCCGGTCATGGGCATCACCGGCATCTGTCCCCGGCTGCTGGGGAAGCCGATGACCTGCATCTCAAAGTCCGTCTTACCGTAGGCGGTCTCCGTGTTGGCCGCCCCCCAGTAGGCCATGACGATGGGGGTCTTTCCCGCCAGAAAGTCCGGCCCCTCCCCCTCGATGGCCTCGCTGACCAAGGCCTGCTCCGCGTCAATATATCCCCGGTCGATCAGCGTCCTCAGAAACTCGAAGCCGGGACGCATATAGTCGCTGTACCGGGCCTCCCCGCTGTTGAGGGCGGCGATCTCCGCCGCCGTGTTCCCGCCGTTGTAGAGGTCGGCGTAGGCCTGGGCAAAGACGAAGGTCTCCAACCACCAGCGGTTGGCGCCGACAGGCGTCTCAATGCCGTTCTCCTGAAACACCCGGCAGCACTCCAAAAAGTCCTCTGGCGTCTCCGGCAGGGAGAGATCGTACCGCTTGAACAGGTCCACATTGACAAACAGCCCGTAGGCCACCACCTCCTGCGGGATGGCCACCAGCTTCCCATCCACGGTATTGGCGGTGTGGATGATCTCCCGCAGGTTCTTGGCGCAGTCCAGCCCCGACAGGTCCATCAGCTCCCCCTCCGCCGCCAGAATCAAAATGGTGTCCGGGTTGAGCAGGTACAGATCATCCATATTGCTGCGGACCCGGTCCATAGACACCTCGTCGTAGGTCTTGTCCTGATAGTTCTCCGCCGTATAGGTCCGGTAGGCCACCGAAACCCCCAGCCGCTCCTCCGCCATAGCGATGGTGAGATCCGACGCGGTCCGGGCCACATTCTCCGCGTCCGGGTCCGTCTTCTCCATGGGGCTGAAGAAGTTCACCTCCCGCGTCTCTGTCTCCTCCTTGGAAATCAGATTCTTCGGCTCCTTCGGAGCCCCACAGGAGACCAGCAGCACCAGCAGCGCCGCCAAGCAGGCGGCACCCCCTCTCCGCAGTCCCCTTCTCACACCAATTTTCATCGTTCTTCCTCTCGTCTGACACATAGTCGTATGCTTCTCTTCAAAATCTCCAAATCCAGGGGCTTCGCCACATGGACATCCATACCGGCGGCCAGCGCCGCCTTCTCGTCCTCGGCAAAGGCGTTGGCGGTCATGGCAATGATAGGGATACGCCCCGCGTCCCGGCGATCCAGCGCCCGGATGGCCCGCGCGGCGTCGTGCCCGTTCATCACCGGCATCTGTACATCCATCAAAATCGCGTCGAATTCCCCCTCTGCCGACCGCTGAAAACGCTCCACCGCCAAGCGGCCATTCTCCACAATCTCGCAGGAGGCCCCCTCCATCTCAAGAAGCTCAAAAAGGATCTCCGCATTGATCTCGTTGTCCTCCGCGGCCAAAAACCGCATTCCCTCCAGACCGCTGTCCCCTTGAGGCGGCGGCGAAGTCTCCCCGGCCTTCTCCTCCCACAGCCGGGCCGCCCTCTCCCGGAAAGCCGCTGCGAAAAAGGGTTTCGTCAGCACCCCCCAGCACTCCAGTTCCAGAACCGTCTCCGTCTCCGCCGTGCCACTGTCCATCAAAAACAGCACCGGCGTCTGAACCGACAGGGCCTGCCGCAGCTCCTCCGCTGCTTGGACGGCCCTCTCTCCCAGCTCCTCCCAGTCCAGCAGGAGCAGCTGACAGCTTCCGCCCTCTTGGACCCACGCCAGCGCCTCCTCCGCGCTGTCGGCGCCCTCCAGCTGAACACCGGCGTCCTCCAGCAGGGTCTGCATGTTCTTGCGGCTCTCCCGGTCTCCCCCCACGGCCAGAACCCGTGTGACACCCCGCTCCGCCCAGAACTGCCGGTCCGCCAGCCTCTCCTGAATGCGCAGCTCCAGCTCCACCTGGAACAGGGACCCGCGGTCCACCTCGCTGCGCACCTCGATGGTGCCGCCCATCAGCTCCACAATGCTCTTGGTGATGGCCATCCCCAGGCCCGTGCCCTGCACCTTGTTGGTGGTGCTGTTCTCCGCCCGTGTAAAGGCGTCGAAGATCGTCCTCAGGTACTCCGGCGTCATGCCGTAGCCGTCATCCTCCACCTCAATGCGGATGTGCTCAAACTGGCTGGACCGCTGCTTGAGTCCCACAATGCGAAACCAGATGTGTCCGCCCTCCGGCGTATACTTCACCGCGTTGGAGAGGAGGTTGATGAGAATCTGATTGATCCGCGTCTCGTCCCCGATCAGATACTCGTGGCGGATACCGGTGACCTCCACATGGAACGCCTGCCGCTTGGCCCTGGCCATAGGATGGATAATGGCGTCCACAGAGGAGACCACATCGCCGAGGGCGAACTCCTCATAGCTCAGCACCACCTTCCCGCTCTCAATCTTGGACACATCGAGGATGTCGTTGATCAGACTGAGCAGGTGCTTGCCGGAGGCCGCGATCTTCCGGGTGTACTCCCGGACCTTGGCCGGATCGCCGGCGTCCCGGTCCAGCAGGGTGGTAAAGCCCAGCACCGCATTCAGAGGCGTCCGGATGTCGTGGGACATGTTGGAGAGGAAGGTGGTCTTGGACTCGCTGGCAATCTGAGCGGCCCGCAGGGCCTCCGACAGCCGCTGGCTGTAGAGCTGACGCTCCGCCTCCTGCTCCCGGCGCAGCTTATCCTGCTGCCACCAGGAGCGGTAGTACAGGAGGATGCAGGTAAAGAAGGCGGCCAGCATAGAGACCACCACGATAAGGATATTCTGGCTGACTGTCCGCCCCTCCTGCTGGATGGCCTCCACGGGCACGTAGCCCACCAGAAAGATGGTGCCGTCGTTTACCGCCCACATATAGTTGAGGGCATCCACCGCCCGGATCTGGTGGTAAAACAGCACGTCCTGACCGCTATTCAGACAATCCTCCACCTCTGCGTGGATAGCCGGGTCAACAATATTGTTGGCCCGGTAGAAGTCATTGAGATTCAGGTGTCCGGCGCTGCGCTTCCCCATCCCCTTGGGCTTGAGCACAAACCGCTCGCTCTCCGCGTCCATGACGTAGAGGGACGCCTGATCGTTGTAGAACCCGTTGGGGAGCGTCCTGTCAATGGCGTCATAGACATACTCCGCGTAGAGGGTCCCGATTTCCTCGCCCTCCCGCACCACGGGACAGCTGAGGGTGTAGGACCAGGTCCCCATGTGGTTCAGATAGGACCGGGAGACCGGCAGGCCCATCACCGTGCCTCCGGCTGAGAAGTCCAGCTCCTCCCCGGTAAAGACCCCTCCGCTGTTGGAGACGCCCGCCGTCTCGCCGGTGAGGATGATTGAGACGCGGGACATGGTCTGGTTGCCTCTGCATCCGCGGATATAGGCCTCCGGGTCCTCCGACAGGGCCGCCTCCTCGGCGAGGAGGAGCTGAAACTCCGCCTCGCTGCGCAGGGTCGCCTCGATGGCCGACTGGATCAGATCCAGGCTCTCACTCAGGTTCTGAATGGCCGACGCGTACATCTCCTGCGAAATTTTCCGGGAGACCGTGTACACAAAGGCCCCCAATATACAGAACACCAACACGATAGAGAGGAGCAGAGACCTCCCCTTTCGCGTTCCCCGTCCATCCGATTTCTCTCTCATGGCAATCTCCATTTCAACAGCTCAGAAGCCCCCTCCGCTGACCGCCCTCCCGGCCGGCCTCGCGGACCGCTCTGCCTGTGGCTATTCCTCTGCCATTATACTATTTCCTTCCTTTATGTGTCAACACCTTGGACACGCCAGAATGCTCTTTCCCCCTCTCCCTCCCGCCGCCGCCAAAAGCCTCTTCGCCCCCCTCAACAGCACAGGCCGCAGGGTCCGCCTCCCGGCAGATCCTGCGGCCCCTGTGCCCTGTCTCAAATGCTGGGATACGCCCCGTCCCAAACGATTCTCCGGTAGTTCTCCCGGTCCGTGTCCCCCTCGGTGGAGATACACAGCACGCGGGAGGACCCGTCCAGTCCCAGCCGCTCCCGCAGCGGCGCGCAGGCCGGATCCCCCATCACCGCCGCCACCAGTCCCACTGTGGCGGCGCCGCTCTCGCCGGAGACAATCCGGGGGTCGTCCCCCAAGGGGTTCCCCAATACCCGCATCCCCTTGGCCGACACCCAGTCCGGCAGGGACAAGTAGCTCTCCGCGCAGCCCTCCAGCATCTGCCAGGCCAAGCCGCAGGGTTCCCCGCAGGCCAGCCCCGCCATGATGGAGCGCAGCTCACCCCCCACGCCGTGGAGCTGCCCATCGGAGGCCTGAGCGGTACGGAAGAAGCAGTTGGCCGCGTGGGGCTCCACTACGGCGATGGCCGGACGCCTCTCCCCATAGCGGTGGGCGAAGAAGGCGGCAATGGCCCCGGCCATGGAGCCCACCCCCGCCTGGAGAAAGACGTGCGTGGGCCCCTCCTCCCCCATCTGCTCCGCCGCCTCCAGGGCCAGCGTGGTGTACCCCTCCATAATCCACATGGGGATCTGCTCATAGCCCTCCCAGGAGGTATCCTGCACCAACACCCACCCGTGCTCCGCCGCCTGACGGCTGGCATAGCGGACGGTGTCGTCGTAGTTCCACTCCGTGATCTCCGCCTTGGCCCCCAGGGCCCGGATGTTCTCTAAACGCTCCTTGGCGCTGCCCTTGGGCATGTACACCACGCTCTCCATCCCCAGCCGGGCGGCGGCCCAGGCGATGCCCCGGCCGTGGTTGCCGTCGGTGGCGGTGACAAAGGTGTGCCGCCCCGGATGCTCCCTCAGGTACCGGTGGAGGCACCAGCTGCCCCCCAGCACCTTGAAGGCGTTGAGGCCGAAGCGTTTGCTCTCATCCTTCACATGCAGCGCCCCCAGCCCCAAGTGCTCCGCCAGCCGGCGCAGCTCGGCCAAGGGGGTTGGGGCGTAGCCCGGAAGGGTCCGGTGAAAGGCCCGGACCTCCTCCGCGGCAGCGGGGGTGAACAGCGGCGGCACGGTGCCGCCGGCGGAACGCTGGACCAGCTGAATCTCTCTCTCAAATTCCATAGTATCTCCTCCTTTTCACAGCAGCGCCATCAGCTGCACATAGAACCGGCAGGCGTCCTCCACCTGCTTGGGGTCACATCGCTCGTCCACCATGTGGGCCAGCTTGTAGGCCCCTGGGCCAAAGCCGATGGTGGGCACCCCCATGGACACCGGCACCACCGCGTTGGTGCCGAAGTCCCAGAAGTCGTACCGCTCCGGCGCCGCGCCGAACACCGCCTCATAGGCCGCGCTGCAGGCCAAGGTCAGCGGCGCCTCCTCGGCGATCCTCCAAGGCTCGTGGGCGGGCTCATAGACCAGCTCCGCCCCGGTCCAGCTCCGGCGGCGCAGGGTCCCCGGCTCCCAGAGGGCCCGCTTCCCGGCCACCAGCGCGTCCAGCTCCTCCCGGACCTGCGCGGTGCTCTCCCCCAAGCGCAGGCGGCGGTCCAAGTAGATCTCGCACCGGCTGGGCACCGCGTTGAGAGAGGCGGTGTCGCAGGAGATGTGGGAGAGGACGATGGTCCCGCTCCCCGGCCGGCTCTGGAGGTTCTGATTCAGCGCCTC
The DNA here is from genome assembly GCA_022801715.1 of Oscillospiraceae bacterium. Lineage (GTDB taxonomy): Bacteria > Bacillota > Clostridia > Oscillospirales > Oscillospiraceae > CAJFPI01. The sequence goes on from JAAWSV010000014.1 coordinate 23,088, forward strand.
CACCCGCTGGATGATCTCCGCCATCTCATAGACCGCGTTGACTCCCTTCTCCGGGGCGGAGCCGTGGGCGGAGACGCCCTGCGTGACAATCCGGGCCTGCACCTTCCCCGTGTGCCCCAGGGTGATGGTGTTGTCCGACGGCTCACAGATCACGCAGAAGTCCGGCCTCACCCCGCTGTGGCGGTAGAAGTGCTCCAAGCACACCCCATCACAGTACTCCTCGCAAACCGAGCCGGTGACATACACCGTCCTGCCCTCCAGCAGCCCCTCCCGCTTGGCGATGGCGGCGGCATAGAGGGAGGCGGCCAGTCCCCCTTTCATGTCCACCGTCCCCCGGCCATAGACCATGCCGTCTATCACCTCGGCGGAGAAGGGGTCCGCCCGCCAGGCGGCGGGGTCCCCGGCCTGCACGGTGTCCATGTGGCTGTCGAAGTGGAGGACCCGCGGGCCGCTGCCCACCCGGCCCACCGCGTTGCCGGCGGGGTCAATAAAGACCTCGTCAAAGCCCAGGGCCTCCATCCTTGCCGTCACCAGACGGGCCAGCTCCCCCTCCTCGTCGGAGTAGCTCCGCGTGCGGACCGCCTCCCGGTAGAAGTCGATCAATCCCCGGCCGTCCTCCGGGGTAAAAAAGGCTTTGTGCATAAAATACCCTCCCATGTGTTGCCTATTTCGCTGCAATCCGATAGTAAAATTATATTGATTTTTTCAAAAAAAGCTATCATAATAAACGTAAAAAATATAACAGAATTGAGGAATTTTAATATGCAGGTCCCGGAACTCACCATCAGCCCCAGCGGCGAGGAGACCACCCAGCACGGCTCCCCCGCCTTCCCTTTAGCCGTTTACCACTCAATAATGTCACGAAACGTCTTAGGCTTCACCCCTTGGCACTGGCACACAGAAATACAATTCTGCCTGATAACAAAGGGCTCCATCCGCTTCCTCGTCAACGAGCGCCAGCACCTCCTCCAAGCCGGCGAGGGCATCTTCGTGGGCAGCGGCTACCTCCACATGGCCCGGCCGGAATCGGAGCCGGACAGCGCCTACATCTGCTTGGACGCAGACCTCAAGCTCCTCTGCGCTTTCCCCGGCAGCGCCGTCGAAACCAACTGCGTATCCCCCTTTCTACAGGACCTGTCCATGGCCCACCGCTCCCTCTCCCCCGCCATTCCTTGGCAGGGGGAGGTTCTGAGACGGATCAAGGCGGCCTATGAGGCCTTCGAGGAACGGCTCTTAGGCTATGAGCTGCGGCTTGCTGCACTGGTCATGGAGATGTGGCTGCTCCTGCTGGAGCACCGGGAGGAGGGCGGGACGCCTCCCCGCAGCACCCGCCGGGAGAATGCTGTCGCCCAAGAGATCCTCACCTACCTCAGCCAAAATCTCCACCGGCCTGTCACCTTACAGGAGGTGGCAAGCGCAGTGTCCTTCAGCCCCAGCGAGTGCTGCCGGATCTTCAAGCGCGTCACCGGGGAGACCATCTTTTCCGGCCTCAAAGCCTGCCGCCTGAACCGGGGTCTAGAGCTTCTGCACACCACGGACCTCCCCGTCAGCCAGATCGCCTGCGAAACCGGCTTCTGCTCCGCCAGCTACTTCATCGAGGCCTTCAAGGCCCGCCACGGGATCACCCCTCTTCAGTACCGAAGGCGCTTCGCGCTTCTTTGAAATCCACGAATTTTATGAAAATATATTACAATTTACCTAATTTCCCGACAACGGCGGGCTCGCTTCTGCACATATAATTTCAGGCATCGGTTCTAAGCGGCGTGGGTATATCCAAGCGATAACAGGGTATCCTATCCCGATGGAAACCGGCGGCGGGAGGACGGCGGCAGACCTTCCGGCCTCCAAGTTTGGCTCTTTATGGTCATAGCGCGCAAAAGGGGCGGACTTGTCTTGGAAAACTTTAGCCGAATTATACAATTTTGGATATTCAAAACGTCCATCCTGCTTTTGAAAAATTGATTACTATGGATATAGTTATGATTGGCCTCACCAGTGTGCGCAGGTGCATGGCCAAAGGTCATTTTCCTTCCGTCTGTTAGTATTCTTAGAATAAAAAGGAGGAGCCATGAAAGGTATTTGCGTAAGAAGCGAGATCAAGCCCCTGAAGAAGGTGTTGCTCCATCGTCCCGGCCGGGAGCTTCTGAATCTGACTCCGGATAAGCTCCCGGAGCTGCTCTTTGATGACATCCCCTTCCTGCCTGTGGCCCAGCAGGAGCATGACGCCTTCGCCCAGATCCTCCGGGACAACGGCGTGGAGGTGGTCTATCTGGAGGACCTGATGACCGAGGTACTGAGCCTGCATCCGGAGGTTCAGGAGCCCTTCCTGCACCAGTGGCTGGTGGAGGGCAACATTCGGACCCGCCGCTGGCAGGACGAGTGTATGAAGTATCTCAATGACAATTTCAAGGGCAAGGCCCTTGTGGAAAAGACCATGGAGGGCATCACCCTCAAAGAGATGGGCGCCGAGGCCTTCTCCTACTCCCTTCAGGATCTGATTGCCCCGCTGGACGATCTGGTGGTGGCTCCCATGCCCAACCTGTACTTCACCCGCGATCCCTTCGCCAGCGTGGGCACCGGCGTACTGCTGCACAAGATGTACTCTGTCACCCGCTGCCGGGAGACACTGTACGCCGACTATATCTTTAAGTATCACCCCGACTTCGAGGGACTGGTCACCCGGTACTATGACCGCGACCTCCACGCCAATATCGAGGGCGGCGACGTGCTGAACCTCACCGAGGACACCTTGGCCATCGGTATCTCCCAGCGGACCTGCCCCGACGCCATCGAGGCCGCCGCCCGGAACCTGTTCTCCAGCCCCGACTCCAAGATCCGCACGGTGCTGGCCTTCGATATCCCCGTCTGCCGCGCGTTCATGCACTTGGACACGGTGTTCACCCAGATCGACGTGGACAAGTACACCGTGCACCCCGCCATCTTAGGCCCCCTCACCGTGTACGAGATCACCCCCGGTCAGGACGATCCCACCGATCTCCGCATCCGCCGCGTGGACTCCGATCTGGAGCACATTCTGGAGGAGTACACCCACGTGGACAATGTGAAGCTCATCCACTGCGGCGGCGACGATCTCATTGCCGCGGCCCGTGAGCAGTGGAACGACGGCTCCAACACCCTGTGTATCGCCCCGGGCAAGATCGTGGTCTACCAGCGCAACGACGTGACCAACGCCATCCTGCGCGACAACGGCCTCACCGTGCTGGAGATGCCCTCCGCCGAGCTCTCCCGCGGCCGCGGCGGCCCCCGGTGCATGTCCATGCCGCTGATCCGCGCGGAATAACACAAGGGAAAAACAGGAAAAATTTTTTAGAATTATCATACCTTTTTTGCAAAAGATATGGTATATTATCAGTAACTGGGGGAGACCCCTTTCACTACGGTGCGGAACCGATGACGCCTCCGTGCCGAACAGAAATTAAGGAGGAATTTATTATGGGTATCAACATCAGAGGCCGCAGCTTTTTGACTCTGCTGGACTTCACTCCCGAGGAGATCAACTACCTGCTGGACCTGTCCGCCGAGTTCAAGCGCCTGAAGATGGCCGGCGTGGAGCACAAGTGGCTCTCCGACAAGCAGGTTGTGCTGCTGTTTGAAAAGACCTCTACCCGCACCCGCTGCGCCTTCGAGGTAGGCGCCCGCGACTTGGGCATGGGCTGCACCTTCCTTGATCCCGCCTCTTCCCAGATGGGCAAGAAGGAGTCCCTGGAGGACACCGCCAAGGTGCTGGGCCGCATGTATGACGGCATCGAGTACCGCGGCTTCAAGCAGTCTGTTGTCGAGGATCTGGCCAAGTATTCCGGCGTCCCCGTGTGGAACGGCCTCACTGATGCCTTCCATCCCACCCAGATGCTGGCCGACATCCTCACCGTCAAGGAGGAGTTCGGTGATCTGCGCGGCCGCAAGCTGACCTTCTTCGGCGACGCCCGCAACAACGTGGCCAACTCCCTGATGGTGGTCTGCGCCAAGCTGGGTATGCACTTCTGCGCCTGCGGCCCCAAGGATCTGAAGCCCGCCGACGATCTGGTGGCCAAGTGCCAGGAAATCGCCAAGGAGACCGGCGCTGTCATCGAGCTCACCGACGACGTGAAGCAGGGCGCCAAGGACTGCGATGTGCTCTACACCGACATCTGGGTCTCCATGGGTGAGCCCGCGGAGCTGTGGGAGCAGCGCATCAAGCTCCTGCGCCCCTATCAGGTAAACAAGGAGCTGATGGCCATGGCCAAGCCCACCGCCATCTTCCTCCACTGCCTGCCCTCCTTCCACGACCGCAACACCACCATCGGCGAGGAGATCTTCCAGAAGTACGGTCTGGAGTCCATGGAGGTCACCGACGACGTGTTCTTGGGCAAGCAGGCCCGCCAGTTCCCCGAGGCGGAGAACCGTATGCACACCATCAAGGCTGTCATGTACGCCACCCTGAAGTAAAAAGGAGCAGAGAGAGAAATTATGGGTAAGAGAGTAGTAGTAGCGCTGGGCGGCAACGCCTTAGGAAACACCCCCGAGCAGCAGCTGGAGCTGGTGAAGGGCACCGCCAAGCCCATTGTGGACTTGGTGGAGAAGGGCTATGATGTGATCATCGGCCACGGCAACGGCCCCCAGGTGGGCATGGTCAATCTGGCCATGGAGTTCTCCGCCAACAAGGGCGGCGGCACCCCCTATATGCCCTTCCCTGAGTGCGGCGCCATGACCCAGGGCTATATCGGCTATCATCTTCAGCAGGCCATTCAGGATGAGCTGAAGGCCCGCGGCATCAACAAGCCCTGCGCCACTGTGGTCACCCAGGTGGTGGTGGATCAGAACGATCCGGGCTTCCAGAAGCCCACCAAGCCCGTGGGTAGCTTCTACACCAAGGAGGAGTCCGAGGCCATCGCCAAGGAGAAGGGCTTCACCTTTGTGGAGGACTCCGGCCGCGGCTACCGCCGTGTGGTCCCCTCCCCCATCCCCAAGCGCATTGTTGAGATCGACATCGTGGAGCAGCTGGTCAGCGCCGGTGTGATCGTGATCACCGTGGGCGGCGGCGGCATCCCCGTGGTGGAGGAGGGCCAGAGCCTCAAGGGCGTGGCCGCCGTCATCGACAAGGACCGCGCCAGTGCCCTCTTGGCCCGGGATGTGAAGGCCGATCAGCTGATCATCCTCACCGCTGTGGACCGTGTCTGCATCAACTTCAACAAGCCCGACCAGCAGGAGCTGGCCACCATGAATCTGGCCGACTGTGAGAAGTATATCGGCGAGGGCCAGTTCGCCCCTGGCTCCATGCTGCCCAAGGTGCAGTCCTGCATGGACTTCGTCAAATCCAACACCCATGGCGGCACCGCACTGATCACCTCCCTCTCCAAGGCGGCTGACGCCTTAGAGGGCAAGACCGGCACCATCATCGAGAAGTAAAAAGTCTACAGTCCGAAAGAGGTCCTCTCCCCTCTCCGGGGCTGGGCGGAGGAAATCTCCCCCAGCTCCGGCGGGAGGGAGCAGGACCCTTTTTATCCATGCATAAGCCGCGGGCCCTCTTGATGCCCGCACAAAAAAGGAGTGTATTTTTTGGCATCCGAGAAGAAAAAAAGGCGCTCAATCAGTACGTTTGCCATCCTCCTCGCCGTGATGCTGCTGGTATCCGCCGCCACTTGGCTCACCAGCGGACAGTCCTACACCGACGGCGAGACGGGAGAGACCGTAGCGGTGGCAGGCGCTTCCCTCAGCGACATTGTCATGGCCCCCATTAACGGCTGGCACGACGCCGGTGATGTTATCGGCTTTGTGTTCTGCTTAGGTGCTTTTTTGTCCATCCTTACTGCCACCGGCGCTCTGGAGACGGGTATCCATGTGCTGGTGAAAAAGCTCAAGGGTAAGGAAATGGTCCTGATTTGGATTTTAATGTTCCTGTTCTCCATCGGCGGTACCACCTACGGTATGGGCGAGGAGACAGTGGGCTTCTATATCCTGCTGGCCGCCACCATGATGGCCGCAGGCTTTGACCCCATGGTGGGCGCGGCCACAGTCCTGTTAGGCGCGGGCACCGGCGTAATTGGTTCCACCGTCAACCCCTTCGCCACCGGCGCGGCGGTGGCGGCCGCTGTGGACAGCGGCGTAACCGTGAATATGACCATTGTCTATGTGGAGGCCGGCATTCTGTGGATCGGCACCTATATTATCGCCGCCCTCTTTGTCACCAAGTACGCCAAGGGCATCCAGTCCGGCAAGGGCTCCATCCTCACCAGCGAGCAGATCGCCGAGTGCAGAGCCGCCTACGGCGGCGCCACCGAGATTGACGACAGCGTAAAGCTCACTGGCAGGCAGAAGGTGGTCCTGGTGCTCTTCGCCCTGTCCTTCCTGATCATGATCCTGGGCTTCATCCCTTGGGGCAGTCTGCACGAGGGGATCTACAACGCCCTCTCCCCCACCAGCTTCCTCACCGGCAGCGGCCTTGGCGACTGGTGGTTTGACGACGCCGCCACTTGGTTTTTGCTGATGGGCGTGATCATCGGCGTCATCGGCTTAGAGGACAGGAGCAAGCTGGTGTCCTGCGTCATCGCCGGCTTTGCCGACATGATCGGCGTCAACCTGGTCATCGCGCTGGCCCGCGCCACCACGGTGATCATGTCCACCACGGGCATGGGCACCTGGCTGGTGGAGGCCTCCGTTACCGCCCTGTCCTCCTCCGGTCTGCCCGCCCCCATCTTCGGCTTCTTGGATTATGTGCTCCATGTGGGCCTGAGCTTCTTGGTGCCGTCCTCCTCGGGTCTGGCCACGCTGTCCGCCCCCATCGTGTCCCCCATCGTGGCGGGGATGGGCTGGTCTGTGGAGACCTCCATCATGATCAACGTGGCCGCCAACGGCTTTGTGAACCTGTTCACCCCCACCTGCGGCTTCATCATGGGCGGTCTGGCCTTGGCCCGCGTACCTTGGGAGACTTGGGTCAAGTGGGCTGGCAAGCTCTTGGCAATCATCGTCGTGCTGGTGGCGGTTGTACTCACCGCGGCTATGATGCTTCTGAGCTGAGAATTTCCCCCTCTTATTTGCTTTCATGCTGATTTCCTTTCACGGACTGGGGCTGTATGCGTGCTGCATACGGCCCCAGTCCGTTTTTTGCACATTTGGATTCCGCATTTTTGATTGCGCATCGGGCCTTCTTGTGTTACAATAGGGGACAGAATTGTGCAGGGGCGGCTTTGTCCGCGGGGAAAAAGCGGAGCTGTCAGACAGCGCCGTATGCAAGAGGTGATTTTCTGTGAAGAAACCGGCGGCCTTACAGGACAACTTAGCTGCGGCCTTTGAACCGGCCACAATCTGTTCCTTCGACTACGAGGCGATCCAAGCGCCCACCAAGGCACTGATTCACCAGGCGGCACGCTTCCTCTACATCAAACACGGCCGGGGCACCATTGAGATTGGCGGTGTGGAGTACGCCATTGTCCCCAACACGCTGGTGACCATCACCCCGTGGAAAATCTCCGAGATCACGGCGGTGCAGGAGAGTCTCCAGCTGATGCGGATCGTCTACGACTACCAGTACATCAACTCCGTACTCAAGGGGGTCCCCGGCTCCGAGGAGGACAGCTCCGAGCTTCTCCGCTTCCTCTCCATGGAGCCGGTTGTCTACTTGGACTCCGTTCAGACCGCCTATGTGGACAGCATTGCCGAACACCTGAAAATTGAATTGGGCGTGGAGTCCACACGGATCAGCCCGCCGCCGGACAGACCGCTGGCCCAGCTCTATGTCACCAACAAGATCATTGAGCTGATGATCATGTACCGGCGCTATGTGATGGCTGTCCGGGGTGAGAAGGACTACGAGAAGGACATCGCCGCGGAGAACTCCATCCTCAGCTATCTCTATGCCCACTCCGCCGAGCGGCTGACCCTCTCCAGCGTGGCCGGGGCTTTCTTCATCTCCGAGTCCACCCTCTCCAAGCGGATTGCCGACACCACCGGCACCACCTTCTCCAAGCTCCTGGCCAGCATCCGCATAGAAAAGACCTCCGACTATCTCATCTACACCGACCTGACCTTAGACGCCATCGCCATGCTCACCGGCTTTGTGGACGCCTCCCACCTCTCCAAGCACTTTGTGGGACAGGTGGGCGTGACCCCCATCAAGTACCGGAAGATCTACGGCAAGACCAAGACCAAGTTCAACCGGACCAACAAGAATATCGCCTTTCAGATCACCAACTACATCTATAAGAACTACACCATGGAGAAGCTCACCGCCAGCCAGGTGGCCAGTCAGTTTGGCGTCTCCGTGGCGGAGATGAACCGGCTGATGCTCTACCACTCCGACATGAACTTTGAGACGCTGCTCAACTTCGTGCGGATCAACCGGGCCTGTGAGCTGCTGGCCTCCACAGAGTACTATGTGATCGACGTGGCCTTTGAGGTGGGGTACAACAACATCAAGACCTTCAACACCAACTTCATGAAGTTCAAGGGCATGACCCCCACAGAGTTTCGCAGCCGCATCACCCTCCAGAAGGCCGACGGCAGCGAGACCGACCGGAATAAGCGGTAGACCGCCAGGACCGCCGTGGCAAAACCTCTCCAGCCCGCCGGCCCTGTCGGAGAGCTGACGCAGGAATCACTTTCACAGGAGGCACTTTCCATGAAAAAATTCATTGCAGACCCCTCCTTCTGGGTCCTGTTCCCTGACGCCGCCATCGGCGTGCTGACTGTAAAAGATATGGACGAGGCCGCCAAGCTCACGGCGGAACAGGCCGCCGAGGTGGCGGATATACTGAAAAACGCCAACGCCGCGGCCCTCCGCCATCTGGACAGCTCCCTTCCCCTCTCCCAGAACCGGTCTGTGGCCGTCTGGCGGGAGGCGTACCAGAAGTTTCCCACCAAAAAGGGCGCCCGTTGCTCCATCGAGGCTCTGCTCAAGCGGGTGTCCAAGGGGGAGCCGGTGGGCACTATCGCCCCCACGGTGGATCTCACCAACGCCATCTCCCTTCAGTACGCCCTGCCCATCGGCGTGGAGAACATGGCCGCTTTCCAAGGGAACCTGCATTTGGGCACCATGTCCGGCGGCGAGGACTTCCTCCCCATCGGCAGCGAGGAACAAGACCCGCCCCGCCCCGGCGAGGTGGCCTACTACGATGAAAAGGGCGTGGTCTGCCGCTGCTGGAACTGGCGGGACGGCCAGCGCACCCAAGTCACCGACAGCACCACCACCGAGTTTATCGCCATGGAGTGTGTGGAGCCGGACCGCCTATGTGAGCTTCAAGCCGCTTTGGACGAGCTGGCGGAGCTGCTGAAAAAATATGCGGGCGCCGCGGTTATTGCCAAGCAGATCGTCACCGCCGCCGCCCCGGAGATGGTGATTGCACCCTGACGCACCCCCTGCGGGAGATGCGGGTCCGGGAATTCCTCCGCAGTTTTTTCAGGAACTGCGGATACAAACGCAGAAATATGCCAGAATATACAAAAAATCCAAGTGGGCGTGTGTAGCCGGAAATAAGCCGCTGGCGTATACTGAATTTTATTTCTGGAGATCGCCGCCCCTCTTGTTTGCAGGAGTGTACGATATGGAAGGACAGCTCACAAAGGATGGCCGACAGAAGCTGATTTTAGAGCTCATCTCAAGACAGCCTGTGGAGACGCAGCAGCAGCTCCAGGAGCTGTTGGAAGAAAATGGTGTCCGCTGCACGCAGGCTACCCTCTCCCGGGACCTGCGCACACTGGGGCTGGTCAAGCAGACCGCGCCCGGCGGCGCCGTCCGCTACAGCGTCAACCCCCTGTCCGCAGAGGACAGTGATCTGCGGCGCCTGCTGAATATTGCAAGGGTCGCGGCTCTCTCGGCGGAGGCGGCCCAAAATATCATTGTTATTAAAACCCTGCCCGGTCTGGGCGGCGCTGTGGCCTCCTTTACGGACAAGCTGGAGCAGCGCGGTCTGGTGGGCAGTCTGGCCGGAAATGACACCATACTGCTGGTGATGAAGGACAGCGAGACAGCCGGCGAGTTCCTCCAAGTGATCTTGGAGCTGCTCAGCGGGAAGCGCTCGCTGCCATAAGGGAGGAGCATGGACATGAAGGATTTTGAGCAAAAGATTTTCGCCGCGGTGAAGGAGGCCGTCCGGGCGGTCTACGACCTGACGCCGGAGGACGCTGTTTTAGGCGTGGAGGTCCCCCGTGACCCCAAGCTGGGGGACTACGCCACAGGCGCCGCCATGAAGCTGGCCCGCACCCTCCACAAGAGTCCTATGGACATCGCCCAGCCTCTGGCGGAGAAGCTCCAGGAGCTGCTGCCGGAGATGGAGTCGGTCACTGTGGCCAAGCCAGGCTTTATCAATTTCCGCATCGGCGGCGGCGCGCTGACCGCTCTGATCAATCAGGTCATCGACGCCGGCGACCACTACGGCGACAACAACTCCGGCGAGGGCGTCCACATTCTGGTGGAGTGGGTCTCCGCCAACCCCACCGGCGACCTCCACTGCGGCCATGCCAGAGGCGCGGCTTGGGGCGACGCCATCTGCCGCCTCTTGGAGCGCAGCGGCTATGACGTGCTCCGGGAGTTCTATGTCAACGACGCAGGCAATCAGATCGTCATGTTGGGCGAATCCCTGATCTCCCGCTACTTTGAGCACTTCGGCAAGGACTACCCCCTGCCCGAGGGGGGCTACCACGCCGACGACGTGAAGCAGATCGCTGTCGAGATTGCGGAGCAGGACGGGGACAAGTGGCTCACCGCCGATCCCAAGGAGCGGCTGGAGTACTTCATGAACGAGGGCAAGACCCGGGAGCTGAAGAAGATCGAGAAGGACTTGGAGCTCTACCGGGTACGCATGGAGTCTTGGATTCACGAGACCTACTTCTATGAGAACAACATGGAGCGGATCAACGCCTGCCTCCAGCGGATGGATGACATGGGCCTCCTCTATGAGAAGGACGGCGCCCTGTGGCTCAAGAGCACGGACTACGGCGACGACAAGGACCGCGTCCTCCGCAAGAGCGACGGCACCCTCTCCTACCTGACCCCGGACATCGCCAACCACGTCTACAAGGTGGAGCGGGGCTACCCCATCATGGTGAATCTCTGGGGCGCGGATCACCACTCCTATGTCACCCGTATGCAGGCCGCCCTCACCGCCTTGGGGTATCCCAAGGGCTCGCTGTCCGTGGATATCATCCAGATGGTGCGGATGGTGGAGAACGGCGTAGAGGTGAAGATGTCCAAGCGCACCGGCAACGCCATCACCCTGCGGGAGCTGTGCGGCGACGTGGGTGTGGACGCCGCCCGGTGGTTCTTCGTGTCCAAGGATATCTCCACCCAGATGGACTTCGATATGAAGAAGGCCGCCACCAAGGACAACGACAACCCGGTGTACTACGCACAATATGCCTACTCCCGGATGTGCTCCATTCAGAAGAACAAGGACATCCCGGAATTCCATAAGGTGGACACCTATGACCGGCTCACCGACGAGAAGGAGCTGCTGCTCTTAAAGATGGTGGGCGAGTTCCCTGCCTTGGTGGCTAAGGCCGCCAAGACCAGAAAGCCCAATACCATTGCCGACTATATCCTATCTCTGGTGAAGCTGTACCACAGCTACTACAAGGTGGCCCGGGTGAACAACCCCGACGATCCGGAGCTGACCAATCAGCGTCTGGGTCTGGTGAAGGCCCTGCAGATCACCCTGCGCAACGCGCTGGATCTGCTGGGTGTGTCCGCACCGGAGACCATGTAAGAGACGAGAAAAAGGCCCGTCTGAGAGAATTCTCAGGCGGGCCTTTCTGCGGGCTGGGCAGTAAATTTAAGAGCGGCGTCCTCCCCTACCGTTCCACGGTGATCTGGCACATCTCCATGGTACGCAGCGCCGCCTCGTGGCTCTCCGGGGTGACGCCGGCGCAGCAGCGCGCCAAGACGCGCACCGGGGTCTCCGGCAAAAACGCCTTGATCAGCAGGGCATTGGACACCACGCAGATGTCCGTACACAGCCCCAGCAGGGTGAGGCGCAGCTCCTCCCCCGCCGCCATGTCCCGCAGGCGCTCCGCCAAGGCCACGGAGCCGAAGGAGGGCTTGTCCAAGATGAGAGCACCGGCAATGGCGGCAGCAATCTTGGGGTGGAGGGCCCAGCCCTCTGTCTCCCGTATGCAGTGGGGTACAGGCAGCTTCTGCCCCTCCTGTGTCTGGAGGTAGTCCGGGCCGTGGGTGTCCCGGGTGGCGATGATGTCCTTGGCCGGGTATTTTCCCGCCTCCTCCGCCACCGCGTCCACGATGGCCTCCGCCTCCGGGGTGCCCAAGGCGCCGGTGATGAAGTCGTTCTGCATGTCGATGATCAACAGAATGTCCCGCATAGCTGATTTCCTCCCTTTTCGTTGGATTTGAGAACAGCATACCAGATTTTTTGCCGCCGCGCAATGGCCTACAGGAGAATGGGAGCAAGATATGGGAGCGGGCTGTCACCCTCCTGTAAGAAAGGTCGGGTATGATGGCGGTATCCCCACTCGAGGCCGCTTTTTCCCTGTTGAAAGGTGGCAACGGTTCTTTTATAATGAAATCAACCACTTTTTCATACCGTTTGGTCCCACAAAAGGAGGTCCCTATGTCCACCATTCTCATCATTGAGGACGATCCCGTCATCCAGCGGAGCTTGGATGCCCTGCTCCGGCGCAGCGGCTTCGACACACGGCTGTGGCCGGACCTCCGGCCGGCGGAGGAGGCTCTGCGCCCCGCCCCGGACCTGATCCTTTTGGATGTGACCCTCCCCTCCGGCGACGGCTTTGCCTTCTGCCGGCAGCTCCGGGCCCTCTCTCCCCTGCCGGTGGTGTTCCTCACGGTGCTGGACGACGAGGACAGTATTGTGGAGGGGCTGGAGAGCGGCGGGGACGACTACGTGGTAAAGCCCTTCTCCGGACGGGTACTGCTCTCCCGCATACAGGCCCTCCTCCGCCGGACCGCCCGCAGCGGGCGGCTGCGCAGCGGGGAGCTGGTGCTGGATCTATCGGACCACACCGCCCGCCTCCGGGGGGAGCCCCTGACGCTTCTGCCCAAGGAGTGGGAGATCCTCACGCTGTTTCTGCGAAACCCCGGGCGGCTGCTCACAAGGCGGATGCTCTTGGAACAGCTCTGGGACGCGGAGGGGTGCTTTGTGGACGACAACACACTCAGTGTCCACATGAGCCGCCTGCGCAAGAAGCTGGGGAGCTTCCAAGGAGCGCCCTACATCCGGACGGAGCGGGGCTTCGGCTACCGCTGGGAGGTGCCCTATGAAAAGCTATAGGATTCTCAGGAGGCTCCTGTTCACCGCGCTCGCCCTGTTCCTCCTCGCCCTGACCGCGGGGACGGCGGCCCTCCTTCTGACCGCGGTGCGGATGCAGATTGCCATGTTTGCCGCCATGGAGGCGGAGCAGGTGGAGGGGCTGCTCCGCCTCTCCGGCAGTTCGGAGGCTTTCCGGCAGGGGATGGCGGTGCTGGAAGCGGCGGGGTATCCCTACACCGGGGGGCGGCTGTTGTTTCGTCTGCTGGCCCGGTCCCTCCTCTGGGGACTCCCGGCGCTGGTCCTCGCGCTGCTGTGCCTGCTCCTCCACCGCTGTCTCCGGCGGCGGACCGGGGCGGAGACAGAGGCGCTGTGCGCCGCCATGGAGCGGGGTACCCTCCCCAAGGCGCCGGAGACGCCGGCGCTGGGACAGATCAGCCAAGCTCTGCGGGGACTGCTGCGTCGGCAGGAGACAGAGACAAAGCAGCTCCGCCGGGACAAGGAACAGCTTCAGGGGTTCGCCCAGAACATCTACCACCAGATCAAGACGCCCCTCACCGGCCTGCGGATCCAGCTGGAGCTTCTGCCGGAGACGGAGGACCAGCGCTCCTGTATCGCTCTGGTGGACGCGCTGTCAGAGAAAGTGGGGCTGCTGTTGCGCTTAGGGAAGCTGGAGGCCCGGACGGTGAAGATGGAGATGCGGCGCCAGTCCGTCTCCGCCCTCCTCACCGAGGCGCTGGAGGCGGTGGAGCCCCTCCTCCGCCGCCGGGGCGTAGAGGCGGCGTGCGACATCCCCGAGGGTGTGATCTGCCCCTGCCACGGCTTCTGGCTGCGTGAGGCCTTGGAAAATCTGCTGAAAAACGCCTGCGAGCACACCCAAGGACAGCTCACCGCCGCCCTCCGGGAGAGCGCCGGGGCGGTGACTGTGACCATCCACAGCGGCGAGGACTGCCCGGCGGAGGGCATCCCCGTTACCCGATACGCCTCCCAGCGGAGCGGCGGCACCGGGTTAGGCGTCTACATCGCCGCGGAGGTGGCGGCACAGCACTTTGGGCGCCTCACCTTCTCACCGGGACGGACAGGGGGCACCGACGCGGTACTGACACTGCCGAAGATCGCCTCCACACCGGCAGAAATGTAAAATTGCCCCTCCGCTGTCACCGGGCTGTAAGGTTTCGCTGGTATTCTATGATCGAAAGGAGGCGATTTCTATGGATATCCTCATCGCGGAGAACCTGCACAGGACCTATATGGACCGGGGCGTCCCTGTCAGCGCGGTGAACGGCGTCAGCCTCACCGTGGCGGAGGGTTCGTTTACCGCCGTCATCGGCAAGAGCGGGTCCGGCAAGACCACCCTGCTCCGGCTCCTCAGCGGGCTGGACCGGCCGGACGCGGGTTCGGTGCAAATCGACGGGCAGGAGCTGGAAAAGATGAGCCGGAGGGAGCAGGCGGCCTTCCGGCGGCGGCGGATCGGCTTTGTGTTTCAGGACTACTCCCTGCTGCCGGAGCTCACCGCCGGGGAGAACATTTTGCTCCCCCTGCTGCTGGACGGGCGAAAGGGGGACGAGGTGCGGCTTCGGGAGCTGGCCAGCCTTCTGGGCATTGAGACCGCACTGAACCGCCGGCCCCGCCAGCTCTCCGGCGGGGAGCAGCAGCGGACGGCCATCGCCCGGGCGCTTGTCGCCAACCCCGCCGTGGTCTTTGCCGATGAACCCACAGGCAACCTGGACGCCGCCGCCGGTCAGGATGTGGTGACACTGCTCCACGCCTCCCAGCGTGCCTTGGGACAGACGGTGGTGCTGGTGACCCACGACATGGACCTGGCCCGCACGGCGGACCGGATTCTCACCCTCTCCGACGGAAAAATTGTCTCGGAGGAGGTGGGGACGCTGTGAAAAAGCTGCGCTGGAGAAAGGAACTGCTGCCCGTAATCGCAGCCATCTGCTGTACCCTCTTTTTCTCGGCGGCCCTGCAGAGCATCCAGTCCTCCGCCCTATTCACCCAGCGGGAGGAGCGGTTTCGATCCTACGGGGCTTGGAACTGCGCAGTAGTCGGGGGTCCCGGCGTGGGAGAGAAAGCGGCGCAGCACCTGTCGGTCAGGCGGGCGGGAATCATGCGCTGCTACACCGACGGCGAGAGCGGCCTTTTGGTGGGAACAGCGGACGAGACCGCCATCGACCTGGGCCGGCTCACTCTCCAAGAGGGAGCTTGGCCCCAGGGACCGGCGGAGATCGCCGTGGAGGCTTGGGCGCTGGTGAAAAACGGGTACTCCTTGGAGCTGGGACAGGTGATCCTCGTGGCGGGACAGCCCTATACCCTCTGCGGTGTGATCCGGTCCTACTCACAGGGGTGGAAATCCACCCTTCAGACCTATGAGGACGTGGCCCTGCAGGCGGTGGTGACCCCCGACGCGCCTCTGGCCAGCGGGACGCCGGTGACGGAGACTGCCCTGCTGGCGGGGGACTACACAAGTCAGGAGAGCCGTCAGGAACTGAAGACCTACACCGGCGGGCGGGTCTGTTACAACGACCCGGCCTACCCGGAGGGGACACACTCCCTCACCGAGGCGCTGGCTCGGATGACCGACGAGGAGGGGACATTTCTGTTCCTGCTCCTCTGCTGTCTCCTGCTGACCCTCTACGCCGTCCGGACAGACCGGCGGACCGCAGGGCGCAGCGGCACGATTCTACAGGAGCTGGGAGCGGACAGGCGGCAGATTCGGTGGTACGCCCTGCGGGAGTACGCCGCGGTGTGGGGGATGGCCTGCCTGCCCCTGACCCTCTTAGGCTGCGGCGCGGCGTGGCTGGCGCTCCAGATACTCAACAGGGCATTTCAGGCGGGCCTGTGCTTCCATGTAAGCATACCGCGGCTGTTGATCGGATGCGCCTTTACCGCTCTGAGCATAACCGTCGCGGCGGCGGTAGTACCGGCGCCGCGGCAGAAGCGGCGGGCGCGGCGAAGGGTCTGCAAGTTCCGGAGGGTCTCCTCCCTGGCCTCCCGGCGGCTGCTGGTCCGTCTGCCACGGACTGTGGGGCGGATACTGTGCTATACGCTGATCCTCTGCGTGGGTGTGATCACGCTGGTGCAGGTGCATTTGCAGTATCGCGGCTATCGGGAGAGCACCGGAACCAACGACTATGCCTACCGTTTCCGTCCGGATGGGTCACACGCGCTGTTGTCGATAGAGCTGCTGGAGGCGGTGGAGGAGATCGACGGCATTGACGCGGTAGACGCCTTTACGAATCTCACCGAGTATTTCCCCCAAGGGGAGTCCCTCCGTGTCACATGGGAGGGGGCGGGAAGCTCCGACTACATGTACATGATCAAACTCACATCAGATTGGTCTATCGACGGCATTGCTGACAGTGTGGTGGAGGTCGTCGCCGTAAATGACTCCCTGTGGACCTATCTGTGCGGTGCCTACGGTCTGTCCGCGTCGGAGGAGGACAGCGCGATTGCCGTCTTCTATCCGCTCATCATGCGCGGCGGGTCCATTGCCTGCATCAAAGAGAACTTAGAGCGGTACGACCCGGGCGAGGTTTGGAAGGAAGACACCCTCTCGGTGGGAGATACGCTGTCGATCCAGCCCCCCGGACGGGAGAGCCTGTCATTTACCGTGGGCGGAATCATCCGCGATGTACCCGCGGACCTTGACAACGCGCGCACCGGCTACTTCTGGAGGCCGACCATTCTGGTCCGCTCCGGCACCATGGAGCAGATCATCGGTGTAACCGGGTATGAGTATCTATACGCGTATGGGGACATCGGAAAAATGAACGGCGTTTTCAGCGACCGGCAGGCGGCGATCCTCGCCGCGCTGAACCGGGCGCATCTGGAAAACAACCGGGAACATACAGTATCTATGCGGGACGCGTCGATCCATCACATCAGCACGCGCACGATCATCGCGCTGCTGCTGATCGCGTTTGCCCTGGTCGTGCTGGCCAACGGAGCGCGGTCGGTCTATGCGGCGGACCGGGAGAGCAACACGGTCCTGCGGGCATTGGGGGCTGAGGAGGCACAGATACGCAGCCTCTACCGGCGGGAGAGCTTGATAGTATCCGGAATCTCGGCAGTACTCTCCGCCGGGCTGCTCTGGTCTTACTGGATCGGGCCGGAGATCAGCACATATTCACGCCGCTGGGGAAGTACCGCGGCCGCCTTGGAGCTGTTTGTGGAACGCAACACAGCATTCGTTCCCGGATGGGTATACGGAGCCGCGTTGCTGGCACTGATCCTGCTCCCCATCGCCGCAGAACTGCTGCCGCTCCGACGGGAGGAAGTGTAGAGATTTCGCAGAATCCCCCATGTTGTATAAAAAACTCCTTGCAGTATTTGACATTTTCTGCTATAATAAACAAAAGACTTGCCATAACGGTGATGGCCGCCAAGTCATACTTGGCGGCCACTGCTATTTTATCTGCTTTATCTGCTCTCAAACGCGCTTTTGCGCAAGGAGAGCACCGATGTCTCCGTCCAGATGCTGCCCTTCACATACCGAGATACGACTTCTGAACATAGTCATCATTTGCCAAGCTGCTCGCCTTCCCCTCCAAAACAGAGACACCCTTCTCCAAGACGTACCCCTCGTGGGCGATTTTCAGCGCCATGCGGGCGTTCTGCTCCACCAGCAGAACGGAGATCCCCTCCTCCTGATTGATCCGCTTGATCAGAGACAGTGTCTCCGTGATCAGCTTAGGCGACAGGCCCAAGGAGGGCTCATCAAAGAGGATCAGCTTCGGGCGGAGCATCAGGGCCCGGGCCACCGCCAGAGACTGCTGCTCTCCGCCGGAGAGGGAACCCGCGTGCTGATTTTTCCGCTCCTTCAGAATGGGGAACAGAGTGAACATCCGGTCAATGTCTGCCTTGACGCCGGAGCGATGGATAAACGCGCCCAGCTCTAAATTCTCCATCACCGTCATGTTGGGCCAGATCTGCCGCCCCT
Organism: Oscillospiraceae bacterium; assembly: GCA_022801715.1. Taxonomy (GTDB): domain Bacteria; phylum Bacillota; class Clostridia; order Oscillospirales; family Oscillospiraceae; genus CAJFPI01. Next base: position 41,241 of record JAAWSV010000014.1, read on the forward strand.
CCGGGCAGTGGGCGATGCCCATTTTCACAATCTTGTCCGATTTCAGATTGTCGATGCGCTCGCCGGCAAAGAGGATCTCCCCTTTCGTTACCGGCAGCAGACCGCAGATAGTGCGCAGGGTGGTGGTCTTCCCCGCCCCGTTGGGGCCCACAATGGTCACCAGCTTTCCCTCCTCCACATGGAGGCTCAGTCCGTTGAGCACTTGGACCATTCCATAGCCGGTGCAGACCTCATGCAGTTCCAGCAGCATCAATCATCACCTCCCGCGCCCAGATAGGCCTCAATCACATCCTCATTGCTGGTGACCTCTTGGGGCGTACCGAAGGCGATCCGCTCCCCGAAGTTGATCACCACCACCTTGTCGGAGATCCGCATAACAAGGTGCATGTCGTGCTCAATCAGCAGGATGGTCATACCCGCGTCCCGCAAACCGTAGATCATGTGCAGCAGATTGTCGGACTCGGTGTGGTTCAGCCCCGCGGCGGGCTCGTCCAGCAGCAGCAGCTTGGGACTGGCCGCCATGGCCACGGCGATCTCCAGAATGCGCTGCTCCCCATAGGAGAGGCTGGTGCACATGTAGTCCCGCTTGCTCTCCAGCCCCGTGTAGGCCAGCACCTCCTCCACCTTCCGCTCAGCCTTCTCCCGCTCGCTGTAAAACTTCCTGCTGCGCAGCAGAATGTCCAAGGGGGAGGTATCGTGCTTGCTGTGGGTGCCCACCATCACCGCCTCCCCCACGGTCAGGGTGGGAAAGACCTTGGTCTTCTGGAAGGTGGTCACCAGTCCCCTGTCGGCCACCTGATAGGCCTGCATACCGGTGATATCCTCCCCGTTGAAGAGAACGCGGCCGGCGGTGGGCTGTACCAGCCCTGTCACCATGGAGAAGGTGGTGGTCTTGCCGGCGCCATTGGGGCCGATCAGGCTGACGATCTGCCCCTCCTCCACGCAGAAGGACACATCCTTCACCGCCTTCAGTCCGCCGAACTCCTTTGTCAGATTTTTGACCTCCAGCAGTGCCATTATGCCGCCTCCTTTCCTGTCCGCTGCCGCGCCTGCCAGCGGCGCAGCGCCTTATAGAAGGTGGGAATCAGCCCGTCGGGAATAAAGAGCACCAGCACAATCAGCAGTACGCCGAAGATCGGCATCCGCAGTGTGTCCGCCACACGGAGGTACTCCGGCAGGAAGGTGAAGATAAATGCCCCCAGCACAGGCCCCCACAGGGTACCCCGGCCGCCCACCACCGTCATCATAATGATGTAGAGCATCACATTGTTGAAGCCGGCCATCTCCGGACTCACCATCTGGGCGTAGCTGGCGTGGAGCACACCGGCCAGCGCGGTAACCGCCACACTGATGGAGAAGGCGGCCAGAGAGAAGTGGTAGGGGGAGATCCCCAAGCTGGTGGCCAGGGACTCATCCTGCTTCACGGCAATAAAGGCGCGGCCGATCTTGGAGTCCACCAAGCGCCCGGTCAAAAACTGCGTCAGCACCACAAAGATCAGAACAAAGTAGTAGAGACCCACCTTGCCTGTCAGCACCCGCCCAAACAGGACCGGGGCAGGGACGCCGGTGATGCCGGCCTGTCCGTTGGTCATCTCAATCCAGTTGAGCAGGACCATGTGCACGATTCTGGAGAACAGGATCGTGATGATGATAAAGGAGCTGCCCCGCACCCGCAGACTGATGGCCCCCAGCAGGAAGCCCACCGCTGTGGTCACCGCTACCGCCGCCAGCAGCGCCGTCCACCAGCCGAGACCGGCCTTGGTCATGGCGATGGCAAAGACATAGCCGCCGATGGCGTAAAACCCCGCCTGCCCCAAGGTCATGGTGCCGCAGTAGCCCAGCACGATGTTCAGCCCTTGGGCCGTCAGAATATAGATCAGCGCCGTCACACACAGGTGCTGCACATACTCGGAGCGGCTCAGAAGGGGCAGCAGCGCCAGCAGCGCCGTCCAGCAGACAAATTTTTTCTCATGATGGCCAAATCTACCTGTTCGCATCCTGTCACCCCCGTTTCTAACCGTTCATTCGACTGCCGGATTTGGCAAAAATGCCGTTGGGCTTCACCAGCAGGACGATCACCACCATGAGGAAAGGAAACGCGTCCTTATAGGCGGAGGAGATGTAGCCACCGCCCAGCGATTCCACAATGCCGATAAAATAGCCCACGGAGATGGCACCCACAAAGTTGCCCGCGCCGCCGGTGACCACCACCGCCCAAGCCACTGAGATTGCCTTCATGCCCATAGCCGGCTCCAAACTGTAAACCAGACCCAGCAGGGCCCCGGCCAGACAGGCCATCACCGTCCCAAGGATGGTGCTCAGAGAGTAGATGGCCTCCACATCCACTCCCACCAGCTGCGCCGCCTCCCGCTTCTGGAAGGTGGCGCGGAAGGCCTTTCCGATCTTGGTGTATTTGATCAGGCAGTGGAACAGGAGGATTGCCGCCGCGGAGGCGAAGATGATGAAGAACCGGGCGGGTGTCACCGCCGCGCCGAGGACAAAGATGGTGTCGCCGGCAAAGGGATTGTGGATACTCCTCGGCGCAGCGCCCCACAGATACTGGGCAATGTTTGTCAGAAAGATGGACAGTCCGATGGTCACAAGACCATTCACTGTAGAGTCGTCCCGCACATAGCGAAAGACAAAGCGGTTGAGAAGATACCCAAGCAGCGCACCGCCCAGCAGAGACAGGAGCAGCCCCGCATAGAAGGGGAGTCCCAGCAGGTTGACAAAGGTATATGTGAGGTACGCCCCCAGCATATACAGCTCACCATGGGCGAAGTTGGACACCCGCATCAGTCCAAAGATGATGGTATGTCCTACCGAGATCAGCGCATAGCCGGAGCCCAGTACAATACCATTAAGGAGTAGTTGTGAGAACATAGTTTTCCTCCTGCTGACAGGTCAAAGGGAGTCCGCTCCCCTCAACGGATGTTGGCCGGAAACCGTACCGCGGCTTAGCCTGCCGATACGATGGCGGAGCCGGCGCAGATGGCGGCACCATTCTCGTTTTTGGACAGGAAGGTCTCAAAGCCGTAGCCTTGACCCTTCTCGTCAAATTTGATACTGCCGGTAACGATAGTCATGTCCGTCTCCCGAAGGGCATCCCGGATGGCCGCGGCATCGGTGTTGCCGGCCTTGTCAATGGCGTTGGCCATGACCAGAACGGCGTTGAAGTCACAGGCGGCATACTTGTCGGGGGACTTCCCATTGGTAATCTCACTGTAGAGCTGGGTAAACATGGGGTTGAGCTCGGTATTGATATCGGGCAGGTACTCCACCATGCCGTAGATCCCCTCCGCGGCGTCTCCCGCTTGGGACAGGAAATCGCCGGAGGCCCATGCGCCCTCACCGATGATGGGGCAGGTAATCCCCAGCTCCTTGGCCTGCTGGGCGATACGCACGGCGTTGGCCAAGTTGGAGACGGCGTAGACCGCATCTGGGTTGGCGTTCTTGATGGCGGTCAACTGGGTATAGAGGTCCGCGTCAGTGCTGTTGACCACCTGAGTGGTCAGTGTGGTGCCGCCCAGTCCCTCTACACACTGCTGGAAGGCGGTGACAGATCCCAGACCCCAGTCACCGTTCTCATAGATATAGGCGATGTTCTTGCCGCCGATCTCGTTGATCACCTTCTCCGCGAAGGAGCTGATATAGAGGCTGGAGATTCCCACGGCACGGAAGAACCACTCGTTGCCCTCCTCCGTCAGCTTGGCGGAGGTGGCAATGGCTGTCACCAGAGGGACACCGTACTGGGCGGCAATGGGCATAACCGCCGCGGTGCAGGAGCTGTTGAAGCCGCCGACCAGCGCGGAGACGTGGTCGCTGTTGATCAGCTTCTCCGCCGCGGAGGCTGCGGTATCCGGATCTGTGGCGCTGTCCTCAATAATCAGTTCAATCCTGCGGCCGCCGAGGACTCCGCCGTTGTCGTTGATGTACTTGGCCGCCGCCTTAGCGCCGTTCATGGCGCTCTCCCCGTCGTAGGCCGAGCTGCCGGATATGGGCAGAATGCAGCCAATATAGACCGGGCTGCCGCCGGCATCGGAGGCAGGGTCACCATTCTCAGTATCGCCGCTGTTGTTGGGATTCGCCGGTCCGCCGCATGCCGCCATGGTCAGAACTATGCACATGCTGAGAAGAATTGCCAATAACCTTTTCATCTGTTTGCCTCCTATATGTTTTATTTATCTTCTGCCGGGATTCCTCCCCGCAAAAAACGCGCGGATAAAGGGCACTCAGCTCAGCTGCGCCAACAGCTCAGGGCTCAAAGCCTTGGTATAGTCGATCCCCGTCCGCCGCCGCGCCCCCTCCAGAAGCTTTCTGGTGACGCGGTTGGCCTCCCTCACAATCTCCTGCTCCGAAGCGGAGACCAATTCCCCATTTTCTACCACGATCCTGCCATTTACCACTGCGGTGTCAATCCGATGATTACAGCCGCAGTAGATAAGTGCGCCCAAGGGGTCCGACATGGCGCTGCCGTAGGCGATCTGATTCATGTCGATTAGGATAATATCCCCCATCTTCCCGATTTCCACACTGCCGATATCGTCCCGCCGTAGCAGCTTGGCGGCATTGTTGGTGGCCATCCGGAAAACATCCTCCGCATCGAACCACTCCTCCGGGCCAAAGTCCCGATGGACCCCCTGAATCCTGTGGACATAGAGGGTACTGCGCAGCTCCGCCAGCATGTCCCCGGAGTCGTTGCTGGAGCCGCCGTCCACACCGATTGTCACGTTGACCCCGGCCCTAACGCATGCCGGCACCGGCGCCACCGGATAGCCCAGACGCATGTGGCAGGAGGGCGAGTGGGTCACACTGACCCCATATTTGGCCAGAATGGCGATCTCCTCATCGGTGTGTTGGGTAACATGGGCCAAGGAGAGGCGCGGGCCAAACCACCCTATGTCCTCCAAGTACCGGTGGGGCGTTGTGCCGAAGCGGGCCTGACACAGGGCCCTCTCGTCCGGGCGGGGGTGCAGGTGCGTATGGAGCAGTCCATCCCGCTCCTCCGCCATCCGCTGGAACTCCCGCAGCAGTTCCGGCATGGCAAAGGGAACGGTGGTCGGCCCCACGCCCACGCGGGTCATGGCGCCGCGGCTGCGGTCGTGGTACCGGGAAAAGGTGTCCGCACAGGCGGTCAGAATCGTATCTGGGTCCTCCATCAGGTCCTTGGCCTCTATGCCGAGGACCTTTTTCAGTTTGACCGGCAGATCGCCCTCCATCATCGGCATACATCCGCGAAATCCGTGGAAGCGCAGCCCCAGCTCCGAGACCGCCTGAAACTCCGGGTCCATCAAACTCCGCCGCCCTTGGGGAAAGCAGTACATGAAGTCCATGGAGGTTGTCACACCGGTGAGGAGCAGCTCCGCCGCGGAGAGACGGGCAGCGGCATAGACATCCTCCTCCTCCAGCTCACTCCAAGCTCCGTAGGAGAACAGCAGCCAGCGCAGCAGTCCCCCCTTCTGCATCAACGGCACATTGCGCGTCACATTCTGATAGAAGTGGTGGTGTGTGTTGATCAGTCCCGGCAGGGCCAGCTTGCCCTCGCCGCTCAAAACCCGGTCCGCCCCCTTCAGGGAGACTCCGTGGCCAATTTCCCTGATCTCGCCATCCACAATGCGGAGATCCACCCCCCGCTCGCGGCGCCGCTCCTGATCAAAGGTGTATAGATCCGAGATGTTTCTGATGATGATATCCATATCTCACTTCCCTTCGACAACTATCGACAGCCCGATGATGAAAAAAGCCGCCAGCGTAAGGCTGGCGGCTGCTCATCCTGAATGATACTCATCCTATGAAGTTTTTCTGTGCCCCTCTATTGAATGGCTATATTATACAGCAATCCGCAGACTTTGTCAATAGAAATTATACAATTTGCTCAAAATTTTCCAGTTTTTCCACCATGTTCCTTGTCGGCCTTCCCCGTCACGGGGATTCCCCTCAGAAAATCGGCGGCTGGATGGTTTCGCCCAAGACAGCGCGCATGGCATCGGTGATCTCGCCCACGGTGGCGTAGGCGTTCACCGCCTCCAGCACCGCGGGGAAGATGTTGACCTTCGCCGCGCAGTCCTTTCGCACACGCTCCAGTGCCTTTGCCACGGCGGTATCGGAGCGCTGCTCCTTCACCCTCCGCAGACGGGACACCTGCTTGTCCCGTACGCCGCTGTCCGCCTGATAGATGGGCGGCTCGATGCTGTCGGCCTCCTCGTCCTGATACCGGTTCACGCCGACAATCGTCCGCTCCCCTCTCTGGATGGCCAGCTCCGCCGCGTAAGCCCGCTGCTGGATCTCCCGCTGGAGGCTCCCCTCCTTTACCGCACGCATCAGGCCCCCCTGCCTTTTCAGCTCCTCCATCTTCTCCGCCGCCTGCCGCACCAGCTCATCTGTCAGGTGCTCTACATAGTAGCTGCCGCCCAAGGGGTCCACCGTCTTGGTGATTCCGGACTCATAGGCAATCACCTGCTGGGTGCGCAGGGCCATCAAAGCGGAGGACTTGGTGGGGGTGGCGATGGCCTCGTCATAGGCGGGCGTGTGAATCGCCTGTGCGCCCCCCAAGGCGGAGGTCAGACACTGCAATGTAACCCGGATGATATTGTTCAGCGGCTCCCGGGCCGTCAGCGTGATGCCGTTGCCCCCGGCAAACACACGGAAGAGCAGAGATTTTGGGTTCTTCGCGCCGTACTGGTTTTTGACGATTCCCGACCACATCCGGCGGGCCGCCCGGTACTTGGCGATCTCCTCAAAGAAGTCCGTGCCGGTCCACAGCTCGAAGGACAGGCGGGGCGCGAAGCTGTCGATGTCAATACCCCGCTTTAAGGTCTCATCGGCGATCATCTCCGCCGTGGCCAGCACCACCGCCAGCTCCTGTACGGCGTCCGCGCCGGACTCCCGCATGTGGTAGCCCGCAATATTGATGGGGTTCCACTTGGGGATGTGCTGTGCGCAGTACTCGATCATGTCCACACTGATGCGGATATGGTCCTCAATCGGGAAGATATAGGTATTGCGGGCCAGAAACTCCTTCACCATGTCGTTCTGGGTGGTGCCGGCGATCTGGTCAATGGGCGTCCCCTTCTTCATCGCAGCCGCCACATACATTGCCAAGATGATGATGGCGGTGGAGTTAATGGTAAAGGAGGTACTCACCTTCCCCAAGTCAATGCCGTCAAACAGGGCCTCCATGTCGGCCAGCGTGTCGATAGCCACGCCGATGCGGCCTACTTCGTCCTCCACAAGGGGATTGTCCGAGTCGTAGCCCAGCTGGGTGGGCAGGTCCAGGGCCACTGACAGCCCAGTGGACCCCTGGGACAGAAGGTACTTGTACCGGGCGTTGGACTCCTCCGCCGTGGCCAGACCGGAATAGAGCCGCATGGTCCACGTCCTGCCCCGGTACATGCTCTCATATACGCCTCTGGTGTAGGGGAACTGACCGGAATGCCCCAAGGCCTCGTCATAGCTGATGCCGGCTACATCCTCCGGTGTGTACAGCGGCTTAACCGCCATCCCCGACTCTGTAAAAAACTGTTTCACTTCCGCCATGTTGATGCTCCTCTCCTGTAGTCGCAGCGTTCATTCCTCGCAGTGCTCCAAAATCCACTGGTTCATGGCCGCAAAGGTGGTCCCCACCGGAAATACGTTGTCCACGCCCAGCTCCAGCAGCCGGAGGACGTCCGCCTTAGGAATGACGCCGCCAATGAAAAACCGGCAGCGGAGCTTCTCCTCTCTCAACTTTTGCAGCATCCTGTCCGCCACACGCAGGTGGGTACCGGAGAGGACGCTCAAGCCGATAAAATCCGCGTCCCGCTCCTTGGCCGCGGCGGCGATGCTGTCTATACTCTGGCGCAGCCCCAAGTAGTGTACATCAAAGCCCGCGTCCCGCATGGACATCGCCACCAGACGGACGCCCTTGTCATGCCCGTCCAGTCCCGGCTTTGCCAGAATGACGCGCGGAGGTCTCTTTGTCATCGGTACTCCCTCACTTCCCCTGCGCTTCACCGGCGCAGCTCACAAACTCTGTCAGTACCCCGCAGGTATCCTTGGGGTGGATAAAAAAGGTGTCGCAGCCGCCGGCGCCTCGGGTGATCTCTCCCAGCACACGGTACCCCTGCTCCCTGCACTGTGCGCAGACCGCATAGATATCCGCCGTCTCATAGGCGATGTGGTGGATGCCCTCCCCCCGCTTGGCGATGAAGCGTCCGATATCCCCGTCTGGATGCAGCGGCTGCATCAGCTCCAGCAGCGGGCCGCTCTCAGTTTTTATCATGACCATCTCCATAGAGGCCCCCTCCCGCAGGGGCTCCCGCTCCGCCTTCAGGTCCGGGAACAGCTGCCGATAGACCGTCAGGGTCTTCTCTATACTGTTGACGGCAATTCCCAAGTGGTGAATTTTCACAGCGCACCTCCTAAACAGTGTCCTCTCAATTCAAACCATCTCTCAGCCGTGTCTCGTCCGCCGCATCGGCGTATCGGATCGCCCCCGGCACCGGGCAGACGATCCGGCACAGTCCGCAGCCGGCACACAGCGCCCTGTCCACCTGCGGAACGCGGTCAGGGCCAAACCGAATCGCCTGATAGGCCCCATCCCGGCAGGACACATAGCAGCGGCCGCACCGGATGCACCGGTTTTGATCAATCACGGCCCGCAGCTGCTGCTCCCGGCTCAACGCCTCCGTGGAGGGCTGCACCTGCCCCACGGCAGTACCCACAAGCTCCGCAGCATCGGCAGCTCCGCTCTCCTCCAGATAGTTAGACAGCGTCAGCTGCAAATCCTCCACCACTCCATAGCCCTCCAGCATCACCTGCGTGGCCACCTGCACGGTGCTGGCCCCCAGCAGCAGGTACTCCAGCGCGTCTATCCCGCAGGTCACGCCGCCGATACCCGAGATGGGTCTGCCGGGATTGCGGCGGGCCATCTCATAGACGCAGTACTGCGCGGTGGGCTTGATCATTCCGCCGGAGAGTCCCACCACCGCGGTCTCATTTCCCACGGTGGGCATCATGTGCCTGGTAACGGGATTCCAGCCGCCCACGGCCTTCAGCGTGTTGATCCCGCTCACCGCGTCCGCCCCGCCGCCGAAGGCCGCTTGGGCAATGGCGCCGATGCTGTCGCAGATGCCCCCCAGCTTGACCATCACCGGCAGGACTGTCGCCTCCTTGATCCAGCCGATCACGCGGCAGACCGCCTCCGGGTTGCAGCAGACAGGGAGCCCGCTGCTGTCCGGGCAGGAGAGGCAGGCCTCGATGGCGTCCGCTCCGGCGACCTCACACCGCCGGGCCATCTCCTGCCAGTCCTCCCTCTGATAGCGGCACTTGATACTGATAATCAGCATGTGATCAGGAAACTGCCGTTTCGCCCAAGCAAAGCCGTCAAAGGTCTCCTGTACCGACATATCAATCCGGAAGTCAATATTTCCCATGCCGGTGTAGTTGCGCTGGAGCATATGATCCGCGCCGCCGCTGCGGACCCCCACAAACCGGGGGGAGAGTCCATGGTCGGGCAGGTCCTGGTCCAAGGAGATGCTCTTTGTCACCACGCCGCCCCAGCCCGCCTGATAGGCCCGGCAAACCATGTCGCCGGTACGCGCCACAGGAGACGCGGCCAGAAAGAACGGGTTTTTACAGCGAAACCCCAAAAACTCAATGGACAGATCTCTCATAGCCTCTCCCCTCCTCCCTCAGATAGGTGTGCAGCGCATAGGCCGCGGCTTTTCCGCCCCCTGCCGCCTCCACCACGGTCCGTCCTCCCGCCGCGTCGCCGGCGGCAAAGACCCCCGCCACGTCCGCACGGTACCGCTCCTTTATAGCGATCTGTCCGCCGGAGATGGCGATACCGCTCTCCAGCAGGTCTGCCTCCTTAAGGGCGTATCCCACCGCAAATACCAGCATATCCGCCGGCACAGTGAAATCGTATGTCTCCCGCAGGGGTGCCGGCGCAGTACCGCCTGCCGGTGTCCTCTCCGGCGCGGTGCGGCGAAAGCGCACGCCCGTCACACGGCCGTTCTCCTGCTGCACCGCAAGCGGCACGGCACAGAGCTGGAGCGCGATGCCCTCCTGAAAGGCCTCCTCCCGCTCCTCCGGCAGCGCCTTCACTTGGAGACTGCCGCCCCGGTAGCAGATGGTCACCTGCCCCACGCCCCTCCGAAGCAGCACCCGGGCGGTATCCATCGCCACGTTGCCGCCGCCGATCACCACCGCCCTCTCATGGCCCTCCCCACACCAATCGGAACCGGTGAGAATCTGGTCGGCTGTATAGACATCCACGGCCTCGGCGCCCTCAATCGGCAGCGCCCGGCAGCGCATCTTGCCCAAGGCCAAGATGACGCCCCGGTATCCCCGCTGGAACAGCTTCCGTACTGTCAAGTCACGCCCCAGCCGGACACCGGTATGTACGGCGATGTCCTCTGTCAAGCGATGGATCTCCCCCTGCACCAGCTCCGGAGACAGCCGGAATGCCGGAATGCCCCCGGTCAGACGGCCGCCCAATCGGTCTGACGCCTCGTAGATACTCACCTGATACCCAAACTGCTTGAGATACCAAGCCGCCGAGAGGCCCGCCGGCCCGCCACCCACAACGGCCACCGCGCCCTGACCATCCGGCAGGTACGACACCATCTCCACCGCCCCCTCCCGGAGGAAGCGCAGCTCCCCACCGCAGGCCGCCGCAGCCTGATAGGACGCCGGGTGCATCCGTCCGCGTGTGATGGCGCAGGCCTGCAGTGCGCGGATATCAATGGGCCGGCCCAAGGCCGCGGAGACACAATTTTTCTGGCAGGTCTCCGCCGAGGGACAAACATATCCACAGATCAGCCCCAGCGGGTTGTCCCTTTCAATCGCCGCCGCGGCGGCGGCACAGTCCCCCTTTTGCAGCAATCCCACAAACCGCTTGACATCCACACCAGCGGGACAGCCCTTTGTACAGGGGGCGTCATGGCACTGGAGACACCGCTCCGCCTCCCGGATTCCCCCGGCGACGCGTGCGGCGTATTGCTCCTCTGTCCGCATCATACGCACCTCGTCCCCCCTCTCATCCCTGCACCCCCACAGCGCCCGCCGCCGCCATGGAGTGCACCTGCTCGCGGGAGTATCCGATCCCGCCGAGAATTTCCTCTGTGTGCTCCCCCAGACTTGGCGGGCCCCTTCTCGCGGCACAGACCTGTCCGGAGAACCGCAGGGGCAGCGCCAGCGCCGGTATGGTCTCCCCATTGGGGTGCTTCATCTGGAGAACCATGTGCCGCTCCAGCAGATGGGGGTCCTGCACCACCTGATCAATGGAGTTGATCACGCCGCAGGGAATCCCCGCCTCATCCAGCCGCCGGATGCACTCCTCCACCGTGTACGAGCGCAGCTGCTCCTCAATCTCCCTGTGGAGTGCCTCTTGGTGCTCCACCCGCTGCCAGTTCTCCCGGTACTCCTCCCGCTCCTTCAGATGGGACATCGAGAAGATGTCACAGAATTTTTCCCACAGGGCCTGGTTGCCGCTGCCCATGACAAAGGAGCCGTCGGACACCCGAAAGGCCTCATAGGGGGCGTTCAGGGGGGAGGCCGAGCCCATCCGTGTCCCGATGGAACCGTCGGCATAGTAGCTCATCGCCGCCATCATCCCCCAAGCCGCCCCCGTCTCAAAGAGGGAGGCATCCACATGGCACCCTTTTCCCGAGCGCTCCCGGCCCATTAGGGCGGCCAGCACGCCGATGGCTCCATACATCCCGCCGCCAATATCGGTGATTGGGTAGCCCACCTTCACAGGTTCGCCGCCCCGCTCCCCGGTCACATACATGATGCCGGACATGGCCTGGGCAATCAAATCGAACCCCCCCTTGCCCGCATAGGGGCCCGTCTGGCCAAAGCCAGAGATGGAGCAGCAGATCAGTCCGGGGTTCTCCTTTGACAGACTCTCATAGTCCAGCCCAAACCTTTTCAACGTTCCCACGCGGAAGTTCTCCACCAGAACATCGGCGGTCTCTATCAGCTTTTTCAGCGCCGACAGGGCCTCCTCGTGCTTGATATTCAGTGCCAGACTGCGCTTGTTGCGGTTGACCGCCAGAAAGCTGGTACTCTCCCCGTCGATGAACTTGGGCCCATAGGTGCGGTACACCTCCCCTTTCACCGGGGGCTCCACCTTGATCACATCCGCCCCCAGATCCCCCAGAATCTCCGAGCAGTAGGATGCCGAGAGGAACTGGGTCATGTCGATCACCTTGACGCCTTGCAGTAAATCCATAGCTGCCTCCTTATTCTTAGAAATCCTCTCCGCCATCCCTCTCACCGCATATAGGCGGAGGGAGCCGCCGGGACAAAGGCCCCCGCGTGGCGCGGACCGCAGAAGCGGCCCTCCTCAAAGAGCTTCATCCCCCGCAGGAAGGTCGCCTTCACCGCGCCCTCCATCTGCCAGCCGTCGTAGTTGGTAAAATCCGCGTTTGTCAGGAGCCGGTCCGGCGACATGGTCCACCTGCTGCTTGGATCGAAGATCACCACATCCCCATCGCCGCCCACCTGCAGCGTCCCCTTGCGGGGCGCCAGACCAAAAATCCGGGCCGGCTGATAGCTCATCAGCTCCATCAGCCGCTGCATGGTGATCCGTCCAGTGGCCACCCCAGTGGTGTACATGAGGGGCAGGGAGATCTCCACATTGGGGTGTCCCGCCGGAATCGCGCTGAACTCCCCCCGATGGCGGAACTTCTGCTCCTTGGTGTAGGAGCAGTGATCGGTGCCTATGGTGTCCACCTCCCCGGTCTGAAGACCCCGCCACAGCGCCTCTTGGTCATCCCTCCTGCGCAGGGCCGGATTGACCACATACAGCGCCCCATCCTCCCGCTGGTAGACCTCCTCATTGAGGTTCAGATAGCAGGGGCAGGTCTCACAGTAGATCCGCACCCCCCGGCGGCGGCCCTCCCGGATGGCCGAGAGCGTCCCCGCGCAGCTGCAGTGATGGACGTACAGTGTGCATCCGCAGTGCTCCGCAATGGCGATGGCGGTGTTGACCGCAATCACCTCCGCCAAGGCGGGACGGGCCGTGGTGAAATAACACAGGTCCGTCTTTTCCTCCCGCACCAGCTTTTGGGTCATGTACTCCACAAAGTTGTCGTTCTCTCCGTGGATTCCGCAGATCGCGTTGAGCCGGGCAGCCTCGGTCATAATGTCCAGCATCTGTCCCTCATTCACCATACGGTCCCGGCGGCTGTAGGCCATGTAGAGCTTAAAGCTGGTGATGCCGCTGTCCACCACTTGGGCCATGTCCTCCACTGCCGGAACGGTGGTGTCCGTCAGGGACATGTGCAGGGTGTAGTCCACATTGACCCGGCCGTCCGCCACCGCCCGCCGCTGGGTGAGATAGGTATAGGCGGGAACACCGCGGGCCTGATCGGCGAAGTCAATGATGGTGGTCACACCCCCCGCCGCCGCCGCCATCGTCCCTGTGTCGAAGTCGTCTGTCATGGGAAACTTCCCATAGAGGACCTCAAACTGCACATGGGGGTCCACAATTCCCGGCAGCACCAGCATCCCCGAGGCGTCGTAGACCTCCGCGGCCTCCTCGCGCAGCGCGGTCCCGACGGCCGCGATCCTGCCGTCTCTGATCAGGAGGTCCCCTTTGTACTCGGAGCAGTGGTCAATGATGGTTCCATTCCTGATTAAAACGCTATGGTCCATTTTTTACCTCTCCTTCCATCTGGCCTCCCCGGCTGGCGCAGATAAAAAAGAAAACCGCCAGCTCAAGGCTGGCGGTTGCTCATCCTAAAGGATATGCACTTTTGACAAAAACACCTTACCACACATTCATTCCTTTGTCAACCTTTTCGCCCAAATTTTTTTACAGCAGGACACGCCACTCTCCTCTCCACCTATCAAATGCCATCCAAAAAGTCCGCAACAAAGTGCAGGGCTACCCCCAAGGGAACCGCGTGGCGGCGGAGGGTACTCAGGTGCAAATAGGACGCCTCCTCCTCAAAGGGGTTCAGCGCCGCGGCATACTCCTTCAGCTGGGGCAGATAGGGACCCAAATACTCACTCAAAAAGCCTCCCAGCACCACATCACAGTCCAGCGCCATGCGGATGTTGTACACCCCCACCGCCATGTGGCGCAGCATGTTGTCCCACAACAGCTCACACGTCTGGTCATGGCGCTCCAGCCGGGCAAAAAACTCCTCCAGCGTCCCATAGCTCTCTGTAATCCGGCGGGGGGAGCAGTAGGCCTCCAAGCACCCCTGACGGCCGCAGCTGCACCGCAGGCCGCCGGGCTCGATGCACACGTGTCCAAACTCGGCGCTGCGGCGGTTGTCCCCGTTGTAGGGGGCGCCCCCCAGCAAAATCGCGCCGCCCACGCCGTTCTCCAAGGAGAGGTAGGCCATGTCCCGGTGGCTGTTCTGCAAAAACCACTCCGCGTAGCCACCGCAGGTGGCGTCGTTCTCCACGTAGGCCGGGTAGGGAATATCCGCCGTCAGGCCCTCCAGCGTGGTGTCCTTCAGCGACAGCGTGGGGGCCGCCGTGATGTAGCGGCTGTCCGGCGACATCACCGCCGGCAGGGTGATCCCCACGCCCAGGAGCCGGTCCCGGTCGATGGCGGACTCGTCCAAGAACCGCTCCAGCTCCCGGTTGAGCAGGGCCCCCATATCGGAGAAGCGGACAATGGGGTCGATGGGCAGCTTCCGATAGGCCAGCTCCTCCAAGCGCAGGTCCGCCGCCACCAAGCGCAGGTGGTTGGCCGAGATGGACACCCCCACCGCCACACGGGCATCGGCCACGATGGAGAGGCCGCTGGCCTTCCGCCCGCCAGTGGACTGCTGCTCTCCCGAGTCCTGTACCAATCCCGCCGCCATCAGCTTGGACAGGTTCTGGTACACGGTGGGCAAACTCAAATTCAGCTCCCGGGCCAGATTTTGACGGGAACAAAACTCCCTTGTGTTGTATAGATACCGGTAGATACTGCCGGCAGTCGTCCGGCGGCGCTCCGCGCCTCCCGCTTCAAAATCCATGGCGATCTCCCTGTTCCCTCCGAAGCCGGCACACCACCGGCTCCCTCATTTTTTAATAAACCATACCACATATTGTACCATGAACTTTCCCGCAGTCAAACTCTTTTTTCGTCTCCGGCAGAAAAATCGGGAAAAAACGCCCCAAATAAGGAAAGTCACTTTACATAATAGCCATTACAGACCATCATTATATACAAATATATGCGACATAATCCGTATAATATCAACAAATATTCTTTTCCTACTAAGTTTTGTATTGACATCGGTAAAGCAACTTTATAGAATTAGAGCAACGGAGGGGCCGCCTTACCGACCTCTCTGCAAATCCAAAACGACATAGGAGGAATGAACATGAAGAAGTTTCTTGCGCTGATCCTCGCCCTCTGCCTGTGTCTGTCTCTGGTGGCCTGCACCAGCGCCAGCAACCCCGGCAACAGCGGCGGCAACAACGACACCCAGGACACCGACCAGTCCACCAACGGCGGCGACAGCCAGACCGGCGGCGAGACCAAGACCGTGGGTATCGCCATGCCCACCCAGTCCCTTGAGCGTTGGAACCGCGACGGCGCCTACCTTGACGAGCAGTTCAAGGCCGCCGGCTACAACACCATCGTCACCTACTCTGACAACAAGAACGACCAGCAGGTGAACGACATCCAGAACATGATCTCCCAGGGTGTGGATCTTCTGATCATCGCCGCCATCGACGGCAACGGCCTGAATACCGTCATGAACGACGCTGGCGCCGCGGGCATCCCCGTCATCGCCTATGACCGTCTGATCATGAACGACAACAGCAGCTACTATGTCTCCTTTGACAACTACACCGTGGGCAAGCTGCAGGGCGAGTTCGTCCGGGACGCTCTGGATCTGGACAACGCCGCTGGCCCCTTCAACATGGAGTTCACCGCCGGTGACCCCGCCGACAACAACGCCGGCTACTTCTTCAACGGCGCCTTCGACGTGCTGAAGCCCTACATCGACAGCGGCAAGGTGGTTGTCCCCTCCGGCCAGACCGCCTTTGACGCCGTGGCCACCGACCAGTGGCAGACCGACGTGGCTCTGGACCGCGCTCAGAACGTGCTGGCCTCCTACTACACCGGCGGCACCAAGCTGGATGCTTGGCTGTGCTCCAATGACTCCACCTCTCTGGGCGCTGCCTTGAGGACACGTTCTGCCGCATACAGGACAGGCTGTTCCGCTTGACGGACGAAGCAAGCGGGCGGCTTCACTTTGCCGTGGC